>DATALE010000110.1:0-1730 GCA_036261235.1 Ruminiclostridium sp. | reverse complement strand
GCACATCGGCGTTGATTTCCGCGCCATAAAGCTCCGCAAGCCTTTCCCCCAGTTTGGTATAATCCGGATATTCCCGGCTGGCACGGCTGAGCAGAAACGGCAAAATTGCGTTTACAGCCGCGGTGGATTTTTGAATCGGCAGCATAAAATTAACGGACATACGGATTGTTTTGAACTTGGTATCTTTGATACTTCTGAAATTGACGCCGTCGCAAACAAAGCGCTGTTCAATTCCTATCATCAAATTTTCATCTCCAAAAATCAAACTTGGCTAAAATCAAATTTTATTATATCACAACAGACCGCTTTAGAAAAGAAATATTATTCAAAATAATCTATGAACATACAGCCCGCTGATCCCGTTAAAAGAATACTTTATTGCAGTACCGCGGTATCAATGATATAATAAAAGCAATGTGAAATAATGAGGTGTAATATTTGAATACGAAAAACAGGTCCTTGGTCTCTGAACTTGGATTATTATTCATCACGGTGATCTGGGGCAGCGCTTTTGTGGTGGTAAAAAACACGACAGCATCCATTCCCCCCAGTTACATCATTGCCATACGTTTTGGAATTGCGGCTTTACTGATGCCGGTTTTCTTTTTCAATCGAATAAAAAAAATAGACCTGCGTTCCATAAAGTCCGGTGCAATCCTTGGAATATTGCTCTATGCTGCCTACTACTTTCAGACGCTCGGAATAGAATATACGACGGCAGGCAATAATGCGTTTTTAACAGCCGTCTATGTAGTCCTTGTACCGTTTTTATATTGGATTACAAAAAATCAAAAACCGGATATCTGCAATATCTTATCCGCCTTTGTCTGTATTATCGGTATTGGATTTTTGTCTTTGCATTCCGGATTTTCGGTAAACATTGGGGATATGCTTTCCCTTTTGTGCGGCGCCGTGTTTGCAGCACAGATCACCGGTGTGAGTATTTTAACCGAAAAAACCGACCCTATTCTTCTTTCCTTTACGCAGTTCACATTTACGTCACTGGCCGCGCTGCTTGTTTCGCTCTTTACAGAACGTTTCCCCGCAAGCCTCGGTATGGATTCGGTTTGGGCCCTGCTTTATGTGGGCATATTCAGTACGCTGGTGGCACTGGTCTTGCAGAACGTGTGCCAAAAATACGTTCCGCCTTCAAAAGCTTCTCTGATCATGTCCCTCGAATCGCTTTTTGGTACGCTGTTCGGGATTCTCTTTTTGGAAGAATCGCTCACCGCAAGGACATTTATCGGTTGTTTACTAATTTTTGCCGCAATCTTGATTTCAGAGTTAAAGCCGTCATTTTTAATTGGCAGAAAAGGGAAAGTAAACAGGGAGGCAAACAGCCTTTCCGAGTCTGCCGACCCCCAACGGTAACGGGTGTAATCCTAACGAGCCTAAAAAATAAATTGAGGATATGGACTGCTCCATATCCTCCTTCTCATTTAATTATAGTTATTAAATTTGCTCGATTGCCTGTCCGATATCTGCAAGGATATCTGCAATATTTTCAATGCCGACCGACATACGGATCATATTGGGGCTGATTCCGGCTTCAACAAGCTGTTCGTCGTTCAGCTGGCGGTGCGTTGTACTTGCGGGATGAAGCACGCAGGTACGCAGATCTGCCACATGTACAACAATCGAAGCAAGCTTTAAACCTTCCATGAATTTTGCCGCCTCTTCCCTGCCGCCCTTCACGCCGAAGGAAATTACGCCGCAGGTACCGTTCGGCA
>DATALE010000109.1:0-3089 GCA_036261235.1 Ruminiclostridium sp. | reverse complement strand
AACTGATAAAAACAATTCCTCTTGAGCCGTCCAGTATAACAGTGGTTCCACTCTTGAGGATCTGTGTCGCGTTCCTTGCACCGACAATGACCGGCAGATCCAGTGTCAGACCGACGACAGCCGCGTGGGAAGCAGCGCCGTCCTGCTCAGTAATGATTCCTGAACTTTTTTTGATTAAAGACATTATATTATTTGAAGTTTGAGGAATGACAAGAATATCGCCGTCGTTAAAATTCTTTATTGCATCTTCCTCGCTTTTGCAGACGCAGAGGTTGCCGCAGACGGTTGAATGAACAATACCGTGGCCAAAAACAAGGGCGTTGCCGACAATCTGAACTTTAAGGAGGTTCGTTGTACCAGAGACACCGAGAGGAACACCGGCAGTGATTACGACAAGGTCGCCGTCATGCAGAAGGCCCTTTTTAACTGCGCTGTTAACAGCATGTTCGAACAACGCGTCAGTGTTCTCCATTTCCTTTGTCATCACAGGAACAACGCCCCATGACATATTGAGCTGGCGATAAACCTGGTCATCCGGAGTACAGCCGATTATCGGGCAAGAAGGACGGAATTTTGAAATAAATCTCGCTGTCTGACCGGATTTGGTGACGGTCAGTATTGCGGCCGCGCCGAGGTCATGCGCGGTTGTACATGTTGCATGAGAAATAGCGTTTGTAACGTTGGGGGAATCCTCAAGCTTGCGCTGTGTAAGGCGCTTTGTATAATCAATATCGGCTTCTGTGCGTTCAGCAATTCGGGACATTGTCTTGACAGCTTCTATCGGGTGCTTGCCCGCGGCAGTCTCGCCTGAAAGCATAATGGCACTTGTGCCGTCATAGATAGCGTTGGCAACGTCAGTAACTTCAGCTCTGGTCGGGCGTGGGTTGACGGTCATTGAATCGAGCATCTGTGTTGCCGTGATAACAAGCTTGCCTGCGTTGTATGCCTTTTTGATAAGAACCTTTTGAAGGTGCGGAATTTCCTCAAACGGGATCTCAACACCCATATCACCGCGGGCGACCATTATGCCGTCCGAAACTTTAAGTATTGAATCAAGGTTTTCAACGCCTTCGGAGTTCTCAATCTTTGCGATGATGCGAATGTTGTTGCCGCCGTTTGCTTCAAGAATCTTTCTGATTTCAATGATATCTGCTGCGGTGCGGGTAAAGGAAGCGGCGACAAAGTCAAAGTTGTTCTCGATTCCGAACAAAAGATCGCTTTTGTCTTTTTCACTGATGAAAGGAAGTGAAAGGCGCGTACCGGGGATATTTACCCCTTTGTTGTTGGAAACCTTACCGCCGTTAAGGACTTTGCAGATGATTTCTGTGTTTTCAATATTTTCAACGACCATATCAATAAGGCCGTCGTCAATCAGAATGTGGTTTCCGGGTTTAACGTCACTCGGGAGACCCTTAAATGAAACGCTTACCATGCTTTCTGTGCCTTCGATATCTTTTGTTGTAAGCGTGAACATTTGTCCTTCTTTAAGTTCGACACTTTTGTTCTTGAAAAGTCCAAGCCTTATTTCCGGACCCTTTGTATCAAGAAGGAAAGCAACCGGAAGGTCAAGTTCGGTTCTCAGCTTTTTAAGCATTTCCGCGCGCATTTTATGCTCTTCATGCGTTTGATGTGAAAAGTTGAAACGGGCAATATTCATGCCGTTGAGCATAAGTTGGCGGACAATATTCTCGTCATCTGTCGCGGGGCCAAGAGTACAAACAATCTTAGTCTTTCTCATTTTTAACAACTCCCAAAACTATAAGCGAAATACGCCATTTTCAATTTTGTTGAGGCCGGACAGGCGTTTTTCAGGTATATTTAAGTGTATTTAAGGTAAAAAATCAGCAATTTACTGTCCAAATTTTATATAAATGAATAATTAAAAACTCCGACCAAATATCATATTACTATCATTTTGGCAAATTAGCAACTGAATACAGCATTTTAATACGATTATACAAAAAAACCGTATATTCTTTTTAAAATACAGTCAAATATCTTAAAAATACCGATTTGTCAATGTTAACAGCGGTAGGACAATGTTATTAGATTAGTTTTTGTAATTAAAAGGGTTTATACTATGATTATTAGAAATTATTCCGTTGATTAAACACAATTATCTTTATTTTTAAAAAAGGTTGTATATAATATTAAAAATTAAACAGTTGCACTGAAATGATATATATGTTAAAATCTTAAAGATAAAATGGATTTTTATGTTCTTTATCTGAAAAGGGGATTCGTGTTGAAGGGAAAAGTAAAAGGTGTAAAAAAACGCAGGTTTTCAAAACCCTTTATAATTCTGACTATTGTTATACAACTACTGCTTTCAGGCTATCTCAGTCTTTTGCTTGTTTTTTATTCACCGTTTTTCGGTACAATAAAAAGGTTTATCGTTTGTTCGGCGATGGAATCCCGAACAAAGCAGTCTATTGCCCGGATGTTCTTGTCCGATACGCAAATTTCGGAGATTACAGGGGGCACTTCTCAAAATAACCAGCAGCAGAAGATTTCTACCGTAAAAACAAAAAATACAGGCGATACGGGTATCAATGCCTATAAAGTGAGCGGCAAACAGTTCAGCGGCTATGTGCTTGAAGTGAATGACCCTCTCCGCGTCAAGGTCGCTATGACAAAATATGTCGGCAAAGTCGGGGAGTTTACAAGCAAGATTGCGGAAAGGCTCGATGCTGTCGGGGCTATTAACGGCGGAGGGTTTGACGGCGGCGTGGGCTGGTCTGACAGCGCCAAATATCCAACTAATTTTGTTATGCACAACGGTGACGTGATATGGAAAAATGAGACTTGGAGCAACACCGATAAGGTAAATGTAATTGCCCTTGATAAAAAAGGCGTTCTTGTTGTCGGTAATCACAGTATAAACGAATTGCAAAGACTGAATGTTTCGGAAGCAGTAACTTTACCTAAAAATTCACAAAACGATTTCAGACCTCTGATTGTAAACGGTACGCCCCAATTTAAAGAGGGTACTTCCGAATCAAGGGCACCGCGCACGGCAATTGCGCAAAAATCCGATGGCACTATTCTGATGATTGTTCTCGACGGCAGGCAGGTTGGACAGTTCGGCG
>DATALE010000057.1:0-5038 GCA_036261235.1 Ruminiclostridium sp. | reverse complement strand
CACATTCCGATTCTCGATACACTTTTGTTCGAAATTGTACGTCAGCCGTTCACCTGGGCGTTTATCCTGCTTGCGGGCGTATCTTCACGGTTTTCTCACAGCAATATAAAACGCGGGGCAAGGGTTTTGATTTTCGGACTTATTGTTTCAGCTGTGTCGATAATATTCATTCCGAGCCAGTCAATATATTTCGGCATCCTGCATTTTATGGGCTGTGCAATCCTTCTTTTTGAACTCGTAAAACCTGCCGTCGACCGGATTCCGCCAAAATTCTCCATAGTAATTTTTTCGGTATTGTTTGCGCTCACGTTTTTTATGCCTGAATATCATTTTATCGGAATACCCGGACTTTTCGGCTTCATGCTGCCGCAGGTTTTACAAACCACGCCGCATATTTACGCCCTTGGATTCCCTGACGCCTATTTCTTTTCGGCTGACTATTTTCCGATGATACCCTGGTTTTTCCTATTCATTGTCGGTACCGTAATCGGTATACCGATAATAAATCACCGGCTTCCGGAAAAATTCTATACTGTTCGCGTTCCGTTTCTTGCGGCGGCAGGACGCAACACACTGCTGATTTATGTTTTGCACCAGCCAATCGTCTATGGTTTGCTCTTTGTTTTATTTAAAATTTTGCACTTATAAAGACTTTTATGTTTGACAGACGATGTAAAATATAGATGTAATATTCTTTTTTTGATGTCAGCAAAGTATTTTCATTTGGAGGACTTCTCATGCGCAAGATATTTGATTTTCACACTCATGCCTACCCCGAAAAAATTGCATTTAAATCCGTTGATTTTCTTAACAATTATTATAAAATCGATTGTCAGGGCAACGGCACAATCGACGATCTTCTCTGCTCAGCCAAAGACGGCGGGGTTGGTTATTTACTTGTTCACGCCGTTGCGACAAAACCGTCCCAGGTCGAAAACGTAAATACCTGGATATCCGAGCATCTTTCAAAAAATGTGTTCGGTTTCGGGACAATCCACCCCGATTATGAGGGAGATATTCTCAGAGAGCTTGAACGGATTCGCAGTCTCGGCCTGCTCGGACTCAAACTTCACCCGGATTTTCAGGGATATTTTGTGGATGACCCGTCAATGGATATTGTATATAAGAATATTGAGGGCAAAATGCCCGTATTGATACATACCGGCGACGCAAACAGCGAATTTTCGTCGCCGCGCCGCCTTGCCAATGTGCTTGACCGATATCCGAATCTTACTGTGATTTCGGCGCACCTCGGAGGATATTCCGAGTGGGACAATGCCGAAAAGTATATTGTGGGAAAAAACTGCTATATTGACACCTCGAGCTCAATTTGGGCGCTGCCTAAAGAGAAAACTGTCGAACTGATCAGGAAGCACGGGGTTGACCGTGTCCTTTTCGGAACAGATTATCCGCTCACACGGCACAAGGAAGAGCTTGAGCGCTTTCTTGGATTAGGGCTTACCGAAGAGGAAAACAACAAAATCCTGTTTGAAAATGCAAAAAAGCTTTTAAACCTTGATATATAAAAAAAATATGAAAGAATCGACGCCGGTACACAATGTACCGGCGACTTTTTTAACATGGTCAAAAGTATATATTTGTTTTTAAGTTTAATAATATCTTTCACAAAAGAGTTTTAATACTAATTCCAAATAAACTTAAGGCAAGAATTCGCGTAAAAATCGTAAATCAATGATTTTGACGCAAATTCTTTGGAGACTTTTAATTTGGAATAAGTATGAGGGGTAGTATGAAACTTAAAATAAAAGTATTTTTTATCACAGTATTGTTTGTCATAACAGCCATAGCATCACCCATTTTCGAAGTAACAGGGACATGCATAGAATCCGCAGCGGCAAAATCAGCGAAACAGATTCTTGAAGTTGATTTTATCGACGTCGGAGTCGGCGACTGCATTTTAATAAGCCGCGGCAGTCACGGAATTCTTATTGACGCAGCGCTTAACGAAGCTGTCCCGAAAATAAAAAGTGTGATTGACAGCAGAAAAATCAAAAAGCTTGATTATCTTATCGGAACGCATCCCCATGAAGACCATATCTATGGACTTGATGATATAATAAGATCTTACCCTGTCGGAAAACTTATTATGCCGGATAAAAGCGTAACGCACAAGTGCTATACGGATGTCGTTAAAGCAGCAAAGGAAAAGAACCTGGCTATTACAAACCCGGTTCTTGGCGTCCCATATAATTTTTACGGAGCAAAATTTACTTTTTTTGCCCCCAACAGCACAATATATGATAACCTTAACGATTACTCAATTGTAACGAAACTGACATTCGAAAACACTTCTTTTCTGTTTGCGGGAGACGCACAGGACGTTTCGGAAAAAGAGATGCTCAATAATGGATATGACCTCAAATCCGATGTTCTGAAAGTCGGGCATCATGGCAGCGGGACATCAACTACGGACGAGTTTTTGAATGCCGTGCGTCCGCGTTTCGCCGTAATTTCAGTAGAAAAAAATAACGATCACAGTCTTCCTGACAAGAAAATTCTTAATAAACTCGCGAACATCGGTGCAAAGGTATACCGCACAGACCTTGACGGCACAATAACAGTTCAGAGCGACGGCAGTTCAATCAGTTTTAATAAAGAAAAGGCTGGTTGAATAGAGTAAATACCGTCTAAAAGGCTGCTTGTGGCGTTGATGTATTTATATTTTTACAGATTAATATGTATTAAAGTGCCCAATGAAATAAATTATTTTATCTTTTCCCATTTTTCTTAAAAGATTAACTGCCAAATCCGAAAACACAAAAAGTAATGCCTTAATCGCGAAAAAAATAATGGCGGCTTTTCACAGGCTATCACCATTAACCGCATTATTCACAATGATCATACCTATTATTGACATTATAGCGCACGCTTTAAATAAATATTTCATATAATATGTCCTACATGTGCATTTAATAACAATCGTAACGCCACTATTGTTAGAATTAAATTTTTGTATAGTCCCGCCATATGCTGAATAGATAACGCCTGCTATTGCACCTGCCGTACCGTTTGCAAGGCCTGCGGCAAAACTTATTGCTCCAGTAATCCACGAATAATAAGAAAGAAATCTTGAAGTTTCTGAACCTGAAAGTCTGACTCCAGCTCCAAAAATATTAACTACTTTTCTCCACCCTCCGTCTACATACTCCATCCCGTCGTTGCCGATGGCAACCGCGTTCGAAATTTTTGGGGTTTACCGTTTTAATGCAAAAATGTAGGCATAATACCTACATTTTTGCATTAATCAGTCAGCTAATTAACATGATTACTATTTATGCGTTCGCTTATTTTTAAAATAATAATTAAATGCTAAATCTAGAAGAACAAAAATTATGCCGATAATTGCAATAATAATTATGGCAACTTTTCGTGTATGTTCATTATTAAAAGCATTATCAACAAGCATTATACATATTATTGAAAATATTGTGCATATTTTAAATAAATATTTCATATTATCTGTCCTCAACAGTGGGGCCTAAATATATTGGAGTTTTTCTAGTTCCGGCATAGTGTAATGTTACAATTACTCCACTGCCATCCGCATTATACCATGAAATAACTGAACCATAAGTAATTGATAAAACGCTAAATGCAGCGGCAACCGCTGTCCCTACACCTGGAATTATACTAGTAGCTGCTGCTGCAACACCAAGATATGCCGAGCCTCCGATAGCTAGTTTATTTGCTTCTGTTGAATTTAAATAATAATCAATATTAAAACCAATTGAAGTATTATGTACTTTTGCTGATACACCTCCGTCTACATACTCCATCTCGTCGTTGTCGAGGGCAATCGCGTTCATCGGCAATGTTAATACTGCTTCCATTTAAAATTCTCCTTTTTTTACTAGTATTTTAATAAATATGTCAATACTGCCAACTTAAAACTGTGTTGGCATATAATCTGTCCATTGGAACCATCCTCTTTGTCAAAGATTATTTCAACACCGCCTGTACGGCGTTAAAATCCGTGTCAGTATGTAATTTCTTCGCTGTTTTCACTGAGCATCGTTTCATTTTCTGAATTTCCGGCGTCTTCCGCCTGTGCGGCCGCGGCGATTTCTTTTGCCGGCTCTTCAATGCCAGTCTGCGATGCCCAAAGCCTGAAATATGCTCCGCGTTTTTCGAGCAGTTCCTAATGGCTTCCGCTCTCGGCTATTTTTCCCTTATCCATAACATAAATAATGTCACACTTGCGTATTGTCGAAAGGCGATGTGCAACAATCAGCATCGTTGTATTCTTCATTTTTCTGAACAGCGTGTCATAGATTTTTGCTTCGCTGACAAAGTCAAGGTTTGAGGTTGCCTCGTCAAGGAGCAATATTTGAGGCTCCTTGACAAAAGCGCGTGCAAGCGCGAGCCTTTGGCGTTCGCCGCCGGACAAATCAGCCCCTGCTTCCTGCAAAAATGTACTGTATCTTCCGGGAAGCCTATCGATAAAACTATCGCATCCGGCGTCCCTGCATGCATCCCTTATCTGGTCATATGTGGCCGTTTTGTTCCCGTATTTGATATTGTTTGCTATGGTGTCTGAAAAAAGCTCCACGTTTTGAGGAACATAGGCGATATTCTCCCTGAGCGAAGAAATATCAATTTCATCAATATTGTATCCGTCGATAGTTATTTTGCCGGTCTCAGCCTGCCAAAGACCCATAATGAGTTTTGAAAGCGTCGTTTTACCGGAGCCGCTTTCACCGACCAGCGCCGCCTTTTTGCCTTTTGGAATTGTGAAACTGACACTGTTCAAAACCGGAGCGCGCGCCATATCGGAAAACAATGTCTTCCATAACGATATCGCCGCAAAGTCCTCCGGGCTTGTGTTTCATGACACCGTCCGCCTGTTCGGGCTCGGATTCCAGAATTTCTGACAAACGGCGCATTGCGACGCTTGCTTCCTGAACGCTCATCTGCAGATTGATGAGTCTGCCTATCGGGTCCATGAAATATCCGGAAAGGGTGGCGAAGGTCATGAGCGTACCGAGGGTTATGCTGTTATTCATTACCATTGAAGCGC
>DATALE010000102.1:0-2876 GCA_036261235.1 Ruminiclostridium sp. | reverse complement strand
CATTCTCAAGTATTGAATAAACGGACGTATATCCTCCAACAGAACCTCCGCTAAATATTTTCATAACAACCATCCTCTCTTCCGCCCTCAAAATACAAGCGCCGCGGCAAAGTTCTGCGGCGCTTGTATTTTTGTGAAAGCAGTCAAAAAATCATCTGAGACTTTATATTTCACATGCGGATGTCGGTTATCCTTATGCTTTGATGTCCATCATTGCTCCGCTTATCGCGTTGATGAAATCGTCTTCACTGTCAAAGTTGCGGTCAAGTCCGAGGTCTCCGGCCGAAGCGGAACCGCCAGAAAAACGGCACATGACATTGATATCATCATCAATCTGTCGCTGGTACATTTTCCACATTGGCTCGTCTCTTACACCAGAAGCAACAAAATCATCAACCTTTGAATAATCAAACTTGATATTGTTTATTACGTTCGGGTCGGTCACCTTCTCGACGTCGCATTTCATGCCTCTGGTCAGGTCTTCGATATAAGTGCCGTCCTGCAGCTTCCTCTTTGCGTTCTCAAGTAAGGAATAAACGGACGAGCACCCGCCTGTTCTTCCGATTGTCATAATATCAATCCTCTCATACCGATTTTTTAATATCTCGTTATATCAGGGTCGCCTTCCCCGATGTGTGTGCAGATTCCATACATGTCGATAACTGAATATGTATTCAAGTCAAAAACAACATAGCCCTGTCCGTTGTCGCTTTCATCGAAATTCCTTGGCGTCAGCTTGCCGAGCATATCGTTGTTTGACTGCACAAGCTTGCCGCTGACCCAAATGGAATGATGAAGGAAGAAATACGTTCCCGGCCCCAGCGGTATCAGGAGCGCGTTGTTTGAGCTTGCGTAATCGGATTTGTATGAGACGTGTAAAAACGCGCCTATTGGTTCTGACGAGTTGAGGTCTGATTCGAGGTGGACGTTACTGAGCTTCTGCTCAAGTGCATTTTCACCGTCGCCGGTCGAAATGTCCTTGCTATAGTTCCAGTCAAGCGTCGTTCCGATTTCCTTCCCGTTCTGAATCAGCATATATCCGTTGACATAAACGCTGTTGTTATTTGAA
The DNA here is from genome assembly GCA_036261235.1 of Ruminiclostridium sp. GTDB lineage: Bacteria > Bacillota > Clostridia > Oscillospirales > Ethanoligenentaceae > Ruminiclostridium_D. Next base: position 1,807 of record DATALE010000102.1, on the reverse strand, counting down.
TAATAGCAAACCGAAGTTGAAAATGAATTGATGTAAATATTAGACGGGTCGGCAGGGTTTAGGCCATTCATAACGATGGTATAGTTATCCCCGACAGTTCCGGATGAATAGACAGCAAGCAGATATTTACCAGTGGATAAATTGCTGATAATTTTATCTCCTTTTGATTTAATGATATAAGATGTAGGATCATATTTGCCCGGGCTTGTTTCATGAAAAAGCTGAACAGAATAATTAGCGTTGGCTGACGCGAGTCCGAATACAACGTAACGTGCATCAGAGACACTGAAGGTGTAATAATTCTGTGGGCTTTCTGTGGTGAGTGAAGTCGAATACGCGACAAACGCTCTTGAAAGGTTATATATTGTCGCGGTTGCAGAGACTTTTGGTGATATGCCGTCAGCGGTGTTTTTTGATGCCTTTATCTGACCGGATTGCGGCATGTCGACCACCCTTGCGTTTTTGAGCGCCGACATAATTATCGGCTTCTGCGTTATTCCGGTTTCCGGCGCGGATTATAGCACCTATTTCCATCTCCTGAGTATAATTGTTTCGCCGCTAATGCGGCTCTAATTAATATATCGGCAATAAATTGAAATTTGTTAGTATTTTTTGGGATTAAATTATTTGCATTTTATTTGATATATTTGTACTGCCTTTTTTGAAAGCAGTTCGAAAACGTTCCGGTTTTTGGCGAGAAATACGAAAAACGCTCTCCCCGATGCCATTTTTATTCTTAAAGATGACCTTGAGGATTCGCTTCATTTCTATTTCTTTTCGGAGTTGGATTCCAGAAAACCGCAAAGCTCAGACATGCTGGAAAGGCGTAATTCATTTTTTCGGGGTGAAATTGCAAACTTCTATTGACACTACCCTCGTAATCAATTTTCAAAGTCGTCTAAGGACCGGTTGAATACATCTAGGTCTATAAACTTGTCTTTCCCGCTGTATCCGCTTAGCCTTCCCTTATCGGTGTATTGCCAATACTTCCAGCTAGTGATGTTCGGTTTTGTAAATACGTTTCGAATCCAAATAAATTTGTCGCTGTAACTTTTATCGTAATAAAGATTAAATGATTCCTCTGTAAAATAAATGATTGGTTTGGCACCATAATAATTTTCTATTGCTTTCAGGTAATCGCCCAGTATTTTTTTTACCTTTTCCTTCGATGGTTTGTCCGTTTTGAATCTGCCATATAGTTCAACATCAACAGCCGGAGGCAGCGAACCAGCGTCAGGTACGTTTCCGATAAAATTGCGCGCCTGCGACTTTCCATCTGAATCAAAACTTAAAAAATGATAAGCTCCGATTTTAATATTTGTTTTCCTCGCGTTTTCCCAGTTAAATTTATATTGCTTATCAATATAGAAACTGCCTTCAGTAGCTTTTATATAAGCAAACTTAATATCGTTTTTCTGCATGACTTTCCAGTCAATTTTGCCCTGATATTCGGAAACGTCAACGCCCCTTACTGGATACTTTCTTATATTTATACCATTGGGCAAAATAAGCCCGTTAGTTACAGCTATGATTAAGAAAATTACCACTGTTATTAAAACGATAATTATAAATAAAGGCTTTTTTGATATATGTAAAAAGTTAATTTTCATATCCCCCGTTATAAAGATTGGAGCAATGTGTTCACTATTCTATATTATTGAATTCGTCAAATGACTTTAAAGCTTCATCTGCCGTTATTTTCCCCTCCTCATAGTCTTTTTTTACCTTTTTTAGATATTCTTCTTTTCTGCATGCCCTTTCATATTTTTCTCTGTCCGCTGGGTTTACATTGCCATGATCATCAAGA
>DATALE010000101.1:0-16116 GCA_036261235.1 Ruminiclostridium sp. | reverse complement strand
ATTCCAATCGGACATCCTATAGCGAACACGCAAATATACATAATGAACGGTAATGAACTGTGCGGAATAGGAATGCCCGGAGAACTGTGTATAGGTGGGGCTGGGCTGGCGAGAGGGTATCTTAACCGACCGGAGCTTACGGCAGAGAAGTTTGTCAAAAATCCGTTCGGAGAGGGCAGAATATATAGGTCTGGAGATTTGGGGAGATGGCTGCCCGACGGCAATATAGAATATATGGGCAGGATAGATGAGCAGGTAAAGATACGCGGCTTCAGGATAGAACTTGGCGAGATAGAAAGTGTGCTGCGCAAACAGACCGGCGTCAAGGATGCGGCGGTAATCGTCAAAGAGAAAAACGGTGACAAGAGTATCTGCGCCTATGTTGTGTCGGAACAGGAAATCCAGATAGACGGAATAAAAGAAAGTCTGCGTAAAGATCTGCCGGAATATTCTATATTGCCGTCGGGCAGCCATCTCCCCAAATCTCCAGACCTATATATTCTGCCGTCTCCGAACGGATTCTTGATAAACTTCTCTGCCGTAAGCTCCGGACGGTTAAGATACCCTCTCGCCAGCCCTGCCCCGCCTATACACAGTTCTCCGGGCATTCCTATTCCGCACAGTTCATTCCCGTTAAGAATATAAACAGTCAGCGTTGGAATTGCTTTCCCTATGTCACTAATTTCATTATTTATTTCTGTTTGTTGAATATCTCTATATGTCACATGAACAGTAGTTTCAGTGATACCATACATATTTACAATCTTTACATCTGGGTGCTTTGTATACCAATTTTTAAGTCTTTTGGGTTTTAGCGCTTCGCCACCAAAAACCAAGTATCTTACTGACTGCAAATCATGATCATTTTCGATTCTAATCAAATTATAAAATGCTGATGGTACTTGACTAAGCACTGTTATTTTGTTTGTTTTGATAACGTTTAATATAGCATATGTATCTCGTACAGCTTCATTAGATACAGTAACTAACTTTCCGCCAAATAATGTTGCACCGTACATTTCCCAAACTGAAAAATCAAAGCAAAACGAATGAAACATCAGCCAAACATCATGTTCATCAAAATCAAACTGGAATCTATCATTTTTAAAAAGCCGTACTACATTTCGGTGTTCGATCAAAACACCCTTCGGCTTTCCGGTAGTGCCGGAGGTATAGATGATATATATTAGGTTTTCCGGCCTGTTGACATGCTCAGGATTTTGGGACTCCCCTGTATATATATTTTTGTCGAAAAGGTCTATGACCGGTATCTCCGTTTTTTTCCGGCAGCTCAGCCTTGCCCAAAACGATTGCCCTGGGCTGACAATCATCCATCATATACTTGATTCGATCCGACGGATAGCCCGGGTCCATCGGCACATATGCCCCGCCCGCCTTTATTATTCCATAGATACCGATGATCATTTCAATGCTTCTCTGTGTCAGTATCGCCACTTTGTCATCCGGTTTTACGCCCGATTCCCTCAGCCTGTATGCCAACTGGTTTGCTTTCGCGTTAAGCTCCCCGTATGTAATCTTTTTATCTTCATACACTACAGCTACATTGCCGGGAGTCTTTTTTACCTGTTCTTCGAACAGGTCCACAACCGTTTTATCACTCGGATATTTTGCTGCTGTATCGTTGAATTTATAGATAACTTGATTAAACTCATCAGAATCAAGACATGATAATTGCTTTACGGGAGTTTTGTCAGCCTGAACAACGCTTTGCAACAAATGATAATATTGTTTATGAAGATATTCTATTTCCCATTCTTTAAATTTTGCAATTTGATAATCATAAAAAATTTCAAGTTTTTTCTTTGCATTTCTTCCGACGTGTATGTTCAGACTTTCTGTTTGATAACCACAATGATACCATGTATTAAATGCGTGTCCTTCACCGAAACTTTTATCTACATTTTGATAATTAAAATATATATCTGTTAGCCTGTCAGTCAAACCAAAATGCGTTCGGGCATCTTGCAGCACCTCTGTATAGCTATATTCCTGATGACGGAATATATTCCTAATGGACTTTTTTGCAGATTCTATATTATCAAGCACCGAATTGTCCGGCATAATATCAATTTGCATTGGTACTGTGTTAACAAACATTCCTGATGTTTTTTTATCTTCCGCCGTTTTTCTGTTTAATATCGTAGTTCCAATATATAAATCATTTTGATTTGTCTTTTTATAAATATAAATGGCGAGCACAGTTAAAAACAGTGCAAATTCTGATGTGTTGTTTTTTTTGCAATATTCTGAAATCTGGTCGTCCAACTTTTGATCCAAAACAAACAACTTTCGTTGAGATTGTTGGTTATTGCTAGCCTTTTGAGAAAAAACTGTTGGAGTTTTGTGAAGGCTTAAAACATCAAGCCAATAATTTTTATCCCGTAAGTAACGTTCACTTTTTAAATAGTTTTGTTCCCTGGAAATATAGGACAGATATGAATACTGCTTTTCGTCTTCCAACTGATGTTTTTCTGAAAGCAATTTATTAAAGCGAAAAATTTGATGTAAATATGCTAATATACTCCATGCGTCACCAATTAAATGATGACATTTTAGAATTACACCAAATTTTCCTTTAAAAGATATTATTGTGATTTCGAAAAGGCTTTTCTTAGTGTCCAGCGGAATTTTCGCGTAGGATTCCGCCCAGTTCATATATTGTTTTTTAGAGACAAAAACTTTACAGGGAATATCCTGTTCACTATATTCAGTAAAATATTGGCGTGCTTTTGATGCTGTGAAGTCTAACTGGATACGAAGAGCATCATTGTATTCAATTACTTTGTTGATGGAATATGCCAAAATTTCACGGTCAAATTCTCCACTAAAAAAAACGTCTGCTGTAATTGTGGCAATGGCTCCCTCTCCGAATAATTCCATATCATAGACTGATTTTTGTGGCAATGATAAATCGTAATATTGCATCAACTTTTTACCCCTTTGAATAAAATTGCACATAAATAAGTGAAATAATAATGTTATGCTTCCATTATGACATTTTATTATTAAGACATTGTTTTTCCGACATTATTATAACATTATTTTTCATATTCATCAATAAAGTTCACTTTTTATCTTACGAAATTGTATTTTTTGCTTAAATCTTTGACTCATAACAATTTTAACCAATACATAAATTTAATTCCAAATAAAGATGAGTTTTTTATTAATTAGTCTTATATTGCTTATTAGATAATAGTATAATTTTTAAGGAATTTCTATGTTTTATATTAGTCATAAAGATTTTTACCAATATAGTTCTTATCGGCTGCGTATTTTTGTTGATATGAGTACTGAAATGGAATATTGCTTCTTTATTTGATTTTTAATGTTTCCGATTCAATTTTATCAATACAACCCGGAAAATTGTCCGACAAATTTGGAAGAAGCTCTATTCTCATTCCCGGCTTTTTAATTTACGGTTTTGCTTTCCTTTCGTCAAAGCCTTCGATAATAATTTTATTTATTGCATATGGCGCTTACTGCTTTTATAAGCGGAGCCGAACGCGCTTTTGTCGCTGAAGCGGTGACGCAAGAATCAAAGGGAACAGTTCTTGGAATTTACGGCATGCTGAAGGTATCGGACTCTTGCTGTCATCAATTACAGCCGGAATCCTTTGGAGGAATTTTGACTCTGAAGCGCCTTTTATATTCGGAGGAATTCCCGGTATCACTTCGGCAGTTTACTGCGGTAATTATGAAAAAGCACGGGCAAAAGCCCGTGCCATAAAAAAGCGCGCCCGGCTGATTCCAGCCGGGCGCGAGCTTTTATAAATCATCTATCTCAGTTTTGTTTAAGAAGTTCGGAGTTATCAACCCAGACTTCTTTATTGCCGTTAAATTCGACAAAACTTTTTTCAAACGGTTTTAAAATACGGATAAAACCTTCTCCGAATTTAGCATGATTTACTTTTTCACCTGCAAAAAATTTAACTTTACTCATATTATTTACTTCCTTTTTAATTCATATTTATTATAAATAACTTGTATACTCTATTGATTTTTTCATCATAGTCAATAATGATACTATCCTATTCAACATATGTCAACAACTTATAATCAATTTCTAATAATTTGCTGCAATATTGCCAAAAATTTCGGCAGCGGCGCACTTCGCCGTGTCATTAAACACAATACCATTTCTGTTATGAAGTTCAATTTTTAAATTACTTTGGCAGCTTTCCATTATAGGGCGCTCCATAACCCCGTCTGACGGCGCTTTTAACACAGATATAGAATTTTGCGACAATTCAACGTTCAGCGAATAACGCAGAGATTTTATATTAACTTTAAGCATATCTCCGCAATAGCTCATTTGTTTTACATAAGCTCCGCCGTAAGTCGTAAAATTATAAAACCCACCGTCTATCCAGAGATATGATATCAGCCCCTTGATTTTTCTGCCAATAATCGGAACGGTTGCCGCCGCAAGCATAAAGGAAGCATCGGTCTTAAAGAAATCATTTGACTGTATCCATAAATACTCGCTCGGAAATGATACTCCCCTGTCCTTTTCAATATAACCCTTTCCGCCAAACATGGAAATTTTCTCATCATCAATATTGATTTCACCGGAAAGCCTGCTTTTTACGCATATAACATCATGTCGGCACTCCATCATAGGAATAAATGAAAACGGCCCCATGATGCCGGGTTTTACAACGCTTTTGTTGTATTCTACCCTATTTTCAAATTTCACCTTTCCGAATATATTGTTTTCACCATTAATATTTAGTTTTAAGCCTTCGCGAGTGAAGACATTATCTCCAATATTGACATAGAAGCTATCTTTCGAATATCCAAACGCCGACAACGGATACTTTTTATAAATGCTAAGGCCATTGGACTCAATTATCTGAACAAAGCTGTGAGACTTATCTCCGCAAACCGATATACCGGGTATTATGGAAACAGACCTTCCTTCCGGCGAAACCATGCGGTAATACCAGCCCTCAAAATAAGGAGAACCATGTCCTGGGCCGACAAATCTTTCCTGATGAAAAACATTCATTGTTTAACCTTTCATAACCATAGATAATTGTATTTATATTTTTTGCCAAAAACAAAATTATTATTCCGTGGTATGAAAAACACCGTATGCATTGTTCGCATACGGTGTTTGAAAGTGTATTTTTAATCAATCTGCGCATATTTCGCCATAACAGCCTCGGCACATCTCATTCCATCAACTGCGGCGCTTACTATTCCACCCGCATATCCGGCGCCTTCCCCGGCCGGATACAATCCGTCCACGTCTACTGATTCATAAGTTTCACCGCGTAAAATCCTCACTGGCGATGATGTCCGCGTTTCAACGCCTGTCAGGACTGAATCGTTCGCGGCAAAGCCTTGGATTTTTTTATCAAAAGCCCTTATGCCATTTCTCAGCATGTCGGAAACACAGTTTGGAAATAAAGAACCAAGGTTATACGGATTGACACCTACCGGATAAGTCGGCGTCACCCGGGAAAAATGCGCCGAACCTGATCCGACCAGAAAATCGTCCGCGGTCTGACACGGCGCATAAAATCCACCGCCGCCCGCACTGAACGCTGCTTTCTCAAGTTTTTCCTGAAAAGCGACCCCATCAAGAGGGTTTTGACCAAAGTCCTGCGGAGAAACAGAAACAGCAAGAGCAGCATTTGCATTTTCACCGTCGCGCCTGAAAAAACTCATACCGTTGGTAACAACACCGCCTTGATCTGATGCCGCGGCCACGACTGTTCCGCCGGGGCACATACAGAATGTATAAACAGCTCTGCCACCGGTTCTCAGAGATAATTGATACTCACCTTTGGGGAGGGCGGGGTGTCCGGAAAACTTTCCGTAAAGCGCCCTGTCTATTTCTTTTTGCAAATGTTCTATTCTGACGCCTACTGAGAAAGGTTTCGGAATGAGGGTAATTCCCGATTGAAGAAGCATTTTAAATGTATCACGTGCACTATGACCAAGCGCAAGAATAACGGCCTCCGCCTCGGTTTCTTCCCCGTCGATAAAAACTGATCGGACTTTACCTCCGGAAATTCCTATACCGGTAAGCTTTTTGTTAAATCTGACTTCACCGCCGAGGCTGATTATTCTTTCCCGAATATTTTTTACTACAAGTCTCAGATTGTCCGTCCCGATATGAGGCTTGGCCGCCCTTTTTACCGTCTGCGGCGCACCGTTTTTCACAAACTCTTCGATAACAGTTTCGCAGCGCGGGTCGCCGATTCTGGTCGTTAGTTTACCGTCAGAAAATGTACCAGCGCCGCCCTCACCAAACTGAACATTTGTATGCTCGTCAAATTCACCGCCGCTGAAAAACTTTTCAACCGTTCCGATGCGCTCGTCAACCGACGCGCCGCGCTCTATTATAAGCGGGTGATAGCCGTATTTTGCAAGAATCAGCCCCGCGAACATTCCGGCCGGGCCGAAACCGACAATAACCGGGCGAGAGTAGAGCTTTTCCGTGCCAATTTGCGGTTTATATTCTGTTTTTTCGCGTAACTTTACATTGCTGTCGTTTGCGGCAATCACCGCTGACGCTTCACCTGATTCAAGCTCGATTCCCACTGAATAAACTATATAAAGGCTATCTCTGTGCCTTGCATCAACCGAACTTTTGATTATATACGCGTCGACAACTTCACTGCGCTTTTTTTTGATTTTCGCAAGAGCCATTTCTATGATGGCATTTTCATTATTCAAGAGACCCGCTCGGATATTACCAACGATTATAGACATATAAACTTCCTATCGGAATTTTTCTTTTCTGTTATGATTTTTTTACGCTAACAACAACTGTATATGAACCTGTCACCCAATATCCGCTTTTCCCCGGGACTGAAAATTGTGTTGGTACTTCGTACTGCCCTGTTCCGCTTTGTACACTCGACATATCGACAACCGCGGTAACTGTGTTCACAGAATCTATATCTGACGTCGGTCCGAAGAGGTTGATATTATTCAACTGTTTTGTCTTTACAGTTACCTTGGTGCCTGACGGCTGATTAATGATGTTGAAAGTGTTTGTGCTGACAACCTTCTCCGATGTATTTTTAAGCTGAATTGAGATATCAGCCGTTTGGACATTTTCAACGTTCATTATTCCTTCAATTGCAGGAATATTTGTAGTTTGCGTCGATGTAATATCCAATTTCGAAAAATCAATATCCAGGCTGATTTCCTTTAGACTGTCAATTTTTTCTTCACTTCCGGCGACCAATATCGAAGCTGGTGTCACCTTGCAGACAATATTATTTTTGTCAAAACCATCAGGAATATTTATAAAATCAGCTTTAAGCGCAACCTGCTTTGTTTTAAGTATCGGAATGGTAACATTTACTTCCGTACTGCTCATCTGAATATGCTTGAGGTCAAGTTCCCTGCCGTTGCTGTCAAACAGAACTATTTTGCTTTTTGCCAAAGTTGTTTCTTTGGTATTGTCATTCACTTTTACCTTTGCAACCGCTTTGACAACCTGTGATAGTTCACTTGTAGGCCCTGATATCGTAACGCTTGTTGGATTTGACGTTGCAGACTGCATGATATAACCGTCCGGGACCTTGTTGTCATCCACCTGCACATCCACAGCGAGTGTTTTAATCTGCATTGTATCAAATTTAACCGAAACATACCCGGGAGTAACCTTTGTGATCCTGACGCGGTTATCAGGTGACTTTAAAGAAGCGCTAAGCTGCAGTTCATAGCTTCCCGCTTTTGATATCATGCCGATATTCGGGGTTACATAAAAACTGTCAGCGTTCAGTTTGCCGATTATATTTCGCGGGCCGGTAACCTCGATGCTTACTTTTTCAGCAGACTTATCCACTACATGAAGACCCATTGCAGTCAAAGTCTGCGAATTTGCTTCCGTATTGATTTTAACTCCGCCTACTGTCCGCTTATAGTCAGGGCTTACGTTGATAACGACAATAAACCAGAAAAGCACCGCAGTCACAACTGAAAGAATCAATATAAATTTATTGTTATAAAGAAGCTTACTTGTCACGCTTTTTTTCATTTGACAGCCCCCCTTGATGTGGGCTTTTTCTCTTTTTTATCCTGAAGTTTTTCGGGAAGCAGTCCTTTCTCAAGAGCCACTCTCAGCGTATCAATATTTAGGTTTCTCTTTATAATACCTTTTTGAACAAGAGAAATTACACCAGTTTCCTCCGAAACAACAACAACAAGGACATCACAGCTCTCGCTGATTCCGAGGGCGGCCCGGTGCCTTGTCCCAAGTTCACGGCTCAGGTCCTGATTCTGGGAAAGCGGCAGGAAACAGCCTGCGGCGTAAACCCTGCCGTCGCGCAGTATCATAGCACCGTCATGTAAAGGCGCTTTTGGATAAAAAATGTTGCATATTAATTCAGAACTTACATCGGCATTAACAACCGTGCCTGTCTTAATGATTTCGCCAAGCCTTGTTTTCCGTTCGAATAAAATCAAAGCACCAATTCTGTCTTTTTGAAGCCATTGTGCCGCCTCGCAAACAGCGTAAATTTCACGTCTTATCTTGTTATCTTCAGTTTTCGTGTCTTCAAACCTTAAAAGTCTGAATCTACCGACACTTGATCTTCCCAAATGTTCAAGTGCACTTCTGAGTTCAGGCTGGAAAACGACAATAAGTGCAAGCACACCGAACTGGAATATATTAATCAGAATAAAGGACATGGCTTTAAGGCCCAGTATCATTGAAAAATAATAGGCCGCGACAAATAAAATAATACCCTTTATAAGCTGCTCGGCTCTTGTCTCACGAATCAACTGTATAGCCTTATACAAAAGAAAAGATACGAGCAGAATATCGATTATGTCAGATATAGATATAGTTTTTATAACACTTAAAATAGTTTGAAAAAAATTATTTACTAAATCCATAAGTTTCTGCACCCTTCTGGATTTTTTAATAGTCTTTGGTTTTAATAAAACTTATTCTTTTATTACATTAGTTATTGTAACATAAATTTGCCGTGAATAATAGCTTTTTATGGTTTATTATTTTCTGGTTTATTTCGCCTCGGCATTTTTTAATACTTCTAAATTTAAATTTAACTTTTATTATTATCCTATTTTGCCTGAATGTATAAATACATTTAAACCCATCCGAAAGTTATTCTGCAGGATTATGCTTTGCAATCTGCGCTATAGCTGCGGCAAGCCGCAGAGCGTCCTTTTTTGTATTGAAAGCGCCAAAGCTTGCCCTTACCATTCCCCTGTCAATAGTGCCGAAATGTTCATGTGCGGACGGTGAACAATGAAGCCCGCCTCTTAATGCAAACCCATGCTTGTCGAGTATCTTTGCCAAATCTGCACTCGCCATTCCTTTTATATTGAAAGAAATTACCGGAACGTAACGTTCATCTGGATAGGGAGTATAAATCTCTGCACCGTCTATTTTTTCAAGTGCTTTATAAAGTGCCGCCGCACCATCCATTTCATTTAGTTCAATTCCGCCCGAAATAACCTTTGAAGCAAAACGAATACCCGCGCGCAAGCCTGCGATTCCCGGAGCGTTAACAGTTCCGCTCTCCATTCTGTCCGGCATAAAATCCGGTTGTGCAAGGCTAACGGAGTTACTTCCCGTTCCCCCTTCTATTATTGTTTCAAGTGCCTCATCACCCGAAGTGATTAGAATTCCCGTTCCCATAGGCCCATAAAGACTTTTATGCCCCGGCATGCAAAGATAATTAATTCCGCACTCTTTCATATCAATTTTGATAATTCCGGCGGTCTGAGAAGCATCCACAAGAAACTTCAACCCATATTTTTTGCACAGTTCACCAATCCTCTTTATAGGCAGAATCCTTCCGCATACATTTGAAGCATGTGTGCATGCAATCATAACGGTATCGCTCTCAATAAGGCTTTCGAAGGAGGCGATGGTTTCATCATCGTTTTCAAGATTGACATAAGCCTTGGATACCCTGATCCCCTGTGAATTCAGTTTATAAAGAGGGCGCATGACGGCGTTGTGTTCAAGATCCGAAGTAATTACATGCCCCTTATTTTTAAGTAGAACGCCTTTTAAGGCCATGTTTATTGCCTGTGTTGCGTTGAGTGTGAAAGCAACATATTCCGGCCCCGGCGCGTTAAATAGTTCAGATACAGCGTTTCTGCATGCGTATACTTCATACGCGGCGGCCATGGACATTTTATGCCCGCTTCGTCCGGGATTTGCTGCTTTATCTCTCATAAAATCATATACAGCCTGCGCCACAGACGCAGGCTTTGGATATGTTGTTGCGGCATTGTCAAGATAAATCATTACTGCTACCCCCGGCTGATATTATCTTAATATGAGCCTTATCGAGAATCTTTATCGCGCGGTCAAGAGCCCCGCTGCCGATTTTTATAGCATAAAGGCAGCCACAGTTGGATATTTCTGAAGGTGCACGTTCAATGTTTGCTCTGATACCCTTTCTTTCAAGGATATCCTTGCCTTTATATGCATATGTGATAGAGCTAACAATAATATATTGTCCGCTCATTTTTTATCACCTCGAGGAAATCGTTTTATATATTCTATGCCCAAGGTGACTCAAACGATAACGAAACAAGAAAATATATATTTCCCTAACGCCGTGGCGAACGCTTTCTTTATCCCAAAAAAGAAAAAAAGCAATATATAATTCTTATTCAGTTTAAAAAGAGCACGTTCTGCTAAGCACTTTGTCGCTCTGCGCCGCGACAGGCACTTTCTTTGTTCCGCCAAAGAAAGAAAAGGCGGCTATGGGCTAGCCGCCCCAGACTGGGTCAAAACAAAAAGATAAAATTTGGACTCACCACTCTAAACGAAATTCGCCTTGATTTGTGGGAATGGCAATCATATTTCAGCAAAATCTACGTATTGTTTCACCACTTTTGCTTTATTTTTTATTTTTCACTGCATTTTGACACAGTCTGGCCCCTAGTACCCTGCCTGCCGATACGCAAAATGAGCGCAAGTATCTTGAAGCACCTTTACAGCCTGCGCGGCGGACAAACATAGAATCCAGCGGCGTGAAGAAAGAACCACGCCGCATAACGATGTTTGTCCGGTTTGACGGGTGGCAAAGCCACCGTCAAACTCCCCGCTTGCACTCAATTGATATTCTTATGAGCGCTCATTTTGCGTGCGTGATTTCTTTACTTCGCATATAAACATAATTTCTTAATGTTTTTACTTATGAGAGTACACCGCTAACGGTTAGTTTTTTGTCGCGGGGCTCGCGACAAGAAACATACTTGATGGTGTTTTTGTTGAGATAGAAAAGAAACTTTTATGCCGCACGGTGGAATCTGACGGCATAAATGGCTGAGAATTCAAAAGCAAATATTGTTTACATTTTGCATAAAGACACAAGTATGGGATATATCAATCGCTGACCTTCCAGCTGTTGATATATCCCATACATAACAAATTTCAATCCAATTTTTATTTAGTCAAGCAGGCAAACCGCATGTGCCGCGATTCCCTCAAGAGCACCTGTAAAACCCATTCCTTCCTCCGTGGTTGCCTTGACATTTATGTTGTACACGGGGGTTTCACAAGCCTCTGCGATATTTTCCCTCATTTTCATTATATACGGCTTGATTTTCGGCTCCTGAGCAATTATTGTCGCGTCAATATTTCCGATGACAAGACCTTTTGCCTTTATCTCCATAAAAGCCTTCTTTAGCAGTACAATACTGTCCGCATCTTTAAACGCGGGGTCAGTATCCGGAAAAAGGCTTCCGATATCGCAAAGTCCCGCTGCCCCGAGTAAAGAATCAATAACCGCATGAACCAGGACATCAGCGTCGGAATGTCCTTCAAGTCCTTTTGTATATGATATTGTCACACCGCCCAAAACAAGCCGTCGTCCACTCGCAAACCTGTGCGCGTCGTAACCGTGCCCGATTCTCAAAAAGCGTCTCCCCTTTCTTTGATGATAGCTTCCGCCTGAAAGATATCTTCAGCTGTTGTCAGCTTTATATTTGTGTAATCACCCTCAACAAGCTGTACTCGCCCTTCGGCGGCTTCAACGATTTGGCAATCGTCAGTATAATCTTTTCCGGCACGTACCGCCGTTTCCAAAGCACACCGGTACAAATCTGTCCCGAAAACCTGGGGCGTCTGAACTGCCCAAAGCCGCTCACGGTCAGGTGTGGATATTACGATGCTGTTTTCATCTGCGATTTTCACTGTATCCTTAACCCTTACGGCGAGAGCGGCGGCGCCGCTGTGAAAGGCACTTTCAACTGCTCTGTCAATACACCCCGAAGTAACAAGCGGTCGTGCACCGTCATGAACCGCTACAAACTCTGATTTTTTATCAATTGCATTAAAACCCAGAGCGGCAGACTGCTGCCTTGTTTCACCGCCGACAACAATACCTTTAACCTTTTCAAATCCGAATTCCTTGACGGTGCCACCCATTCTGACTATATCAAATCTGTTTGTTACGATAATAACTTCTCTGATAAGTTTGCTTTTTTCGAATGCGGACAAAGTCCTTGCGATGGCGGGTATTCCGCAAAGTGATAAAAACTGTTTGCTTTTTCCCGTTCCCATACGTACGCTTCTTCCGGCAGCGACAATAATAGCGCTGACGTATGGTCCATCGTTCGCAGCCGTTTTCTTTGCATGATTTATAAAGTCCAAAATTTTCAATCCTCGTGTAAAATTAATGTAATCATATTATATCAGCACATTATTCTATTATCAATACAATATGAATCAGGATTTTCGCAAATGTTTTGAACTATAAATCAAGCTCCTATTTTTCCAGCCATGGTTTTACATTTCATTTCCCGTCTCATCTCGAGCATATCCGTAAAAGCTTCAAGCCTCGTAATATAACCTGCCTCAGCCGTCTGTTCATCTACTATTAAAGTCATAATGGGCACACCGTACTTCTTTTCTATATCACGGAACGCGCTCTGGGCAATAATCTCGGGCATACAGCTGAATGGATAGATTTGAATTATACCGTCGAGGCCGTCCTTGCTCATAAGAGCCGCATTGCCGATAGTATTTACACCGTGACCGCCGATATCTTCTATGTGCATATAAGGCTGGGCCGCCTCAACCGCACGGTCTTTTGCGTGAATGGGAACTATCGCGTCGACAAAATGTTTTTTTATCCACATGCTGACGCTCATGGTATTAAAAACATCCGCTCGAAGATTCCCGAGTTTCTTTTCAATTCCAAGATTGCAGAAAGGTTCGCTTGAAATATAAATTTCCCCAATCAGCCCGATTTTAAGCGGGTTTGCATGAGGGTCAAGTTTTATTGCGTCAAGAGAATTTTTTGCTTCAAAAACAGCGTCGCGTATATTCTTGAACCCACGTTCTGTACGGACGCGCTTTTCAAAATGCTGCATAGCGCTGTCAGTTTCACCGTGTTTTACTTCACGGGGACGAATATGTGAAGCCTTTGAATAAATCCCGTCAACCGCAAAAACCGTCCATGCCGCCTCTGTGACTGCCTTTGTTATCTTTGCTTTACTCCTGTTCTCAATAAAAGGCCCCAATTTGTTCATAACTTCCCTGTAAGTCAAATGGTTAAGTGTAAGATGAATGTAGTTGAATTTGTATCCCATACTTTTCAGTATTTCTTTTTGAAGGTCGCCGTAATAGCTGAGCCTGCACTGTCCGCAGCCGCCGCCGAAAAGTATTGTATCAGCACCATGGTCGAGCCCGTTCAGAAAATTTCCGAGTATAGCTTTAAACGGCAGGCACATAAATTCCGGTGAATTTTCAATTCCGCGTTCAAAATCCTGCCTGTCTCCGACAGGCGGCATGTAATAGTCGAGATCAAGCCCATCGAGCAAAACCTTAACTGCTATATAAGCGTTACCCATATGCGGAAACGTAATCTTCATAAAATGCCTCCAAAATATTAAGCATTCAGCGGTTTTATGAAATCATGTCGAGAAATGCTTCTATCCTCGTGTCAAATCCCGCTTCACCCGTATGTTCGTCAACGGTCAGAACCATCAGCGGAAGTTTGTTATCAAGTTTTCGGGAGATAAATTCTGTAGTGAGCGAATCCACCCCGCATGCAAACGGAGTAAGGTATATTAACCCGGCTGCATTGTGCCTGTTTTCACAAATATATGCGCAGCCAAGATTATCACTGCCGATTCCGTAAAAGTTTCTCTTTCCGTAAAACGGATATGAATTTATTATCCGCTCGTCATGTTTAATCATATCAGGGGTAATTACATTAAGGTGAGCCGCCTTTAGCTTTCCTATCAGATTCATACTTAAAAACCTGTCATAAAGCATATAAGGATGGCCCAGAACAACAACAGTCTTTTCGGCATCTAATGTGCCAATTTCCATATCTTCAGAAAGCCTTGCCTTTGCGTCGGCGTTCAGTTTGTTTTTAACCGCGCGTTCAAAGGCGTTATGCGCTTTGCTTTTTGAAACATTTATTCTTTCCGCTATGCCGTCGATTGTTTTATCTGTCCTGTCAAAGCCCTTGTCAACGTCAACTGTTACTTCCATTATATCGGCTTTGCCGCGCAGATTCATTCTTATCATATCTGGCAGGCCGCATAACTTCGGGCAGCACATTTCATGCGGTGCGGTGCTGAGATAGCGCGGTATGAACACTGTATCGCATTTATCCGAGAGTTCAGCAACATGGCCTGCCATAACTTTTACTGGAAGGCATGTTTCGTTGCTGCAAAGCGATACGCCTTTGTCGAGAATTCTGCGGTTTGTTTCAGGTGAAACCCGAACCGTACAGCCAAGAAGGGTAAAAAAGTTCTGCCACAGTTTTCCGTGTTCATAATAGGTCATAGCGCGCGGCAAGCCGACTGTTATATTAGACGCTTCCGCAGTTTTTCTGTTTTCTTCTTTACCCATAACATAATGTATTATTCCGTTTAAACCGTCCATGCGGCTACTTCAAGCCTCCATCCGTTTTATGCTGAGACGCTGAGATTTGACCATTTGCCGCATTTGTCGCCCCACCGGGCGACAATATTGCCACCAGAGCTTATTTCAATCACCTCGCAGTTGTTTGAGCAGCCTCCGCATTCCCTGCTGTGTGACTCATAGCGTGCGCATGCGTTTGCGAATCCGCGGAAAACTGATTTTCCTCCGCTGTTATTCATCTTTTTTTGCGCCAGCATCGCCGCTCCCCACGCGCCCATTACATCATAATACTGCGGAATGATGATTTTTTGTGAAAGCGCTTTCTCAAAAGCCGCGACAATTCCGGAATTTGCGGCAACGCCGCCCTGAAACATAACCGGACCTGCAATTTCCCTGCCGCGGGCAAGATTGCTGAGATAATTTCTGACGAGTGCGGTGCAAAGCCCGGCAATAATATCCTCCGTCCGATGACCCATCTGCTGTTTGTGAATCATATCTGATTCCGCAAAAACGGCGCAGCGTCCGGCTATTCGCGTCGGCGATTTCGCCGTCAGCGAAAGTGTCCCGAATTTTTCAATCGGTATGCCAAGCCGTTCCGCCTGTCTATCAAGAAACGAACCTGTTCCGGCGGCACAGACCGTGTTCATTGCAAAATCGTTAACCACTCCGTTTTTGAGAAATATAATTTTTGAATCCTGTCCGCCGATTTCCAAAATCGTCGAAACCTGTGGCACAACACGCTGTGACGCAACGGCGTGCGCCGTTATCTCGTTCTTCACAATATCCGCGCCCGAAATTACGGCGGCAAGCTGCCTGCCGCTCCCGGTCGTTCCGACGCCGAGAATTTCTTCATCACCGATATTTGCGGCAAAGTCCTGCAAACCGCCTGTCAAAACGTCTATCGGCCTGCCCCCGGTTCTGAGATATGCTTTTTTTAATATTTCACCGTTTTGCGACATCAGCACTATATTTGTACTGACCGAACCAACATCTATGCCCAGGTAACAGCCACTGTCCTGCATTTTTAAGCTCCTTTATTCCTACAAACTTTTTGTTTATTTTTGATTGCGTTTAAATAAGTGTTACATTTGATTATTTGCCTTAGTAGGTAATTTTATTCAAATTTTAAAAAAGCATGAATCGTATTTAAAAGATTACCCATTTAGTTAATATTTTTAATTAGAACGTTTATGTTTACAAAAAGCACTTTTATTTTTGATTCGATTATGTTACCCTTAATAAAGAGACTGTTAAAAATT
>DATALE010000099.1:0-11403 GCA_036261235.1 Ruminiclostridium sp. | reverse complement strand
TTATTCTCGAAATAACAAGGAACTGGAGAGTATGAGAAAATCCGCACATAGCGAACTCAAAGTATCAATAAATCAGATTCAGTGGGTTGTTACGAGTTATTTGCTTACGATTTCCCTGCTATTGCTTGTGTGGGGCAAATTATCGGACCTTTACGGCAGAATCAATAAAAAAGCCGCGATCAGCTTTTAAACTGTTCGCGGCTTTTGTTAATATCGAAGAATCAATATTTCTTTCTCGCAACGTACGTTGTGTGAAGAACTTCATGAGCCTTATGGCTGCCCGGCTTCTCAAGATATTCATCATAAAGAGCCTTTATAGACGGGTTCTCATGAGACTTGCGAAGAGGGAGATTCTCATCCTCAGCATAAAGCGCCGCGCCGCGGATAGCCTTGAGATCGACATTGTTGCGAACATTTGCAGGCTGAATCGGCTGGCCGCCGCCGTTTACGCAGCCGCCGGGGCATGCCATGACTTCGATGAAGTCATATTTTGACTTGCCGGATTTAACATTTTCAAGAAGCTGTTTTGCGTTTGAAAGTCCGCTTGTTACAGCAACTTTCAGTTCAAGATCACCGATCTTGTATTTTGCTTCTTTGATGCCCTCTGTTCCGCGAACATCGTTAAATTCGAGTTTTTCAAGCGTCTTTCCGGTAAGGGTTTCAGCCGCTGTGCGGAGAGCCGCTTCCATAACACCGCCGGTTGCACCGAATATTGCGCCTGCACCAGTTGAAGCGCCAAGCGGAAGATCAAAGTCTTCGTCCGGAAGAGCACTGAAATCAAGGCCTGCGCGTTCAATCATACGGGAAAGCTCACGAGTCGTAAGAGCAACGTCAATGTCAGGATATCCGGAAGCCGCCTGGTTATCTCTGCCTGCTTCGAATTTCTTTGCTGTGCATGGCATTACTGCGACAACGAAGATATCCTTCGGGTCGATACCCATCTTCTTAGCATACCATGTCTTTGCAACTGCGCCGAACATCTGTTGCGGCGATTTGCAGGACGAAAGGTTGTCTAAGAATTCAGGATAATAGTATTCACAGTATTTGATCCATCCGGGTGAGCAGGAAGTAATCATTGGCAGTTTTCCGCCGTTCTTAATGCGTTCAACAAGTTCATTTGCTTCTTCAACGATTGTGAGGTCGGCTGAAAAATCTGTATCAAATACTTTTGCGAAACCAAGGCGGCGGAGTGCAGAAACCATTTTGCCTTTAACATTGGTGCCTACCGGCATACCAAAGCATTCGCCGAGGGTAACGCGGACGGATGGAGCAGTGTTTACGATAACATGCTTTGACGGGTCGGCAAGAGCAGCCCATACCTTGCCTGTCTCGTCCTTTTCATGAAGGGCACCTGTCGGGCAGGCAACTATGCACTGGCCGCAGGATACGCACGGTACGTCTTTAAGATCACGGTCCATGACGCAGCCGATGTGGGTATCGAAACCACGGTCATTTACGCCGATAACACCGACTGCCTGCTGACGGGAACACGCTGCGGAGCAGCGGCGGCAAAGTACGCACTTTGAGTTGTCACGCACAATAACGCCGGTCGTGTCATCAATTGTTGAAGCAGGCATCTCGCCCTTGAAGTGTTCTTCATCTTCAACTCCATAGTCATGGCACAATTTCTGAAGTTCGCAGTTTCCGCTGCGGACACAGGAAAGGCACTCGCGTTTGTGAGCTGAAAGAATCAGTTCAAGTGAAAGTTTGCGCGAATTGCGTACTCTTTCGGTATTTGTGAATATCTCCATGCCTTCGTTAACCGGGTAAACGCAGGCGGCAACAAGAGATCTCGCACGTTTTACCTCGACAACGCACATCCTGCACGCGCCGATTTCATTTATATCCTTGAGGTAACAAAGAGTCGGTATATTGATGCCTGCCTGCCGCGCCGCCTCGAGTATTGTTGAGCCCTTGGGCACGGAAAGAGGCATGCCGTTAATTTGAATATTAACCATATCATTTGCCATAAAACAGCACTCTCCTTCTTATTTCTTAAGCACGGCGCCAAATTTACATTTCTGCTGGCAGACACCGCATTTTAAACATTTGGACTTGTCGATGACATGAGGTTGTTTAACAGTACCGGTAATAGCATTGGCAGGGCAGTTGCGTGCGCAGAGTGTGCAGCCTTTGCATTTATCCGGATCGATTTCATAGGAAAGCAGTTCTTTGCAGACGCCCGCGGGACATTTCTTATCCACGACATGAGCGATATACTCGTCGCGGAAATACCTCATGGTTGAAAGCACCGGGTTCGGAGCTGTCTGTCCGAGGCCGCAGAGAGCATTGTCTTTAATGTAATAGCAGAGCTCTTCAAGCTTGTCGAGGTCGGCAAGTTCAGCTTTGCCGGAAGTTATCTTGTTGAGCATTTCGAGAAGACGCCTTGTACCGATACGGCACGGAGTACATTTACCGCAGGATTCATCGACCGTGAATTCAAGGAAGAATTTCGCGATATCGACCATGCAGTTGTCCTCGTCCATAACGATAAGTCCTCCTGAACCCATCATTGAACCAATAGCGATAAGCTGGTCATAGTCAATCGGGGTGTCGATAAGGGAAGCAGGAATACATCCGCCGGAAGGTCCGCCGGTCTGAGCTGCTTTGAATTTCTTGCCGTTAGGCACGCCGCCGCCGATTTCATCGACGATTTCGCGCAGGGTTGTACCCATAGGAACTTCAACAAGGCCGGTATGTGTAATCTTTCCGCCGAGAGCAAAAACTTTTGTGCCCTTTGATTTTTCGGTACCGACAGAAGAGAACCATTCTGCTCCCTTGAGGATAATCTGAGGAATATTTGCATATGTTTCAACGTTGTTGAGGATTGTCGGTTTCTGGAACAAACCTTTTACAGCCGGGAACGGAGGACGCGGATGCGGCTCGCCGCGATGACCTTCAATTGAAGTCATAAGGGCAGTCTCTTCACCGCAGACAAACGCGCCTGCGCCGAGGCGGAGACCGATATCAAAATCAAAACCGGTGTTGAAGATGTTTTTGCCGAGCAGTCCGTATTCGTGAGCCTGTTCGATAGCAATGCTCAGTCTCTTGATAGCTATCGGGTATTCGGCACGGACATAGATGTAACCCTGACTTGCGCCAATTGCATAACCGGCGATTGCCATAGCTTCAAGTACCGCATGCGGGTCGCCTTCAAGAACTGAACGGTCCATGAACGCACCGGGGTCACCTTCGTCGGCGTTGCAGCAAACATATTTCTGATCCGCATCGTTCATACGTGCGAGCTGCCATTTGCGTCCTGTCGGGAAACCCGCGCCGCCGCGTCCGCGGAGACCGGAGTTCAAAACTTCTTCGATGACCTGTTCCGGTGTCATCTCTGTCAAAGCCTTGCCGAGAGCACGGTAGCCGTCCATTGCTATGTATTCATCGATGTTTTCAGGATTTATAACACCGCAGTTACGAAGCGCGCGGCGCATCTGTTTCTTATAGAAAGGTGTCTCGTTGAGCGACTTAATATTGTTGTCTTCCGCGATTGTCTCATGATAAAGAAGCCTTTTGACAATACGCCCTTTAAGCAGATGTTCAGAAACAATTTCACTGACATCTTCACTTGTTACCCTGCTGTAAAACGCACCGTCAGGATAAACAATAACGACAGGACCCAAAGCACAAAGGCCGAAGCAGCCGGTTCTTACAACCTTGACTTCTTCCGAAAGGCCATTCTTGTCAATTTCAGTTTCAAAGGCTTTTATTATCTGCTCGCTGCCCGAAGATGTACATCCGGTACCGCCGCAGACAAGGACATGTGAGCGAACCATATATATTAACCTCCTTATTTTGCGACCGCGCCGATTGTGTATTCCTCAACCACATTGCCGTTGACAAGGTGATCGTTTACCAATCTAACCGCTTTTTCAGCTGTCATTTTAACATAGGTTACCTTTTCTTTGCCGGGAACATAGACTTCAACGACCGGCTCATACTGACAGATGCCGATACAACCTGTCTGAGTTACAATGATGTCTTTAAGGCCGCGCTTTGCGACTTCCTCGACAATTTTATTGAGAACGGGACGAGCTCCTGCCGCGATACCGCATGTCGCCATACCGACAACAACGCGGATTGCGTTAGAATCGTTTTCCCTTAAATTAACTTTGCCCTGCATTTTATTTCTGATTGCTTCAAGCTCCGCAAGAGATTTCACAGCTAATTCATTCCTTTCCGTAACTTATGTAAATTTAATCCTGGTTGATTTCATTTTCTCCGTCGTTCAGAAATTCTTTTATCCACAGCGCAACCTCATTTGTGTTAAGCGCCACGCCGCCGAGAACATTCCTTAGTTCGCGGGTATCAAGAACAAAACCCTTTTTACCGCGCCGACGATTATAAACAAAATCAATACCCGGGTTGCAGTAAATCAGCATCGCTATTGTAGAATTGATGTCACCGAGCGGCATCCGGTCAATGTTCGTCAGTCCGAAAGAACCGCTGAGACGTGTTCCTTTTCCCGGCTGTGAAGAAATTTCAAAACTTCCGCCGGACATTTCAGCCGCCATCTTGAAAAACGGAACCCCAAGGCCGACTTTGCGGGTCGTCCTCGTTGTAAAAAACGGGTCAGTGACCGCCGACAGCTGGTCTTTTGACATTCCCTTGCCGTCATCGGCAATTGTAACCGTCAGCGTATCCTCAGCCGGATTTTCAATAACTGAAATTTCGATAAGCCCGGCTTTTGCAGAAATTGAATTCTGCGCCAAATCCATTATGTTAAGCGATATTTCCTGCATAATTTAATTTAATTGTACTTCTCAAGTATTTTATCAACATCTTCCGGTACCAATCTGCCGTAAACATCGTCGTTGACACACATGACTGGTGCAAGGCCGCAAGCGCCGATGCAGCGTGTAGCGTCAAGTGAATATTTTCCGTCTGAAGTGATTTCGCCGGGAGCAATATGTAACTTTTCGGAGATGCGGTCAAGAACTTGCTGTGAACCTTTAACATAGCATGCAGTTCCGAGGCACACTGAGACTTTGTACTGTCCCTTCGGATTGAGAGTAAACTGGGCATAAAAGCTTGCGACACCATAAACTTCTTCAAGCGGAATGTCCATGCTTTCAGCAATAATCTGCTGAACTTCAATCGGCAGATAGCCATAAATCTCCTGAGCCTGTTGGAGAATCGGCATGAGCGCGCCTTTTTGGTCTTTGTGCTCTTCAATAACCTTATAAAGGCGCTCCTCCTGCTCCTTCGTGCCCTTGAAAGGCACACTGGTTTTGCGTTTTTGCATTATTTCGTCCTCCCTCAAGGATAATGTTAAACTTTTATCAAGTTGATATTGACCAACAGAAATTATTATATCATAAAGCAATTAATAAAACCATATTAATTATAACTTTATTGTTAAAAAATTATTTTTTATTTAATTGTAACTTTTTGTATTATTGCTTTGTCAAATACCGTCGATAAACGAGATAATACTTTCTCTTTTGTTTTCAACCGTCGGCAATACGTTTTCGGGTTCGCTTATATCCCAAAGGTAATGAGCATCCGAATCACGGAGAATATAAAGCCCCCGGATCGACTGGTTTTCCTGTATAAATTTTTCGGCTTCGCAGTGAGCGGAAAGCTCCGCAGTTTTGAATCCGGCCTCCGGCGGGACAGCTCCGAGTATCCCAATAATCCCGTTTGCCGCTTTATCCGCATGCGCCGGAAACGCCGTTCCCGAAAAGCGCCTGCACATTAAAAGCACGTTGTCAACCGATATGCCGCTGGCTGATATCAAGAGGATATCTTCCCTGCCCACAATATTGTCCATATCGTCAAGCATAAGTTGTTCACCGAAGATTTCCGGTCTGTTCTTAACCGCTGGCATGACCTTTTTTACTTCCTGTTCAAAACAAAGGGCACCATCAAGGTTACTGAAAAGGCAGACAACATGTATATCCTCACTCGTGCAGAGCTCCATTCCGGGCAGAACCGTTATGCCTTCCCTTTCACCGACTTTCATTATCGCACGGCAGTTGCCGCAGGTATTGTGGTCAGTCAGGGCAATCGCGTTAAGCCCTTTAAGTTTTGCCATATTTATAATATTATTCGGAGTCATATCTGAGTCACCGCACGGTGACAGGCACGAGTGCAGATGAAAATCATAGAATATTTTATTTTCACTGTTCATTTTTTAAAAATTCACCGACTTTCAGCGCCGTTTCAAATGCCCCTTCCCCACTTTTCAGAATCGCCACATTATTTTCTTTAGCCCTTGAAAGCGCTTTATCATCAATTTCGGCATCCTTCGCAAGAATGATACAGGCGGCTTCCGTGAGAACCGCAACAGCTACCGCGTTTTCATTTCCCATAACCGTAATCCACGCGCTGCCCGCCTGCGCTCTTCCCATAACCCAGCTTAAAAGATCGCCGCAGTACCCGCAGTTCACGTTTTTTTCGAGCGCTTCGCCGCCATTCAGTATTTCGAAGCCGCCATTTTCGGCAAGCTGTGAAACAGTTTTAGTCTTTTCGCTCATTTATTAATTTCCTTTCCGATTTTGCACAAACGGCCTATTTTTGTTCCGGGTCCGTATCCGGCTTTCTGAACGGAGGCGGCAGGTAGCCTTCAAGCAAAGACAGCTCATCCACAAGTTTGTTAATTCTTTCACGCAGTTTAAAAATGCAGTCGCCTTTGTCCGCCATTCCGCGTATTACGTCTTCGCAGAACGCCCGGCAGGACGGTGCCCCGCACGAGCCGCAGTCAAGCCCGGGCATCTCGTCAAGCAGCGCATCAATCGCCATTAGCTTTTTCATGGCTACGGAAACATCATTATCAAGTTTCAGAACAGGCATATACTCAAGAGGCAGCGTCCACATAACAGAAGCTGGAACTATGCCGTTAATGTGATTGCATGCAACCGGGAGGTATTTTCTCAGCCTTTGGAGACGGGCTTTCGCAATATAAGGGTTCTCTATTGTCAAAGCTCCGCCGACACAGCCGCCGCTGCATGCGTTGAGCTCGATGAAGTCGACTTCACCAAGTTTTTCATCTTCAATTTCTTCAAGAACCTTGATTACATTTTCGATGCCGTCAGCCGCAAGGTATTTTTCATTGAGCAAAGCGGACGCTTCTCCACCCGAACCTGCCCATCCGACACCGATTATTCCTGAATGTGACAAGGGTTCGGGGTCGTCCATGTGTTTAATAATTCCGGCGATTTTCGGATATATGTCACTGATAGCCAAAACGTAATCAATCGCTGATTTTCTTGTTCCGAGAGGAGTACGCACATATGTAACCTTTGCCGGGCAGGGTGAAATAAAGAACACCCCGATATCGTTTTCTTTAAGTCCGGTTTTTTGCATTGCGTCACGCCTTGCCATCTGTGCCGCGATTTCAACAGGAGCAAGAACCGGCAGTACATTGCGGCAAAGGTTCGGGAAACGAACTCTGATAAGCCTTGTGACCGCAGGGCACGCCGAACTTATAACCGGCCGCGGAAGATTGTCCCCGCTCATCATTTTTCTTGTACACTCCGAAACGACTTCCGCCGCGGCGCTTACTTCAAATATATCGTCAAAGCCTATTCTTTTGAACGCAGTCAGTACCTTGTCGATATTGTCAATGTTGTTGAACTGGCCGTACAAAGCCGGAGCCGGCATGGCTATTTTCCACTTGAATTCCTTAAGACTTTCAAGCGAGTCGAATACCGCCTTTTTTGCATGCTGGGGACAAACTCTTATACATTCGCCGCAGTCAATGCAGCGTTCCGGAATTATATACGCTTTCCCGTTTCTTACTCTTATAGCTTCGGTCGGACACCGTTTGATACAATTGATACAGCCCTTGCACCGAGAGCTGTCAAGCGTTACAGAATGGTAGAAATCACCCATGATCCCACCTCCGATACATTCTAAAAAACTTTGATTTTATTTTACGACAACAACCATATGTACTGATGTTCCTTTGCCTACTTCGGTTTTGATCTCGAGTTCATCAGTATATTTTTTCATATTGGGCAGACCCATTCCGGCGCCGAAACCGAGCGCTCTTATCTTGTCGGGCGCTGTAGAATACCCTTCTTTCATGGCGAGAGTTACATCCGGGATTCCGGGGCCATGATCGCTTAAAACTATATCAATCTTTTCAGGCGTGATAGCAACGTCGGCTTCCCCGCCGCCCGCATGAATCACCATATTTATTTCGCCCTCGTACATTGAAATTGTGGTACGCCTTATTGCGTCCGGGGAAACACCCAGTTGTTTCAAAACCTTTTTAACATTACCGGAAGCCTCGCCTGCATGAGTAAAATCGTCCCCGGGCACATCATAATGAAGATGCATTACGCCTGAATTTATTTCTTTATCTGTCATTTTTTTAATGTACCCCCCTGCAGCCCATTGGAATAAAGAAGTCCGCATGCAACAAACATTCTGTGTTCTGTGCAAAGTAAAACTATGCCTCTCTCCTTTGCAAGTGAAATTACAGAATCATCCGGTTTCTTTCCCCTTACAAAAACTATGCAGCGCATATCCATCATCTCCGCGGTGCGGACTACCTGAGGATTGACAAGACCGGTCAGCAGAACAGACTGATCCTTAACAAAAGCAAGGACATCACTCATCATGTCACTGCCGCAAGCTGATTTTACCTCAGTGTCAATATTCTCTTCACCGATTATAATTTGAGCGTTCAGAATATCCCTAATTTCGCGTACAAGCATACGGGAAACCTCCTGTTTTTTTCTGATAATTTTTAAATTAGAAAATCAATTCCCAAATATACAGCTTTTTTAATCGTGCATAATTCATTTGTCTTGCTACAAAAAATTCCTTTTGCTCTGCGGCTTTGATTTTTAACCATCCATATAGTTAATATGTAAACAGCCGCTGCTTCTATAGAATCATTTTATATTTATTATAGCATTCGGCGTTTAAATTCACAATAAGCGGCAATTAGATTGTAATATTTTAATCAAAGTGCACAAACTCAAGCTATTTGCCTGTAAACAGCCTTCTATAATTATAGAATACGCTGCCAACCGGCTTTTCCTCGTTAAACAATTTAAAGCGAAGCCAATCGTCCGCATATACCGCGAATGGCATTAAAAAGAACCACGCAACTGAAGCAAAAAGGCAAATCTGCCCGTGAAAATTGTAAGGCATACTGCTGTAATCCCATATATTACTGTGAAGCACAACATTGAGAATATACCCGGAACAAAACTCCACGATTATTGTTATAACAGTTCCAAGCAGGCATTGCTGCCACATGAGCCTGTTGTAATATGCCGGGTGTTCGTCCAAAAGTCCGACAAGAACGCCGACAAGCCCGCCTATCCACAACATCTGAACATAAGTCACGCCTCTGAACAGCAATTCAAGCGTCGTATAGCCCATTCCGAGCAAAATCCAGAGAACAAAAAGCCTCCACACATGTTTCAGAAACTTCATATTTCTTCCTCCTGAAAATTATGTTTACCACGCAAAGGCGAACATATACAGGGGCATTTCCGTTATAAATTTTGGTTTCCATCTGTTATTATAAGTATAACCATAAATCGACAAACTGTAATTTTACATTACATAAATTCTAATTTTTACTTAATTATTGACATTATTATCATATCTTTGTATAATTGCAGCAGAAGACAGTTAAGTAAAAAAATTATCTGTTCATAATTTATTAATAAAGGACAGGGAGTCAATATGAAATTAAAACTTATCAGCCCATGTGCGAGCAAGCTCAGAATTAATGGGAAAACGCCAAGGCAACTCAGCGGTGTACGCTCAAAAATGCCGCCATGGAGCTTGTGCTGTATTGCGGCGGTTACTCCGGATTCTTGGGAAATTTCCATCGAAGATGAAATGATGGATGAAATTGTTTATGACGACAATCCCGATCTGGTTGCTATCAGCATTATTGCCGCCGCATCTTCTTCACGCGCATATGAGCTCGGAGATTATTTCAGGCAAAAAGGCATCCCTGTTGTAATGGGCGGGATACATGCGTCCGCCACAACTGAAGAGACTTTAAAGCATGCGGATGCAGTCGTGGTAGGCGAAGCTGAAGGAATATGGTCCAAAGTTCTGGATGACTGCGTCAATAAAAATCTTAAAGGCGTATATAAAAACAATGATCTGCTTGACCTTAAAGGTCTGCCGCGGCCAAGGCTTGACCTTTTAAAGCATAAGGATGAGTATGATGTATATCAGTACGTTCAGCCAGCGCGCGGCTGCATGTATCATTGTGAGTTTTGCTCCACAACCGCGTTTTGGAAAAAACTCAGGACAAGACCTGTGGATGAAGTTATTGACGAAATGAAATATCTTGACCCGAACAAGCCAATTATGATTATGGATGAATTTGTTGGGTGTGACCGGAATTATTACAAGGAACTGCTGGAAAAAATGATTCCGCTTAATTTAAAGTACTGGTCATGTCAGACAGGCGTTAGAATTGCAGAAGATATTGAAATGCTTGATCTCATGCAAAAGGCCGGATGCAAGTATGTTTTTCTTGGGCTTGAGTCCCCGAATATTCAAAGCCTTAGGAACAGCAACAAAAATCATAATGATCCAAACAAATATGTTGAGGTTGCCAAAAGATTCCATGACAGAGGAATTATGATTCAGGGCGGCTTTGTGTTTGGCCTTGACAGCGACGATCTCGGAACATTCAAACGAGTGTATAAACTTGTAAAAAAGACAGGGATTGAAGAGGTGCAGCTAAATTTGGTATATCCCTATCCCGGGACCCCGCTTCGTGAACATATGAAAAAAGAGAATAGGGTAACCAGCGATGATTTTGACAACTACATATTTGACGGCGTTAACTTTATTCCAAAATCCATGACTCAGGATGAACTTAATACCGGATACAACTGGCTGCTGAAAAAATGTTCTTCCAGGTCTTTTGTTGTAAAAAATGTAATTAAAAAAATATTAAAGGGCCGACTCATGCAGGCATATGGCTGCTATCTTCTATATAAGGGAACTATCAGAAGCATGATAGCAGTACGTCAAAACGGAATCGGAAGTAAATCAATCAGATATCCGAATACAAATTCCAAAACTAATGCCGTCAAGGTTTAATTATGCTTTTGATTCATCAAAGAATTGTAACGCATGTAACACGGTTTTGATTTACAGGTGATTCTTATATGAAAAATAATTTCAATTCTAATGAAAATAAAACATCCTGGGGGACTGTCCATCCTCTTATCAGTGAAATCACTAAAATAACCGGTGAAAGATATCTGATAAGACTGGCCGGACAAAAAGTGTTTCTTGCTGACCACAGGATTGGTGAAACGATCGTTTTTTCCTGGTGCGGCATATCTTGAGGTTATATGTGCGGCTGTGCAGATATTGGGGCTTGGAAAAGTAAAAAAAATAATATCATGTATAATCGCGAAACCATTGATTGATAACGGCTCACCGCTTGAAATAGAGCTT
>DATALE010000081.1:0-9450 GCA_036261235.1 Ruminiclostridium sp. | reverse complement strand
TGTATTCGTTACGCCGCCTCTCCCTTTTCCTCTCAGACAGCAGACACATGGGCAACTTGTTGTGGTCGTGTAAGTGCATGAAGTACAGGTAGTGGTGTGCGAGCAAGTAGTTGACCGGCTTACTGTGGTAGTTGTTCTTGTACATGATGTCGTTGTCGTCGTTTTGCTTGCCGTGGTAGTTGTTCTTGTGCATGACGTTGTTGTCGTCGTTGATGTTGTTGTTGTGGAACATGTCGTTGTTGAACATGGAATTATCTCTTTTACATGTTCAAGCTTAAATTGCAGGAGCATTTGCAGTTTTATCAAATTCTGGATAGTTTCATTTACACTTTTATTAATAACAACCGAATCATGGAGCTTGCTGTCTTTATGTTTACAATCGCCGATTACAAATTCAATTTTATCTTTTTCGGCATTCATTAACTTTGATAAACTGATTTCTTCAAGGGCGATTGAAGTTAAAAGCAGATTGACCGCGTCTTCCAATGTTATAGTAATGCATGGGGTTATATTTGGTATATTGGGAAATGACATTTTATTCACCGCTTCGAATTAGTTTTCCTTAATTTATTATATGGAAAATCAAAGAAGCGGTTACCTTATTCCGTTTAATAGTTCTTTTTAGAGCATTAGCAAGAATAACGGCGGTTTGAATATAATATAGTATATTAAACAGAATGGAGATAGTTTTATGTCGTTTCCCAATATACCGAACGTCACCGCGTCAATCAGCATAAACAGAGATGACGCTCTGAATCTGATACTCAGTTCCATAGCTTTTGAAGAATTAGGCTTATCGCATATAATCAATTCTGAAGCCGAAAAAATCCAATATGTTCTCGGAACCCTGGAAGGACATACCCCCCCGCGTCCGGCAACAATCGACGACCTTCTGAAAATCAATAAATCCGTAGGAAAAATGCTTCGCTATGTAATTGAAAAAGAGATGCTCCTGGAATTTAAACTTGAAGATGTAATTTCAACCACTACCACAACGACCTCGACAACCACAACCAGCACCACCTCAACTTCCACAACAACAACAAAAGAATACCCGTGAATTATACTTATTCCAAATAAACTTAAGGCAAGAATTCGCGTAAAATCGTAAATCAATGATTTTGACGCAAATTCTTTGGAGACTTTTAATTTGGAATAAGTATTAAAAGCAATGAGCAGTAAAAACAAATTACGTTTTTACTGCTCATTGCTTGAATATTGAAAAAGGCACGCAGCGGTTAACTGCGTAGGAGGGGGCAAACAAAATAAGTGATTTTCCCTGTTTATGACCTGTGCTCGATTTCTTTTTTTAGAATTATATACATTGCGTGCGACCATAACAAGGGGGACGCCGGTTCGCCCCATTTTTCAACCCATTTCCCGTAATACTCAGGATAAAGCAAATGGGTAAAGACCTGTTCAGACAAAAAACCGTTTTTATCCGCGGTGCTTTCCGCCCAGTGTAAAATTTCCTTGGCCTTCTGGATTTCTCCGGTAAGAGAATAATACCAGCCTAGCCAGCACGACAGCAAAACCCATTCGCCGCCGCCATAGTAAGTGTCTTTTTTATAACGGTGCAGTCCCGCACCATGAAGCAGGTCATTTTCAATGGTTTTAACGGTGTTTTGAAAAATCAAGTCATCGGGTTCAACAACGTTGAAAGGAATTCCAAGCCAGATAAGGCTCGCATCAACTTCATCGGTACCGATGTATTTAACGAATCTTGAATTTTTAACACAGTTGGTCATTATATATGAGCGTATACTGTTTTTTATCTTGTTCGCTTTACTGTTGTCTGTATATCCCTCAATCGCATTCAGCCCGCCATACAGGCACGCGAGTGTCGAAGTATGAATCTTGTCGCAGTTTTCTTCCCAGATATCATAATTGGGATAATTCCACAGGTCGGATATATACCGGACGGTCAAGTCAATGCTCTTCCGGCACTTATTCAGCAATTTAGTGTTTTTTGAATACTGAATATGCCTTGCCAGAGCCCAAAGCCATGTTCCGTAAGCATCAAGCTGAAAGTTGCCCCAGCCGCTTTTATTCTCCTCTTTGCCGTCAAGGGTGAACCTTGCGTTGAGAAGGTAGCTGTCATCGACTTTTTTACCTTCACTAAGCGCTTTTTCGAGATTTTGTATCTTGTACGCGCAAGATTCGATAACATCATTAACCCATATGTAGAACTTTTCGGCTGCGGTATATTCACCGATGACGTCAAGTGAATGGGCGGTGAAGCTGCCGTCTCTTATCCAGCTGAACTGATAAGTACTGAAACTGGGACTTGCAATAAATGAACCATACTGGGACTGATTCTTTAGTATGATATTTACGCTTTCCTGAAATAAATCCAAATTTGTTCACCTCATTAATGATGTTTTTATCCCGATTGATTTTAATATTTATGAATCATTTACTGCTTTACCGAACCGTTTGTAATACCGGCAGTAATCCACTTCTGACAGAAAACATAAACAATTAAGATCGGGAGCAGCACCATTAGATATGAAGCAAACGCAAGGTTGTAATTCGTGGAGAACTGACCCTGAAAAACATACTGTGAAAGCTGTAAAGTCTGCTGTTCCGGCTTGCTGAGAAGTATTAGCGGCATGAGGAAATCGTTCCATGTCCACATAACGGTCAATATAGTAACAGTTGCGTTAATCGGAGCCATGGTGGGAAATATCACCTTAAAGAACATCTGCCAAGTATTTGCGCCGTCGATAATAGCCGCTTCATCAAGTTCTTTCGGAATGGTTCTGATATACCCTGTATAAAGCATTGTGTTCATCGGCAATCCGAATACAACATACAAAAATGTAATTCCGATAATGTTATCAATATGAAAATTACTGGCTTCTTTTACGAGCGGCAGCATAAGTACATTGAACGGTATAAACAAAGCGCTTATAAAATAGTAGAAAAGGAAATTAAAAAAGCGGCTTTTTTTACGGTTTCTTTCGATTGCAAACCCTACCATAGAGTTTGTAATAACAGTAAGAATAAGCGCAAATAAGGTTATGAAAAATGTATTGGCGAATTTTGTCGGGTAAGAAGTCATATTCCATGCTTCAACAAAATTCTGCCACCTGACCGATTTTGGGAAAGAAAGCACATTTACCATATCGCTTGGATTCTTCAAAGCGATAACAAGTGTCAGGTAAAGTGGGAAGAAAATAAAGATTACCGCGGCGAGAATCAGAAGCACGGTTATAGGCCATGAAACCTTTTCTTTGACTTTTATCTTTACGGTATTGTCTGTCATGATAATCTATCCTCCCTCTTCTGGAGCACAAAAAGCTGCAGAAATGACAAAATGGCGATTATGACAAACAGCACCACCGCGTCCGCTGATTGATAGGCAAACTGGTTACCCATAAAGCCCCTTTGATAAATCAGCACAGAAATAGATGTTGTTGCTGTCCCCGGGCCACCGGCTGTCATTGCTATGATCTGATCGAAAATCATCAGGAAACTCTTGACGCACAGCACCATGTTGATGGTAAAGAACGGGGCTATCAAAGGAAATGTTATTTTAATAAACTTTTTCCATACCGAAGCGCCGTCAAGTTCGGCTGCTTCATAAAGATCCTGGTTCACTGTCTGAAGACCGGACAGATAAATCAGGGTATTAAAAGCAAGCGATTGCCAGACCGTTACAAACATAACCCCGATCCACGCGTTGTCCGTTCCCAAAATATTTACACTGAGGGCCTTTATACCGAGCGCGTGACCAACCGGCGGCAGGATATTTGCAAAAACGAAATTAAAAATAAATCCTACGATAACATTTCCCAAAAGATAAGGTATAAAAAATATTGCCTTTAATCCGTTTTTGAATTTAATTTTTGAATTTAATCCTATTGCTACCAAAAGGCTCAGCACATTTACAAGCACTGTTGCGATAAGAGCAAAGAAAAAGGTAAATGAATATGCATTTCCGACATCTGAATCTTTGAAAATATGTAGATAGTTTGTTACTCCGATAAACTTCCATCTTCCAAAGCCTTTCCAGTTTGTGAAGCTGTAGAAAACGCCCTGCAAAAACGGAAGAGTATGAAACATAAAAAAGAGCAATGCTATCGGAACGGTCATTAAATAAAATGCCGGGCTGATGCGCCGCCTTTTAATCAATCAAAAGCACCTCATTTCCGCTGTAAGACTGCCGGAATCTTTGTTCCGGCAGTCTTATGGCGTTCCGTTTTACTTTGCTGCGTCGTATTCTTTGTCACATTTGCTCAGGAAATTGTCAATATTCTTTGCTTCATCCATACCATCCACGGCATTTTTGGCAAACTCCTGTGTAAGGGTCTGCAGTGAAAAGCCTTCAGGATAGTAGTGATCCGGGAAATTCGTTACTTTTCCGTTCGCGATATCATCTTTTACACCTTCGACTGAGCTGTCATTCTGCGTTACTCCCTTGATTGCGGAGAACGCAAACTGATCTTTTATATATTCCTGAGCTGTTTCGGGCTTCATCATATACTCAACAAACTTCTTGGCGGCGTCAACGTTCTTTGAATCATTGGAAACAGAAAACAGGACGTCTACGCCGGAAGTCACATAGTTTTTGGATTTATCGTTTGACGCCGGAAGCGCGAAGAGGTTAACGTTCATGTTGGTGTTTGTCTTCTTAAATTCTGAGATCGCCCAGTTTCCGTTAATCATCATAGCCGCTTTGCCCTCGGCAAAAATTTTGTTTCCGTCTGCATATGTGGTGCCCAGCATATCTTTTTGACCGAATTTAATGAGATCAAGGTATTTCTGCGCTATTTCTTTGTGAGTTGCCGCAAATGTGGTTTTGCCGTTCATCCTGTCGTTAAGGAAACCTGTCGGCGCGAGGTCAGGCGCCATACTGTTCCACGGGCAAAGGCTGGTCCACGCATCCTTAAAAGGAAATTCAAATGGCTGAACCCCATTGTTCTGAAGCGTTTTGCAGTCAGCTATTAATTCATCCCATGTTTTAGGGACGCTTATGTTATATTTTTTAAAAATATCAACGTTGTATAAAATTCCGGAAGCATTCGTCGCATAAGGAACGCCGTACAGTTTTTTTTCTTTTTTATTCTGAACGTCATAAACCATCTTTTTGTAGGATTCCTGTACTTTTGAGGCATAAGGCTCATTGCTTAAATCCTCAAAAACTCCCGAGCTTTCAATTTC
This sequence comes from Ruminiclostridium sp., assembly GCA_036261235.1. GTDB lineage: Bacteria > Bacillota > Clostridia > Oscillospirales > Ethanoligenentaceae > Ruminiclostridium_D. Next base: position 4,284 of record DATALE010000081.1, on the reverse strand, counting down.
CGTGTAGGTCGCGTCACCGCCCATAGCAACAATGTCGGGAATATCATTCTTTGTCATCCGCGTTTTGAGAACTGTTTTCGCACTGTTTGAACCTGGAGACGTGATTGTAATTGTTACATTTTTATTTTCTTTTTCGTATGTACTTACGATGGATTTTAAAATATTGATGTTCTCTGTTTTTGTTGAAAAAAGTTCAAGCTTTACCGGCCCTTTGCTTTGTGCACTGCCGGTATTTGATGTGCAGCCTGCGAATGTTGAACCGATCAAAACAAGGCTAAGAACTGATGCCAGTATAGGTTTACTTTTTCTTAACATAACAATTCCTCCTATAACGTTTATAGATTAAACGGGATATTTTATATATTCCCATTAAAAGTAGGCGCAGTCGTTACCGTAATCGTTTAACCAGACTTAAAAGAATTAACAGGAAAATCAGATTTCACCCACCGATTGCCTTTCAACTATTTTAAACGGTACGATACGGCTTTCAGGCTTTTTGCCGGTTTTCATTTCTTCCAAAAGCATCTCAAAAGCGGTCGTACCCATCTCATAAAATGGCTGAGCTATTGTGGTCAGCGGGGGGATTGCCATTGCCGCCGTGTGGGTATTATCGAAACCTACAACTGAAAAATCATATGGAGCGGTCAAGCCGTGTTTATAAGCTACAGAAAGTGCCGCAACCGCAACCTCATCACAGCATGATACAATTGCAGTGAACTTGGGCTTTTTCATGAAAAATCTTTCGGCGGCCTCAAGCCCCGATTCATAACCGAAAGATGTATACGTCACGAGGTCTTCGTTGTATGTAATATTATTATCTTTAAGCGCTTGTTTGTATCCGTTATAGCGCGGCACACCCGCGACAACGTCCGTCAACGGCCCCGACAGCAGTGCAATTTTGCGGTGGCCTTTTTTGATGAGATATTCAGTGGCCGCATATTCTGCCCTAAAATCATCAACTTTAACATAAGGGATCGTATAATTATATGAGAGAGTCGAAACTAAAATACTCGGAATTTTTGAATTTGCCATTAAAGTGTCGATTTCCTCTTTCGGAGGAAGGCTGCAGCCGATGATTCCATCAACCTGCCTTTCCTCCAGTATCTTCATGTATTCCTTTGTTCTGCCTCCTGAAGCGCCGACATGGCAGATGATAACACTGTATCCGTTTTTCAGCGCCGCATCCTCTATCCCGTTCATTATGGTTATGTAGTATGTTGTTTGAACCTGCGGAATCAGTACCGCGATGGCGTTGGATTTTTTCAGTTTAAGGTTCCGGGCAACAGCGTTGCGGTGGTATCCGGATTCTTTGATTATTGTTAAAACATTTTTGCGGGTTTCATCAGAATAACCGCCCAAGTCGTTAAGTATCCTTGAAACAGTTGCGATGGATACACCCGATTTTTTTGCAATATCTTTCAGCGTTAAATTATTAGACATAGTAAATAAAATTCATCCTTTGGTAATCGTTTACGTTTATAATTATAGATAAACAATTATTTGTTGTCAATAGTTTCTTTAGATAAATATATATTTTATTGCATATTTTCGATTATAATTTGTTATAAATGACAGCAAAATCCCATTAGTGGAATCAGAGCCCATTCAGCAACTTCACAGTATTTAATACGTTCTCATTTCTGAAACAAAAAAAATTTTGCGAATTCTCGTAATATTAAATATAAGTGTTGACTTCCTATAATAAATGCACTACTATTTATAATATAATTTACCAATAGATGTTAGCTGATAGCGTCAGAATTCCGTATTCTGACCACAAGGTGCTTACCTTGAAATTCCAGTTCTCGAATAGATAAAGGTAACATTGCCTAAGGCTAACCCATTTACTATAAAAGCAGAAACTTTTACGACAAAAAATTCGAGGTGCTTACTCTTGATTAAATTATTTCATAAAATTAAAGTTTGCTCAAGCGGCAGCTCACTTTTGGTAATTATCATTACTTCAACCATTGGGGTTATACTTGCGGCAGCTGTTACAACAGAAGTACTAATGACCGATACTGCTTCGCTGCAAAATATGCGGTCTCAACAGGCCTATTTTTCAGCACGTTCGGCTGTCAGTGCCACTATTTCGCATTTAAAGGGTCTTTCTGCGTCAGAAATCAACAACTATATCAACAACGGAGGAAACGCCTACGGCACCTCCGACCAATTGGGAAAATATTCGACTGTAACAAGCTGGGTTGATTCCAAGCATAACAGTCTAAAAATAGTCGGAACAGGTGAATATCAAAAAATCAAACGGACAGCGGCGGCTACCATATGTTTTTCAAATAACTGCAACCCTTTCAATTACGTCTTTTTTATGAAAAACCCCGTTGCTTATGGTCACCGCGTCGACACGAGCATTACTGACGGTTCGATGCTCTGCGAAGGGAATATGATTTTAGGCTCGAGCGATCAGGTCAAGAACAGCAACAATATTTTTTGCTCAGGGAACATTACTTTGGAAGGTTCCGCAAACATTACAGGCAGCGTTTACAGCAACGGCAATATCGAGCTCATTTCAGGCGGGGTGGTCAAAGGCAATCTGTACGCCTATGGGTCTTACAGCAGCCCTGGTAACCTTTCCGGAGGAAACATCAGCTTTGACGGCGATGGTTGCCTTGAGGGCAGCGCATATGCCAACGGAAATATATCAGTCCCCAACGGTAAAATCCAAAGCAATGCCTATTCTTTTAAGGATATGACTATCAAAAACGGCGGTGTTATATTCGGAAATGCATTTATGAACGGCGGCATTACATTGGAAAACGGCGGGCGGTTGAATGGACTGGCGACCTATGGCACGAGCGTTACAGCTAATAGTGGTTCGACAGTACCCGCAAATATCCTGTCACCTAATTCCGTTTCACTGTTAACCCCAATGGACTTTTCCTTCCCGGAAAAATCATTAACTCCTAACCTTGAAGACGATTTTATAAGGTCGACCGGAGCGGAAAAAATATCTTGGAGCAGCCTGAAACCTAATATAATTGACAACTGGATTAGTTTATACAAAATTGATAATACTAGCAGCGACGTCTTTGTAGAAGTAAACAGTGATGTATCATTATCCAGTTCTACCATCACTGTTACGAGCAGCGCGCACAACGTTTACTTTTATCTCAAAGGGTATAAGCGGCAATTCCTGCTCCATGAGAACTGCCGTGTCGGCGACAAGGATTCGAGGATTTTTATTCTGGGAGACGGGAGTTGTGAGCAGGAGATTACCGCGACAAGCGACTCCACTCTTTGCGCCACCATTTACGCGCCGGACGCGGCATTTCATTGTGACGGCGATTCTTACCATATGGATGCAGCAAGGTACAGGATAAGCGATATATGGGATAGTGTGCCGATAGTTGAGGGCGACGGTTCTACAAATAATGATGTTAAATTTTACGGATGCGCTATCGTCTCCACAAAAGCAAAAACAACAGGCGGCTTCACCGGAGTTGACAGCAATGCGGGCAGCAGCGTCAACATTGTCTATAATAAGTCCACACTCAACTATATACCTCCTTTTCTGCTGAGCCTTGCCGGGGGCGGAAACGGCGGCAACAACGGTGAGTTTAACGGCGGTGGCTGGGCAAACCCGCAATGGTCTAAAAACTGAGTTAACTAACCAATTACTGTTGCCTTTTAAAGCATAATAAAGCCTCCTGCCACAGAATGAATACTGAGGCAGGAGGCTTTTTCATGGGAAGCAAAACCGTTTTACCCTCATATTTTGGGGTTACTTTTCATAGTTGATTGCGGAAAAATAGTTCTTTGTATTTGTGCACGAGATTTGACCAAACACATTAACTGCACTGGCAAAGTTCGCGTTAATAAAATTCCCCGCGCCTTTTCCCAGCTGCTGCGCCAGGGCTTGTTTATCGCCAGCCGACCAGCTTTTTCTGGCCTCTTGTTCGGCTGCCAGTAACTCTTCATTTATAATGCGTATGTCGAAGTATATCCGGCCGCAGACATTACCTTTCAGATCATATATAAGCGCCTTGAACATGCTGCTTCCGGCGTTAATCTGCTGTGGTATAACCATATTTTCGCAGCGGCAGACATATTCTTCGCCATCTGCCATCAGATAAAAGCCGATTTGCCACGGCAAGGCGTCAGGATTGCTGTCGTATCTCCACATATCGAAATAGGAACATTGGTCGAATATCAAAAGATATCCATTGCTTCCGGCAGGTTTAATGCAAGGCAGTTCGGTAACGAAAGCTGATTTATCGCGCCGCAGGATAATACGCACAGATTTGATTTCCGGAAGCCCTGCAATAT
>DATALE010000080.1:0-1756 GCA_036261235.1 Ruminiclostridium sp. | reverse complement strand
TTGGAATTAGTATCACAAACTCTAAAAAAGTTGAGTGATTCTGTCAGGGGCCTTTTTCCTTTTTATTATCCATGTCGTTGAGTTCTTTGGACGACTCCGCGGAGAAGCCTGCTTTTGTCCGATAGATTCTCCTGTATCTTTCATGGTAATTATGCTTTACCCGCAATCGTGAACGCTCTTTGTATGTTCTATATAACTTTACCCCGGCATAAACAGCCATAAAAAATATCACCATAATAATTCCGGCAATCAGTCCGAAATCCTGCCCCGGAACAAACGGCATACATACAATTGATATTACAAGTGCGATAAGAGTTATCATCGAGGTTATTGGAAATCCGGGCATCTGACATTTTCCGTCAGGTGGACAGCCCCTTTTTCTGCGCAGGCGAATATGTGAAGCCATAATCACCGCATAGGTAAACAGCATTGCAAACCCGCCGGAACTTAATAAAAACAGATATACGCTCGGAAATAAAAGACCAAGTCCCAGCCCTGCGAGCATTGCGGCCCCTGAAAACAGGATGCCCCTGAAAGGAACTTCCTTTTTATCCTTTAACAAGGATGGAGCAAATCCGTCATCAGCGAGAGAACGAAATACACGCCCCAGCCCGAAAACAGAAGCCAGCATTGTTGATAGAATCGCCGTCACCAGCACTATATTAAGCACCGTCCCCGCCCAACCAAAGCCGTGCCTGTTAAGAGCGGCGACAAAAGGGCTTACATTTTCATTTACCGTGGAGGTTGGAACAAGCTCAAACAAGACTGCTGCGGATAAGACGTAAAGTAGAACCAACACCGTAACAGTCAGTCGAATAGCTTTAGGAATTGTCTTTAACGGGTTCCGTGCCTCGGAGGCAGCCAACCCTATCGTTTCAAATCCCGAATAAGCGAACATTACAATAAGCATGCTTCCGGCCAGTCCGCCGATTCCTCCGGGCATAAACGGTTCTTTCATAATCTGTCGGAAACCGAGCGCTGAACGGTTGAAAAACAAGCCGAAAATCAGCATGGCTCCGATGACAATAAAAAGTAGAATGGCGACGATTTTTATTGAAGCAAGTCCGCTTTCAAGCCGTGATAATTTTTCGGCTCCGAGAAGATTAAGCAGTGTGATACCAATAATTATAATACTTCCCATGATTGAAATCGGGATCTGCGGAAGCCATGTACGAATCAGAATAGAAACAGCCGTGGCCTCGCTCGACATGCCAAGAACCAAGCCGAACCAATATACCCAGCCGACCACAAAGCCAGTTCCTTTCCCGAAAGCTTCTGAAGCAAATACGCGAAAAGAACCGTAGCTCGTGTTTGCAACCGTCATTTCAGAAAGCGCCATCAAGATAAAATAAACCAAAGCACCGCCAAGAATATAACTTATTAATATGCTGAGGCCGGCAGCTTTGATTGCCACTGATGAGCCGAGGAAAAACGAACCTCCGACTACAGTTTCCACTGCCATCATGGCAAGTTGATTTGCATTTAAACCTTTTTCTTTTTTCTTAGTTTCGATTTTCATTTTATATTTCCTTTATTAGAATTATTAAACCCACATCTAGCTTTTTCTTAACAGTTAGGTTTTATAATAGCAATTAATGCCATCATTTTTATGCCATGGCGAATTGTCAAATCAAGTGCAACAGTGTCAAAGAGAAGCAGCAGCCATGACTTCAGCGGGAGTAAGCCAGTTTAAGCATTTGCGTGGACGATTATTGAGAAGATCCATTGCATGGGCAACCTGTTCAGTGGAAACATC
>DATALE010000064.1:0-2337 GCA_036261235.1 Ruminiclostridium sp. | reverse complement strand
ATACTTCGGTCATTAGATCACTTTGGAGCCTGTCTTCAAAAGTTATGTCGACATCATCAATAGAACTCACGTTCTTTCTGAAAAAACTCCTGTGGAAGTCCTTGCATTTATTGATCGTCACTCTGCATAACCAGGCCTTTTTAAAAGTTCATTAAGCACATTTTTTATCTTATCTGCGGTGAACGGCTTTTGCAGATATGCTACCGCGCCGAGCTGGGTGCAGTCAATTGCATTTTTTACCGTCGCATAGGCTGTGATAATTATTACGGGCGTGTTTACGCCAATTTCTCTCATCCGTTTTAAAACCTCGGTGCCGCTGAGCGCCGGCATTTTAATATCAAGAAAAACGAGATCGAACCGTTCTTCTTCTATAATCCTCAGCGCGGCGTGACCGTTTTCCGCCGTTTTTACGGTGTAACCGCATAGCTCAAGGCATTTCGTGAGCAGGGTCCTGATGTTTTTTGTATCGTCAACTACGAGCACATTCATTAATCCATGTCTCCTTTAATACTTATTCCAAATTAGAAATCTCCAAAGAATTTGCGTCAATATCATTGATTTACGATTTTTACGCGAATCTTTGCCTTAAGTTTATTTGGAATTAGTATAAGTCTTATTTATTATAATCGGAAGTGTAAATAAAAATGAACTGCCGCATCCCGGCTCACTTTTTATTTTTATAGTACCCCCGTGGGCGGTAATGACATCTTTTGCAACGGATAACCCGATACCGTTTCCTCTTATCTCATGCTCAGGGTTCTCCAAATGGACAAATCTGTCGAAAATTCTGTCCTGAAATTCTTTTGGGATACCAACGCCGGTGTCTGTGACAGATATGAGGACAAAATCTCCCTGCGCAGCCGCCCCGACGGTTATCGAATCACCAGGGCTTGTATATTTTAACGCGTTGCTAAGAAGATTGTTTATTACCCATGAAATCTTTTTGAAATCGGCACGGACAAAGGGCAGTTCCGGGTCTACGGTATTTTTCAGGTTTACGTCGTGGCGCGACGCCATTACCGAAAAAGAATCGCAGGAGTTTTGGACAAAGTTAAAAACCGAACAGGGCGTAAAATTGTAGGCTGATTTTTCTGACTCGATTTTTGAAATTTCGAGTATTTCGGAAACAAAAGACGAGAGCCGCTCGCCGTCGTCCGAGATGGCTTTGACAATATTATTCTGGTCGCTGTTCAGGTTTCCCAGCCCCTTATCCGAAAGCAGGCTTGCACCCATAATAATTGATGTAAGCGGAGTTTTCAGCTCATGTGACACGGCCGCGAAAAGATCAGTGCGCAGACAGTCAAGTTCTTTTAGCTCAGTGACGTTCCTCAAAAGCAGGATGTAGGAGGAAGTGGCGTCATGCATACCTTTAACCGGAGTCACCGCTACGTTGAAATATGAAGCCTTGCCGTCTTTCTCAAGTTTAATTACGTTTTCCGTGGGCTTGTTTTGCTTTTCGACGCTTTGTGAAATAAGATCGAACAAAGAGCCATCGTGTATCGCCTCAAGAAAATGACAGCCGCGCACATTATCCTCTTCAATCGAAAAATACTTTTCACAGGCGCTGTTTGTAAGGATTATCCGATAATTTCCGTCGAGTACGATTATAGGATCTGATAAGCTTCTGACAATCGCCACAAACTTGTTGCGTTCGTTCATCAGTGTCCCTACCGTGCTCATTTCATACGCGGATAATCTTTCGGTCATTTCATTGAATTCATGCGCAAGCCTTCCGGCTTCGTCGTCGCTTTTAATCTCGAGCTTCCGACCCAGCTCTCCGGCCCTGACACTGCTTATGCCTTCAGTAAGCATATCAAGCGGATGCAGAAATTTATTTACAAGGTGCCTTGAAATAAAATATCCACCGATGACTGCGAAAATAGAAATTATTATCAGTACATATACGGTTGACTTTACGTTCGAGGCCGCAATGCTTTTACTGCTGAACATCGCCTTTTGATTTATAAGAATAAGATTGGATAGATTTTTTCTGGTTCTGTTAAAAACGGGCTGCATGCTTGTATTGTAGAAATTTTCAGCGTCTGACCTGCCGCTTTTATCATAGACAAGCTGCATTTGAGAAAAAAGCTTTCTTAGCTTTGCATAATCACTGCCAATTGAGTCAACGGCAGTCTTTTCGCCATTTTCGGTGATGTTGTGGGATGCAATATCATAAAAACCGTCAAATTTGTTTTCATATAAATAAAAATCCGATATGCCCTTGCTGCTGTCGAAGCTTATGTAGTTTATCGCGGCGTTGTCCAACTGCTCAAGGGCTTCCGTCATGTTCTGAGCCGCAGATATGCTTTTGTAATTATCGGTCATCAGTCCGTCCAC
>DATALE010000051.1:0-2140 GCA_036261235.1 Ruminiclostridium sp. | reverse complement strand
GATTAGTTAAAGTATCCTGATCGGACAGATATTTTAGCTGATTGTTCATTTCCAGAAGCTCATTTGTTCGCTCGGAAAGTTCTTTTGTGCGAATGCTAATCCTATTTTCAAGTTCACTGTTGATATGTTTTTCCCGCTCTAAAAGTTCACTGCTCTTGATAGAAGCCCGAATATAATTACAAGAACCTTCATAGAAGAAAATGAAAAAAATAAATATCATAAATTCGTCCAAATCAAACCCTTTGAATATTATTACGATAATAGGAAGGATCAGAAGCACAAGGCATTTGGTTAATTGGCCGGGACTTGAATAATGAGGTTTAATGTTTCTGCTGCTTTCAGGTTCCATTCCAAATGACATTACGCCCAGTGAAATTCCGAGAAGTCCTATTATATAAAATGCGTCAAAGAATGAATTCGGAGTGTAGAATTTTTGCATATAAAGGACATAGCAATACAAATCGTTTATTGAAAACAAAAGAGTGGAAATCAGAATAAGTTTTAGCCAAACAGGTATATGGTTCCGGCGAATTGACAGATACCAGATGACAACACTGGTAATCAAAGCAATGTCGACAAAAATAGTAATGCCATTGCATATATCACCTTGTTTTGAAAATACAAAGTGTTCGGTATTTTTATAGAATAAGATCCAAAAGGTCCAGAGAAGTGAAATGGATATTGTTAGTGTATCAACTATAAGCTGTACACTTTTCCAGGTTTTATGTTTGTATATAATATAAGCCAGAAATGTAGTGATAATCAGAAAGCTTGTACTTGTATAAAATACTGATGCTAAAGAGTCATTATCACGGTTTACTTTAAAAATAAGGTCATCTGCCGCCCATAGGATATCCGCAGCGAACCATGATAAATCAGCGAGCATAAAGAATATAAATATTTTCATACCGTTTTCTCTTTTAAAAACGATACATGAAAACAGGATTATACCAGCGGCAATCAAAGCGCCCAAAGGGGCAAAAACATCTCCCCAAAACTGAGAAACGTGAAGTAAACAAATCAAATATACTGTTAAATAGACTGATGCTATAATAAGAGTATTTCTGAAAGTTTTATTCAATAGTATCATCGCCTTACTTTGATTGTATACATATTTTTTATATTGTTTAAAAGTAATATATGAAATAGTAAATTAATAATATCATAAATTGATTAAAAATGATAGCTTAAAAATAACAAAATGTGTAGATAATGACGAGAAGTAAAATAGGACGTAATACAGTTCTTTTAAATCTGACATATTTGAATACTACTTTTGGGTTCACATAAACTGGATGTAAAAAAACATTAAATTTTTTGGGACAAAAGGTTGACAAAAGTACTGATAATGTAGTAAAATAATCAAGCGCCAAGAAAACGGGCGCACAGCAAATGGGAGCATAGCTCAGCTGGGAGAGCACATGCCTTACAAGCATGGGGTCATAGGTTCGAGCCCTATTGTTCCCACCATTTGGCCCGGTAGTTCAGTTGGTTAGAACGCTAGCCTGTCACGCTAGAGGTCAGGGGTCCGAGCCCCCTCCGGGTCGCCATTTTGCCTCTGTAGCTCAGTCGGTAGAGCAGGGGACTGAAAATCCCCGTGTCGGTGGTTCGATTCCGCCCGGAGGCACCAAATATGCGGATGTAGCTCATCCGGTAGAGCGCCACCTTGCCAAGGTGGAGGTAGCGAGTTCGAGCCTCGTCATCCGCTCCATTATAAACGGAATGCTGTCTGGCATTCCGTTAACAATATTCATACGGCGCCATAGCCAAGCGGTAAGGCAAATGTCTGCAAAACCTTCATTCCCCGGTCCTATTCCGGGTGGCGCCTCCAAATATTTTTAATACGGAGAGCTGGGCTTTAGCACAGCTCTCCAGTTATAATTAAGGTTATTTATGCTGGTGTGGCTCAGTCGGTAGAGCAGCTGATTCGTAATCAGCAGGTCAGCGGTTCAAATCCGCTCACCAGCTCCAAGAGGAATGGCTTATGCCATTCCTCTTTTGTTTTGCTCTTTGTCACATGTTGTGGAGAAACCCGAAAAATTAAATGTGTGATGGTATCGTTTAAAGATAAGCATTAACTTGCTTTCAGCAAAGTCATATATAATAATGCGGCCGGCATACAGCCGGCCGCATTATTATA
>DATALE010000058.1:0-2577 GCA_036261235.1 Ruminiclostridium sp. | reverse complement strand
CCGCTGGGGAGTCGTGGATGCCGCAAATGGCGTGGGACTTTTTGAAGCAGTTCTGACATAAAATAAAGTTTTCAGCAAGTGAAGGCAATCTTTCGGGACCATGTTTTAACATGGTCCCCTAAGTTGCAGCAAGTATATCTTTCAATGCCGATTTAAACCCCATAGCTGTAAATGCTCCATTTTCTTTTATTAAACCACTATATCCATATTTCTATTTTTATGCGGCCTATATGGCCGCCTTTTAAAAAGCGTGTATAAGTAATTCTTTTGTCGTCGAGTAAATTGCCACTAACGTGCTGGCGCAAAGCCGCAGTGCTGGCAGTAACGCGCTGTACTCAGTGCTTTAGTGGCTTGCGCCTGTTGTTTGCACGTGTCTGCCCAGGGCTCCGATTTCCCTCGCGCTCTTATTTCAGAATATAACTGGTTATCTTTTTCAATTCTCTTTATCTGATTAACTTTTATCCTTATTTTGAAATGCATTCACATTTCTTGAATCCATATTTTTCATATAACAAGTGTGCATCTTTAGTTCTTATCATTTGAGTTGTTTTCGGTATATCTGGAATACCCTGTATAAACTCAATTATCTTCTTTCCTAAACCTTTTCCTCTATGTTTTTCATCTATTATTACATCGGCAATCCAAGCAAAAACTGCATAATCTGTTACAATTCTTGCAAACCCTATCTGCTTTTCATTGTAATAAATTCCAATACAATGTGAATTCTTTATAGTTCTATTGATAATTTCTTCGTCCCTGTCATTTGCCCAATATGATGTTGACAGAAGACGTTTTACCTCTGCTAAGTCGATTTTTGATTGTCATCGGATATTAAATACTCACTGTAAATATTATCCATATAAAATACTTTATCTTATATTTTTCTGAAGTTCATTATTTCTCTAATGTTTTCCGGCCCATTTTATTACCAATAATGGTCTTTTTATTAATCATTATTCTGAGCGAGTTTTTTTCCTTTTCCGCCTTGGGCAGATATGGACACTAACGGTCAGGAAATGGATGCTGTAAACGCCTATTAATACACTCCCTTAGTGTCAAGCACTTGTGGCATTCCTTACGCTGTTGCAAGATGTTCGCACTCGCCTTTCGTAATTTCTGCGGGCATGTTTGTTATGACCAATTGTTCTCAATTCGGCTCGACCTGTCTTTTATCTTTTTTAGTTACACCGCAGGGACTGGCCAGTAAATTCACACGCAGTCCTGCACTGATGAAGACCTGAGATGCGAATACTCGTTTTGTGGCGCATGCTCGCCGCCCATTCAGGGTAAAAGAGGCACCTGCACCATTACCCATCGCCACCCATCGCGGACCCGGCGTCCACTTCACAACAGCAGTAGACGATTGCACAAGCGTGGTGGAAATGGTGAACGTATCGGTAACTGTCATATTGTTTCCGAAAGACATCGTTTTCCCGTCATACCCGTCCTTCGAAAGGAAAAGTTGAACGTGCGTGACGCCATCGAACAGTGCTTGAGTAAATAAAATACCCGCGGAATCGGTATAGACGGGCAGTTGCGGTTGATAGTTGAAAGAAAAGACTGCCTTGACGCTGTCGACAGGCGATCCGGTCTTGGAGTCGGTAATGATACAACGAACCACAGCGGCATGCGAGCTTAATGCGACTATCAAGGCAATGAAAGCCACACGATGTATCGATGATATTTTCATAGCGATATCCTTTCTTGTCAATACAACTCTCTCAATTTCCTTCAGCACGGATGGAGTATTCTTGTTAACCTGCAGTGGTTATTCGCTGCATATAGTTTGATTTTATTGCCGTCATTTTAACGTTTATCTTAACCTGCACCAGACTGGCTCTACGACCGAAACGTCAGGTTGCTGATCATTGTCAGTGAGCCAAAGTTTTCATTCTTCCTTCCCGCCGATAATAATTGTTTTTGCGAGTGCGAATTTCATGCAACTCTTAGGATTCTATACGCAGCGCACAAAAAATGTCCCGTTTTACATAGACCCTCAGTTGCGCCTGCGGATAGAATTTAAAGAACGAAGCCGCGCTGGCAATTAAGGATGCTATATGTGTAAAGTATCCGGAGCTTTTCCCGCGGATGTCAAAAATAATATAGTATAAGAAATGTGGGAAATGCTGATTTTTGTACCTGTTAATGGGATTATCATGAAAAAAATGCTCATTTGAAGATAAATTATCTCATGGAAAACGGTTTTTGGGCATACCTGTGGCAGGGCGGAATAAACGGAAACTTCCGCAAAGGCAAATGTGAACGTGACAAAGGCTTGAAGCTTTACGCTACATGCATATTCATTTCGTTTTTCCACTGAGGTATCTCCTTGATAAGTCTCAGCCGGAGGCTTCGACTGTAGGTTCCCAAATTATTCCCAGCTGATTACCTCTACTATTCCCAATTTATTTCCCGTCTATTAATTTTATTCCTCCGATACAGATTGAGAAAATTAACCTTAAATAAAAAGGGAAGAATGATCTGGTTTGGCGGCCTGGCGAGCCCAAATCTTGCTGAGCGGAGCGCAAAGATGCGCGTAGCGAAGCCTGAGGCGTGCACCGGGCCCCCAACAGAAAC
>DATALE010000050.1:0-1809 GCA_036261235.1 Ruminiclostridium sp. | reverse complement strand
GCTTGCGTTGGGTGACGCTCTGGCGGTTGTAGTTTCAGAATTAAAGGGATTTAAAGATGAGGACTTTTATTTAAACCATCCGGGCGGAGCGCTTGGAAAGCAAGCCGTACTTAAAGAAATGATTTTATAACGGTTTGTTTATTTCGTAGATTCCCATATTATATAAATATATATCAGGAGTATACATATGAAACTTGAAATTATTCCAAAGCACGATCAAATAAGGGATTGTTTTGAAGATTTGATTGTAAGCGTATTTGATTGGCTGAACAAAGATTGCAAATATTTATTTGCATACTCATGGGATTTTTATTACAGAAGAATCGAAGAGGCGGCAAAAAATAACGACACTGTCGGAAAAATATTGATTTCCGGAGAATTGAGTTTATTAAAAGAAGCAAGAATTCTAAAAGAAGTACATGGTGTCGAATTGCTGTTCAGCAGGCCCGGCTCACATATTGATATTCTTAACGCTATCGAAAAGAATTGCCTGAAAGGTATGCCGACCATTATTTATATAGATACATATTATTGCCCGTGGGATGATGGTATGTACAAGGAATACCACCACCCGCATTTCTGCATGGCTGTCGGAATTGATCGTCAAAAAGAAGAAATCAGCTGTGTTGACGCGTTTCCGATAAACTATGACTGCATTCTTCCTTTCTCTGATCTTGAAAAAGGTTTCGACGTATGTGTGGAATTAAAGATTTTAGACCAAAATCATGATTTCACAATCAGGGAAATACTAAGAAAATCTATTGATAATTTTGAAATAAAAATTAATGGCAGAACAAAGATAGAAATGATCAGAGATTTTGCGTTCGATGTCCAGAATAATATGGATATTAAGAAAGAATGCCAGGGTTTTGAGGATTCAGTCTGGCAGGCCCCTGTTTTCGAAGCGATTACTAATATTGTAAACGGCAGGCGGCAATTCGGACTATTAATAAAAAACAGCGCAGGTGAAATCCATCAGCTCGAACAGGTAGCCAAGCAATTGGAGGCAGCAGCTAATAAATGGTCTACCATAAAAGGTATGCTTATAAAAGCATATTATAAAAAGGACAATGATACACTGTCCGCTATTGCTGAAAAAATCAGGCAGATTGCTGATGATGAAGCATTAATACTGAGTGAACTTAAATTAATTTCAGAAAATGATAATCTGGATAACATTAACATAAATCTTGAAAACACTGATGATTTTGCCGGTTTAAAAATTATAAGCAAAGCAGAAATATCGGATTGTTTTAACAACAAAGGCATCGGAATCTGTGATATGAATTGTAATGCAGACTTGACGGATACCGGTGACGGAAATCAGGCATTCTATATCGTTGACGATAAAATGTCTGAGAACAAGGTGGACCCAAACTTTAATTTTCCTGATATTAACGGCAAGTTTGATAATATATCATGTGACGGACAGATTATTGAATTTAATAATATAAAAAACTGCAATTGTATTATGTTCTTGGGCTGTGCCGAGTGGGGAAACTATTCAGAAAAGTGTACCGTACTTTACAGTGACGGTGAAACTGAAGAAGTCCCGATAGAATTCAGCGATTGGTACTTCAATCCCGTATTTGGTGAAAAGGTAGTTTGGACGGGATATGCCGCAGAAAAAAAGATGGATCGTATTCGTCAGACAGCGGCAAATGTATATATGTGCAGTGAATATCAGAAGTTAAAACGCGGTGGCTCAATCAAGAGTATAAAATTGCCGAAATGTGATAATATCCATATTTTTTCATTGACATTAGGAAATATTGAGAAGTAATCACAGGAATATTGTTGAAAAATATT
>DATALE010000039.1:0-1640 GCA_036261235.1 Ruminiclostridium sp. | reverse complement strand
TCAGGTCGGCGGTAAGTTGAAATCCACCGTCATGGTCCCGAATGACGCTGAAGACGAGATGGTCGTTGAAGCGGTAAAAGCAGATGAAAAAATCAAGAAACTGATCGAGGGCAAAGAAATCGTCCGCACGATCATCGTTAAAAACAAGCTGATCAACCTGATCATAAAGTAGGTATCCTGTGCGCCGGCGGTAAGGGCGGACACGGGGTCCGTCCCTGCGGCAGGGCGGAGGTTTACCCCCGCAGCCATCCGGCATATCAAATTCATACTTGACAATGATACGCCGTCAAATTATAATAACAATGTTAAAGCCATACGAATGGCCCTTAAAACGTGTCGGAAGACGCGTATTTGGAGGGAGGGAAAAGTTAGTGTCGGAAGTCCACATCAAGGATAATGAATCCCTGGACAGTGCGTTAAAGAGATTTAAGCGCAACTGTGCAAAAGCAGGAGTGCTCTCGGATCTCAGAAAAAAAGAGTATTATCAGAGCCCAAGCGTAAAGCGCCGCAAGAAGTCTGAAGCGGCCAGAAAAAATAAGAATAAAAAATCTTACTCATAAAAAACAAACCGGACTTATCGAGAGATCTGTAGGATCTCGATCAGTCCGGTTAATATTTTCAGCGGTCTTTACTCAGAATGTCTCTTTAGGCTCGGAGAAGGATTCGACAGTGCCGGAGACCTCGGAGAAGTAGAATACTTCAAAAATGCCGTCGTCGGGTTTATACATCGGGATCGGGCACTGCTTCAGGACTTCGGTACGTGCTGCAAGAGTATCGTCGCGGACCAGCGTGCCGTGCATGCGGAACCACTTTGGCCCGATCATGCCGCAGATCTCAGCCTTCGGATTTTTCATAAGCTGCTTGAAAACCTCCTTGGTGTTGTTCATGCAGATGTATGTCTTTCCGTCAACTTCCGCCACAGCGCCGAAAGGGCGGACACGAGGCTGGTCACCCTCAACCGTTGCAATAAAAAATGTCTTTGCCTGCTGCAGCAATTGTGTTGCTTTGTTCATATGGAGCATCCTTTCTAACAGTAAATAAATTATGTAATGATTATATCATACTGCCTAAATCGTGGAAAGGGTAATTGCGAAAACCGTATTGAATTTTATCAGAAATTCGCAGCGGCTCTAGATACGGGACAAGACGGATATAACCTTTTCCATTTCAAAAGGCTTCTCGATAAATCCAACAGCACCCAGTTCCATTGACGCCTGAATCGCATCATGCATGCGCATGCCTGTCAGCATAATGACTTTGGGCTTTTTTTTCAGCTCCATCGTCGCAACGGTTTCAAGAACATTATAACCTGAAAAATGGGGCATGCTGATATCCAGCAGGACGATATCGGGCTGCAGCGCACGAATCATTTCAACTGCTTTAAAGCCATTGTTTGCAATGCCGACGATTGTAAAACCCGAATCCTTATAAGTATTGAAATAATCATAAAAAACCTCGGTAAAAGCCCTGTTGTCGTCAATAAGCAGAATCGATTTTATTTTGTTTGACACTGCGACCACCCCGACTGTAACAGTTTTGTTTCTAGAATAATATACTGAAAAAACAGAAAATACAACAAAATTTGCAAATATACCCACAAAATGTATGAATAAAATGATGAATACCAAAAATGTGCGGCA
>DATALE010000048.1:0-40749 GCA_036261235.1 Ruminiclostridium sp. | reverse complement strand
CCGCAGATGGAAAAAGCATACGCGTCAGCGTTCGAAAGCGATATATCCGGGCTTGAGAAGTTAATAGAATCCGCTGACGGCGCAGATTGGGACGGAATATGTGCGGCAGTTTCGGGATTTTCTTTTGAACGCCTCGGCACTTTGCGGTAATTTGAGGACGACGAGCTGAAAGAAGAAATCAAGTCCGAGCGCGACGGTTTAAAAAAGCTGCTGCTTTCTCTTTCGGACGGTATATTGTGTTCTTCACAGGCAGATTTTGCGGACGATATGAAAATGCTTTCGCCGGTTGTAAAATGCCTTTGCGATATCGTCCTCGAACTTGACCGGAACTTTTTTAAAGCGAAGCTGGAGCGGGAAGTCCTTGATTTCAGTGACCTTGAACAGCTTGCGCTGAAATTGCTGGTGACACGGAGCGGCGATACGATAATCGCTTCAAAGACGGCGGGCGAGATAGCGTCACGGTTTGACGAGGTTCTTGTTGATGAATATCAGGATACGAATCCCGCGCAGGATTTGATTTTTCATGCGGTTTCGAGGAATGGAACCAACCTTTTTATGGTTGGCGACGTAAAACAGAGTATTTACAGCTTTCGGCAGGCAAGACCCGAACTCTTTACCGATATGGCGGCGCGCTGTGTGCCTTTTGGCAATAACAGTTTCCCCGCGAAAATAATACTCGGGAGGAATTTCCGAAGCCGCAAAGGCGTAACTGATGCCGTAAACTTCACATTTGATACGCTGATGTCACGAGAACTCGGCGGCATAGAATACGGGGAAAACGAAAGACTGATTCCCGCGGCAACATATTTTGAAAGAGACGGAGCCGATTTTGCCATCAACTTAATTGATGCAGGGGAATACGACGGTGACGAGGACGGCACGGAGATTGAAGCGCGGCACATCGCCGGAAAGATTAAACAGCTGATTTCACAGGGTTTTTCCGTTCAGGGCGAGAATGGCCCGCGAAAAGCAAAGTTCCGGGACTTTTGTATTCTCCTCCGAAGCATGGAGGGCAGGGCGCAGAAATACGCGCGCGTGCTTGAGGACGAGGGCATACCCGTTTATGCCGATATTGCAAGCGGATATCTTGGCGCATATGAAGTCATGGTGGTTCTTTCACTGCTGAAAATAATCGACAACCCTTTGCAGGATGTGCCGCTTATATCCGTTCTTATGTCTCCGGTCTTTGGGTTTACACCGGATGATGTTTCTCTTTTAAGGGTTAACAGCAAAAAGAAAAGCCTTTACCTTGCTTTGCTGGAATTTTCGAAAACGGATTCAAGGTTCGATGAATTTTTACTGCTGATTGACAAACTCCGGATGCTTGCGGCAGTCCTGCCGTCAGACAGGCTCATTCTGCGTATTTATGACGAAACGGGCATATTGAATATTTTTGACGCTATGCCAAACGGGGAAATGAGACACGCGAACCTGCGGCTTCTTCTCGATTATGCGCGCGCCTATGAGTCGGCGGGGTGGCGCGGACTGGCAGGTTTTATGCGGTTTATCGAAAGGGTAGACCGGCAGCACAGCGATCTTGCCCCCGCAAGCGTGATTTCTGAAAATGCCGATGTTGTACGAATTATGAGCATACATAAATCAAAAGGGCTTGAATTCCCGGTTTGCTTTTTGGGTGGTCTTTCAAAACGATTTAATAGTGACGACCTGCAAAAACCGGTTATTTTTAACCCTTTCTGCGGTTTCGGCTCAATGATACGCGACAGGAATCTTAACTGCCGCTATACTACCCTTTCGCGTGAAGTGGTTAAGCTCGAAATGCAGAAAAGTATGCTGTCTGAGGAACTGCGCGTTTTATACGTTGCGATGACAAGGGCACGGGAAAAACTGTATGCGGTGATGACGCTCAAGAATGTTCAGACATCGCTGAGGAGAGCGGTCTCAATTATGCAAAGCGGCTCAAAGGTTTCCTATTATGAAGCGATGAAAGCGCAGAACACCGCGGAATTGATACTCGCGGCGGCGCTCGTCCACCCTTCGTGCGGTGAACTCAGAAAAATTGCCGGAGTGTGTGACGTTCCGGTAAAAAGCGCGGACGATATATGGGAGTTTGAAAATATTGACGCGCAGAATTTAATCAAAACCAAGCCGGAGAAAACTGAAATCACAGAACCACTTCATGAAGCCGACGAGACAGCACGGCTGAAAGCCGAAATTGAAAGCAAACTCGACTATAAGTATCCTTATCAAAAACTGTCCGGACTTCCATCGAAGGTTTCGGTATCGGAACTTTCCCATAAGGAAAACGCGGAGTTTAACGCGGAACATGTACGGCCGTCGTTTCTGGAGGGCAGCAGGCTTTCTCCTGCTCAAAAGGGAACGGCTTTGCACACATTTATGCAATACTGCGATCTTTCAAAAATAACAAACGCGGACGGCGTAAAATCGGAGATTGAAAGGCTTGTAAATAAAAAATTCCTCCTGCCTGAACAGGGGGAAGCGGTTAATATAAATAAAGCCACGGCTTTTGCGGCTTCTGCAATTTTTAAAAGGCTGCATAAAGCAAAAAGCATCTGGCGGGAATTCCGTTTTAATATTGAGGTTCCGGCAAAGGAAATATTTGAGGACGCAAGCAACATAGAAGAAAAAATCCTGCTTCAGGGGATGGCGGATTTAGTCTTTGAAGAAGACGGCGGCGCTGTTATAGCGGACTATAAGACAGACCGCGTTCAAAGCCCTGAAACGTTGGTTAAAAGTTATGCCGCCCAACTCGAATCCTACGCAAAAGCGATAGAGCAGATTCTTGAAATTCCGGTCAAAGAAAAATTTATTTATTCATTTTACCTTGAAAAAGAAATAAAACTTTAGGCGGTATTAAAAAACGCTCTGACGGAAATCCGACAGAGCGTTAGCTGTTTGCTGTTAACTTTGTTTCAATGCCCCGTGTTTAACAATTCCGCCGCGTATTTTCTGAATAACCATAACGACGCATAAAACAAAAACTGAAATCAAAGCTGTCATTCCTCCAGGTGCGCAGCTATAGTAGTACGATATTACAAGTCCTAACATGATATCAACAATACTAATAACAACAGACGCAGCAAGGGTTATTTTGAAGCCTTTTTTTAGTTGGAGCGCGGACGCTACCGGGAGAGCTATCATTGAAGACAGGACGAGCACACCAACGATTCTTATTGAAACAGAGATTGTCGCGGCGACAAGGACAGAAAAGATGTAATTGATAATTTTAACCTTTACGCCGGCTATCTTTGCACCATCCTCGTCAAAAGCAATGAAAACAAGCTGATTGTAAAGCGCGATCAGTGCAATGAACGATACGACGCTCAAACATATGACAGTGATAAGGTCGCCGGTCGAAACGGTGAGTATACTGCCAAACATGAACGCGTTTATGTCGGTGTGAACCGCGCCCGAACTCATGATAGTAATGGCGGTCCCGACGCTCAGTGACAGAACGATAGTCAGAATCAGGTCCGTATATTTTTTAAAATATGCCCGCAAGAATTCAATGAGTGCGCCGCAAAACGATGTAAAAACAAAAGCGCCGAGAATTGGACTTGCATTAAGTAAAAGCCCTCCCGCAATACCGGCAAGGGAAGAATGGGCGAGTGTGTCCCCAATCATCGAGTTGCGCCTTAAAACAAGAAAGATTCCGATACATGGGCATAAAAGCGATATAAAAAGCGAAACGGCAAAAGCGTTTTGCATAAAAGCATATCTTAGCATTTATTTCCTCCGAATAATTATTCATTACCGCCTTTTAAAAACTCGTCCGCATAGCTTTGGGGCGAGCAGACATGAGCGTGCCCTTCTGATATGTGGTATATGAGCGATGAGTTTTTGACCGCGGCGTCAAGATTATGTTCAACAGAAACAACTGTAATTCCGTCCTCACGGTTCAGCTTTTTTATTAGAGTATATATTTCATGCTGACTTTTTATATCAATGCCAGTTGAAGGTTCGTCAAGGACAAGCAGGTCAGGGTTTCCGATAAGAGCGCGAGCAATGAGAACCCTTTGGAGCTGACCGCCCGAAAGAGTCCCAATAAGTTCATTTGCGAACTGTTCCATCTGAACACGGCAAAGGCTGTTTTGCACCGCACTTTTGTCTTTTACTTTCAAAACACGGCGGGCACAGTTCAATACCTCGTGGACAGTAATGGGGAACTGGGGGTTGAACCAGTCTGATTTTTGCGCAACATATCCGGTATTTACGGCGCTGTTGATAATTCTGCCGCTAACCGGTCTTAATAGCCCCAGAATCAGTTTGATGAGTGTGCTTTTGCCGCTTCCGTTGTCACCAAGAACCGAGACGTACTCGCCTTTTTTTATTTCGAGCGAGAGATCGTTAAGTATAAACGGGGGCGCACCTGTGTATGAATACCTTAGATTTTCAATTTTTATCATGTATTGCTCCAAAAAATCTTAGTTTAAATTTACCTATATAATTATACACGCAAATAGGAACTATTTGCAACTGGAATTGCAAAAAAAATCTGCTCTATGATAAAAAAAACAGATTTTTTGCATATTATTTTCGTTTGAATAGCCTTAATATATTTATCCTATATACGGCAGATATATATATATACTATTTTACTCACATTGTCACAGCAAAACGCCCCGGCAAAAAGCCGGGGCGCGTAGTTGTATATTTATTTTCCTGAAATCTGTTTTAAGACAAGGCTGTTAAGCTTTTCCGCGGAACGCTCGGTAATGACAGCGTGGGAATTGCCGCTGACAAAAATCATATTGCTTTGGTTACCCTCAAGCGGCATTTTGATTGTTACCTTATCATATATTACGGGAGATTTCGAATTGCCGGGTTTAACATAAACGTGTGTAGCCGAGCTGTATGTAATGAGAAATGTATTACTGTTAAGCGCAGTCGTGCAGTCGGTAAAATTAACGCTCGAACTGTTAAGGCGTCCCTTGAATTCTGCGGCAATTTCACTGACGTCCCCGGCTTTATAATGATAATTTGTTCCGTTGCGGACAATGTCGAATGTTCCCTCACTGTAAACAAGCCCGTTTGTTTTAAGAGGAATGTTATTCCAGATTTCCGAAACTGAGTACATATTGTTGTTTTTCGAGGCATCGTCAAACGAAAACGCATAGAATTTATATCCCGAAACACTGCCGGAATCCATTGGATTCTTTGTTGATTTATCAGAACCGACAAGCTTCATATTGTCGGTATTCTTTTTGCTTGCGAAGATTATGCAGATAGCATTTTTGTTGCCAGTGTCCGCCGGAAACATATATGTCGGCTGAGCGCTTGAGTCAGGTTTAACCTTAATTGTTTTGTCAAGACTCCATTTGCCGTTTTCATTCCGGCACAGGTAAATGTTCGGGTTTTCTCCGGCTTTTGCACCAACTGAAACGGCTATTCCTTTGTATACAATAACTTTTTTAATACTCGCGGCTTCAATACCGGACGATTTTATTATTGCTGATGGAGAAGATGTATCTTTTCTAAGATTTAATATAACGCAGACGGCGACTATTGCTAAGACAATGGCTGCTGCAATTATGCCCCAAAAGCGCAGGCTTATTTTTTTTTCGCGTAGCGGCATTTTTGTCACTCCCAATAGATTTTGTCACAATTATACACCGCACGCGAAAAATTTTCAACTTTCGGCATAAAAATTATATTTTTGGAAAAAGTCTGTCTTTAAACCGGTTTACAGCATACATGAATGGATATCCGCCAATAAGACAGACCACAGCTTCACCGAGCGCAACATAAAGCATGGTCGGCAAAAGAGGCGCGTTTGTTAAAAAATGCAGTTCAAGCCCGACTATTACAGCATTGCAGACGATAGGCGGAAAAGGTACAAGAAATTTCGGCATTTTACGCGAAAGCAGGGCGGCGATAAGAGTAGCGCTCGTGCCGACGATTATATCAATAGGCCCGAGGGGGCTTGCAATATTGGATAAAAGGCAGCCGATGGCGAGCCCAGGTATAGCGGCGGGGGTAAAGAAAGGCAAAACGGTTAGTATTTCTGCAACGCGGAACTGAACAGGGCCGTAGCTCATAAATGCAAAGGCATAGGTGAGCGCTGCGTAAAGCGCGGCTATTACTGCGGCTGTTGTCAGAAAGCGAATATTTTTTTTCAATGATATTCTTCCTCTCATGCCCGTGCCCTCATCCACTGCAAAACTAAGCAAAAAAAACGGCACTTAAACTTAATATTTAAGTACCATCCAGAGCTGCCTTCACAAAAGGCAGTTAAATCCGTAGTTTTATTTAGGGACAGGATGGTCACGAACTGTCCTATTTAATTTTAGTTTATGTACAATTTAAAAGGTTATCATATTGTTTCTTAAAAGTCAAGCAATCATCAGCCGACCGGATTCGGCACCAAATTTTTAATCTGGCAGCTGCCCACCAATATGATTCATAAGGCCATATTTGGTTTTAACTCTGGTTAGTATTTTTGTCCACGGTTTTGCAAGCAGAAGGAGGAATGCCGTGGTTGAAAGGGCGTGTGTCAGATCGAAATAGAAGCTCGCGGCAAAGGTTAAAAAAACTGATTTAAAGTTTATAGGATTAACAAACCCCAAAACCTGCCACATATCCATTATCCAGCCGTAAAGAAAGCTGCAAAGAAAACCGAAAATGCAGATCGGCACTCTGCCATTTAATAATTTCCCGAGCAATCCGGACAAAAAGCCCATCATTCCCCAGGCAAACATCTGCCATGGAGTATAAGGACCCTGCCCGAAAAAAATATTTGAGGCGAGCGCTGCTGTTGCACCTGTAATAAAACCTGCCTGCGGGCCGAAGGAAAGCCCGGTGATAATTACTATTGCTGAGGTAGGCTTTACGTCAGGTATCGCTGCAAACGCGACTCTTCCAAGGGCCGCCGTAGTTGAAAGAATGGCTATCGGAACAAGCTCGCGTGCTTGGGGCCGCCTGTTTTCAAACGACATGAAAAATGGTATGAGCATCAGAATAATGAATATGATACTTGTTAATGCGTAATTTCCCTTTGCATGAAGTGCCGTAAAGATTAGGAGAACCATCAAAAGTATATATATAGCGGCGGCAGTGAAAACGCTGTTTTTTAATAACCGCAAAGCTTTATCACATCCTCGCAGGTAATGGCGTCCGGGCAGATATCCCTTGCAATTCGGTTTGCGGCTGTGGTATAAAAATTGTTGCCGCCGAAAAATTCTCTTGCATTGCCCTCACTTGCAATAATCCCGTCAAACAAAAGTACACAGCGGCTCGCAAAATTTGCGGCAAATTCCATGTCATGCGTGCTTGCTATAATGCATGCTCCGTTTTTGCAAAGTTCAAGAAGAATACCTGCCATTTCATGTTTCGCCTGCGCGTCCAGTCCTTTTGAAGGCTCGTCCAGCAGCAGAATCCGCGGTTTCTGCTCAAGTATGCGTGCAAAAGCCGCTTTTTGCTGTTCTCCTCCGCTTAGGTCATACGGGTGCCTGTCAAGAAGTTCCGTCAAACCGAGTTTTTCTGCAATTTTCAAGTCGTTTAAGTTACCGCACAGAGTATCGCGCAAAAAAACCGATTTTGGGTTTTGGGGCAGAATCCCGATATTGTTATAATACAGCTCTCTGCCGGAAAATGTTTTAATATTCCGTCCGTTTAAAACAACCTTACCGCGCTGAGGGCGCAAAACACCTGCAAGTATTTGAAGAAGAGTAGATTTTCCGCTGCCGTTTTCACCCATTAGACAGCAGAACTCGCCGAAACGGGCGGAAAACGAAAGTCCGTTAAGTATATCCGGAGAGCTTTTCTGGTATTTGAAAAAAACATCGCGGCATTCGATTGCCGTTTCACCGCATGAAGGTAAAAAAGTACTGGTAAATTCAGTTTGCTTCTCAATATTTTTATTTAATGATAAAATTGCCCTGCGCCCTTCTTTAACCGTCAGCGGACATTTGGAAAAATCTTTGTATGCTGCAAAAATTCTCGCTGCCGCCGGCAGGCTTTCAAGTGCGCCGCAGTCACCGTTATGAATCAATATTTTTGGCAGAAGTTCGGGCGTTGTTTGATACTTTATGCGACCGGATTCCATCATAATTACTTTATTAGCAAGCGGCAGGACGTCCTCAAGCCTGTGTTCACTCATGATAACGGTGATGCCGAGTTCGCGGTTCAGCCGCGAAACCATGTCGATAAATTCACGGGCGGAGATAGGGTCAAGCTGCGAAGTCGGCTCGTCTAGCAGTAGAAGTTTTGGCTGCATGACAAGAATCGATGCAAGGTTTAGAATCTGTTTCTGACCGCCCGATAGTTCATTTGTTTTTTTATGAAACCATGAGCCGATTCCAAAAAAACTTGCCATTTCTGCAACACGGCGCCGAATAGTAAGTGTGTCCTCGCCCAGGTTTTCAAGTCCGAAAGCCAGCTCATGCCAGACAGCATCGGTTACGATCTGACTTTCAGGGCTTTGCATAACAAAACCGATTTTACCGGCAATAGTTTTGGTACTGTTTAAGCTTAATTTTATTCCGTCCATCAGAACTGTTCCGGAAGATTTTCCCGCCGGGGTAAGTTCAGGCTTGAGCTGCCGCAGAAGAGTAGTTTTGCCGCAGCCTGACGGCCCGAACAATACAAGGAAATCCCCATCCTCAATTTTAAGATTGATTTCGAACAGGGATTTTTTATCCGAAAGAGCATATTCAAAGGAAAAATTCCGAATTTCAAGAAATGACAACCGAATTCCTACCTCTATGCAAAAAAATTTATCAGTCCGTTAAAACCGCCGTACCTGACGCGTTTACCATGAGCATGTTGCCCTGGCCCAGAACCTCGTAGTCAACCTTTGCGCCGACAACAGCGTTTGCCCCGAGAGATGAAGCGCGGCCGGACATTTCCTTTATCGCGCTTTCACGAGCCTCGACAAGTTCCTCTTCATATGAACCTGAACGTCCGCCGAAAAAATTTGTAAGCCCTGCGGCAAAGTCCTTAACGAAATTTACACCCGAAACGACTTCTCCGAAAACAATACCCTTGTATTCAAGTATATGCTTGCCTTCAATGCCGTTGGTTGTTGTAATTATCACTGCTTATCACTCCCTTTGATTTTATATAAGTATATTTGATTTTAAATATTTATATGAGAGTCTCAGCACATCGGATTTATCAGCCTGCGATTTTTAAAGTAGTGAATACTCGCAACAACCCGACCCAGAATTGCCGCGTTTTCGACAATAATGGGCTCATAATCGGGATTTTCCGGCTGAAGCCGAAAATGACCGTTTTCACGATAAAAGGTTTTGACAGTTGCCTCGTCCCCGACAAGAACTACTGCGATTTCACCGTTTTCCGCGATAGGTGTTTTCTCAACAATAACAGCGTCCCCGTCAAAGATCCCGACATTTATCATCGAATCGCCTTTGATTGTCAACGCGAATAAATCATTGCCGTCGCCGAAACGCGGAACATAAGCGACATATCCGTCATGGTTTTCAACCGCGGTTATCGGAATACCCGCGGCGACTCTTCCTAACAACGGAACCATAACAGCTTTCGACTCTTCGTCCTCAACAAGTTCGGCAGGAACATAACGGCCGCCGAGGTTTTGAAGCCGTCCGTCCGAAACCAACTTTTGAAGCTGGCGGTGTACGTTTGATTTCGCGCTAAGGCCAAGATGAACAGCTATTTCTCCAATCGACGGGGAATAGCCGTTCTTTTTATATTCTTCTTCAATAAACTCAAAAATGAGATCCTGTTTGTTTGGACGTGTCATTTGTGCCTCCTGGAAGTGCCGAAATGAAAACAGGGAATGACGTTCTTATAAAGCGAGTATAACATAATAAGCATAAAGTAGCAACAATTTTCTTAGTTTTAACTCCGGATTATTGATGATGGGGCGGCACAATTTTATATATAACATAATAAATGTTTAATATATCTGTAGGGCGCACGATGCTGATTTATTTTGTTATATATTGCGTATGTGCGTTTTGCGAAGCGAAAAATCGCACACGCATATGGCGTTTAGCCCGAACTATATATGACCGAATGATGTATTAAAACATTATTCGGTCATATATAGTGTGATATAATAAGAGATAATTAACAAAAAGGTGTGATGACGGGTGAATGGTGATAAAGATAAAATTTCAGCGTTGGCTGCTTTGATTAAAAATTCTGAAAAAATCGTTGCTTTCACGGGCGCGGGAGTTTCCACCGAAAGCAATATTCCGGATTTCAGGTCGTCCAAAGGGGTTTACGAAACTATCGAAAAAGAATATGGACAACCGGCGGAAGTCCTTTTGTCGCACAGCTTTTTTAAAAGCCGCCCCGATATTTTCTTTGATTATCTTCGCCGGTTTCTGGTGTTTCCTGACGCTCAGCCGAACGATGCTCATAAAAGTCTTGCTGCGCTCGAAAAATGCGGAAAGCTTCTGGCAGTCGTGACACAGAACATCGACGGGCTTCATTCAAAGGCCGGGAATAAGAATGTCTGTGAACTTCACGGAAGCCTTTATAGAAATTACTGTACAGGGTGCGGTGAAAAGTACAGCCTTGAATTTGTTTTGAGCGAAGAAGGAGTACCGAAATGTAAAAAGTGCGGCGGAATTGTGAGACCGGATGTGGTTCTATATGAAGAACCGCTAAGTGCTGAAGTTATGGAAAAAGCCGCTTCGGAAATTTCACGGGCCGACATGCTTTTGGTTATGGGAACCAGTCTTGCGGTATATCCCGCGGCAGGTTTTATAAGGTATTTTAAAGGCGAAAACTCTGTTATAATCAACAGGGATATAACGCCCTATGATACATCGGCACATCTTAAAATAAACGGAAAAGCAGGGGAGATAATGCGCGGTGCTCTTGATGCCGCCGGAATCGACTTTTAAATAATTATGAGCGGGCGTTTCGCCCGCTCATTAAAACCGGATAAACTATTTAGGACTGTGAGGCGCTTTTTTAAAAGCGCCTTTCGGTTTTCTTGTCGTTTCCTTAATATGCTGAGTTTTCGGCGAAATTTTTTTCTTTGGCATGAAAATCACCCATTTCATAAAAATTTACGCCGCGGTAAAATACCGCAAAATTATTATCCTTATATTCAATGGTTATATTACGGCTAATATTTTGAAATAGAGGTAATAAAAATTTGCGGTGTTCAAAATTATTGAATGTGTTTTTCAGAATTGGGTTTTGCCTTAATCTTAATTTTCTTTTTGACGTCAGCAATATTTACGTCGAGAACATCAAGTATAAATACAAATACAGGAACACCGACAAGCATTCCCCACGCGCCGAAGAAATGTCCTGAAACCGTCAGAATGAGAAATGTGAAGAAAATAGGAAGGTTTGTCTTTTCAGACATCAGTTTCGGATTAAGGATATAGCTTTCAAGGGCATGGAGAATTGCAATCATAACAATGACATAAATTACATGTTTCCATCCGCCGATTGAAAACGCGATAATTGTAAGCGGAATAAGCGAAATAAAAACGCCGGCGACCGGAATGATTCCTAAAATAAAAATCATAACGCCAAGCCCGAGTATGCTCGGGAAGCGAAGTAACGACAACATTATCATTGATAGAATACTGTTAATAAAAGCAATAAGTATCTGTGTCTGCAAAACCTTGCCGAAAGTGTTCGTAAACTTCAGACCGAAGAAACTGAGTTCTTCATAAAGCCAGGAGATTTTGCTTGTTTTGAATTTTCCGACAAAAGTATAAACACGGGCTTTTTGAAGCATAAAAAACAGGCTGAGAATTATAGACATAAAAACATCAAAACCGAGCGTACCGATATTGCTGATAAAGGTTACAAGATAGTTGCCGCCTTTTTCGATATATTTCTCAAAATCGATTCCCTGTACTTGAACGAGCAGGCTGTCCAGCATTTCATTGCCGGTGGATTTTTCGCTCATCATCGTTTTAACTGAACTTGTGATCAGCTTTGTGAGTTCAATAGTCTGCGCGACTATCTGCGGAATATAAATGCAAAGAGCAATTATCACGATCGAGAGCACCAGAAGGTAAATAAATATAACTACAAAGGAACGTTTTACCGGGATGTACTTGTGTATACGCGAGTAAATGAATTTCTGGGCTGCGTTTGCGAGATAAATAAAAATAAACGTGAGTAAAAACAAGGTTATCATACTGCGCATAAAATAAATGACAACGCCGATAAACGCCAGAATAAGCAGCCTTTTGACAATTGGCTTTTTAAAGAATGAAACTACCGCTTCCATAAAGATCCTTTCATCTTGTTAATTATGAGATTTCCGATAATATAATTATATATTAAAAAGAAAACATTTTAAACAAAAAATTAAAACATCCAGTAAGGAATATAAATTATGCCTTTGTCACTTTTGATTAAATCCCGTGTGATCAGGACCGCGTTTTTAACTCCGTAACTCCTCATAAAAGCTTTCAGATTCTTTGCTGACCGTTCAAGATTTTCATTCTGAAAGCAAATTGAGACAGGCAGAAGATAATCTTTTGCGCTGACCACGATGTCAACATCCCGACTGCCGCTTTTCCAGAAATAAACGCTGGCTTCGCTGTCTATCGCAAACTTGCGCGCCATGAACAGAAATGCGCTCTTAATATAAAAACTAAAATTCTCGGTAATTGAGATGTCGCGCCTTAAAGCGTTCGCCATACCGACATCATAGATGTAAAGCCGCTTGTTTTTTCGGACAATCCGGCCCTCTCTTCCGGATTCCGGCGAAAAGTTTTCCGCGACACCTGCATATCCACCGCCGACGAGACTTGATATATAACCGATTATAGTTGAAGTGTCAACATAAAGCGAACGTCCGATTTTGCCGAATGATTGCTCGTTTTCACCTTGCTCAGCAATTATATACAAGAGCCGTTTCAGCTTGTGCGGGGTTTTTATGCCGCCCATAGCGCCGATATCACGAAACAGCGAAATGTTTGTCAGGTTCAAAAGCTGCTCCTGCCATTTTGAAATATCGCCCACAGAAAAAAACGCGGGATAACCTCCGCCGAGCAGATAATCATTAACTATCTGCGATTTGTATGGCTTATACTCCCTGAGCGCGTATATATTTGAAGAAAGTTCGTTATAATATTCCAGTGTGTTTTTAAAAAAGGACGCTTCGGGTATAAGGTTTTTATATTTGACAAGGTCAAGATCCGGCAATTTATATGCAAAATAAAATTCCGTAAATTGGGGCAGTGTAAGCGGAAGTACGGAAATCTTTATTTCAGATTCTTCAGGAAGTATGTTGTCAGCCGAATATGTCTGCGCAATAAAAAATTTGATGTTTACCGTTTTGTCAAGATAGTTGAGTAAATATATTTTCCAATCCTCAATAAATTCAATATCGTCGATAAAAATAAAAACAGGCTCGCCGAAACTGAAAAGATTTTCATGCAGAATATCAGTGGCATAAATTTCGAGGAGGCTTCCCACAGAACGGTGCTCCCCGAACAGCGTCATCTCATCTCCGCTGAAATATAAGATTCGCTCCGGCGGAATCTGGGATTTAAGAAGATGGTTAATCGCGCTGTATAGAAGCGAAGTTTTTCCGACGCCGCAGGGTCCAACAATATTTGTTATCCTTTTGTCGCCGAGACTTTTTAAAATGTCCATAAACTCGCTGCGTATGCGTTTGTGCAGCAAGTCAGGATTAACCTCTTTTGTTTTCCACCAGCTGTTTATTTTTTGGAGAGCGAAAACAGGGTTCATATGAGGCCTCCGTCACGATGACACTTTATTTTTTCCGTCAAAATCCCAATACATTTATATCATATTTGTAGAGTGCCGTCAATAAATACACTCTTTTTTATCTTATTTATTCAAATTATCTGCAATAATTTGTTGACACCAGCGTTAATCAAACGAGAAGTCAAAGTTTCAGTTTGGTACTGCTCTAATAAGCCAGAGCCGCTTTTTTTGAAGTGCTTTTTTGTTGCTTAAAGCCTTTTATATAATTTATAGTTTACATTCAACAAATTCTTTATTACATATTATTTTCCGTCAATATTATTTTATGTTTTTATTTCACCTGCAACATATATAAGAAGGTTTTTATTGACACCAACGGATAAGATATTCTGAAAGATAAAAGAAGAATTATGTCGGCAGAAAAGCCTTGACATGACTTAACTTTTGCTTTATAATATCAACTTGTAAAGTAAATTTGCTTTACATACCTCGGGGAGGGAACCGCAATGTATGAAAAAGACCTATCGGTGTCCCTTTTAATGGACTTTTACGGAGAAATTCTCACACAAAAGCAGAGGGAAGTCATCGAATTATATTACGACGAGGATTTGTCGCTTTCCGAAATCGCCGAAACCGCCAAGATAACAAGGCAGGGAGTGCGTGACTGCATCAAACGGGGAGAAGTGACCTTGCGGGAAATGGAGCAGAAACTAAAGCTCGTCTCGCGTTTCTCAAGTCGGCAGGAAGTGCTTCGGAAAATAAGCTCAGCGGCGGCGAAAATTCAGGAAATCAACGCGAGCTACCGTTTTTCAAAGGAAATCGGTGAGCTTGCGATTAAAATTCAGTCTGACGCCGACTCTTTGTGTGAATAACTTTAAAAACCTGGAGGGGTTGCCGTGGCATTCGAGGGTCTCGCCGACAAGCTGTCGGCAGCCTTTAAAAGATTACGTTCAAAAGGCAAACTGACCGAGCAGGATGTTAAAGAAGGCATGCGCGAAGTGCGCCTTGCCCTGCTCGAAGCTGACGTTAACTTTAAAATTGCAAAGGAATTCACAGCGAAAGTAACTGAACGCGCTGTGGGAGCAGAGGTCCTTGAAAGCCTTACTCCTGCGCAGCAGATAATAAAAATTGTCAACGAGGAATTAACCTCTTTGATGGGCGGAGAGCAGAGCAAGATTAAATTTGCCTCAAAACCGCCTACAGTGGTTCTCCTTTGCGGGCTTCAGGGCTCAGGCAAAACGACCCATGCCGCAAAACTTGCTGCAATGTTCAAGAAGCAGGGAAAACGTCCTCTGCTTGTTGCCTGCGATGTTTACCGTCCCGCTGCGATAAAGCAGCTGCAGGTTGTCGGTGAAAAAGCAGGTGTGCCTGTTTTTGAAATGGGGCAGGGCGACCCAGTTAAAATATCAAAAGCGGCTGTTAACCACGCAAAAGAGCACGGGAACGATTTTGTAATTGTTGATACCGCCGGCCGTCTGCATGTCGATACCGAACTGATGGACGAGCTGAAAAATATAAAAGAAAAAATTGAGCCGAACGAGATACTGCTCGTTGTTGACGCGATGACGGGACAGGATGCAGTAAATGTTGCTTCAGCGTTCAATGAGGCGCTGGGAATCGACGGAGTTATACTTACGAAGCTCGACGGCGATACAAGAGGCGGCGCCGCGCTTTCAGTCCGGGCAGTAACAGGAAAGCCGATAAAACTTGTAGGTATGGGCGAAAAACTCGATGAGCTCGAACCGTTTTATCCTGACCGAATGGCATCCAGAATTCTCGGTATGGGCGACGTTTTGACATTGATTGACAAAGCACAGCAGCAGGTTGATACAAAAAAAGCCGCTGAACTCGCGAAAAAGATTAAGAACAACGGAATTGACCTGAGCGATTTCCTTGAAAACCTCAGGCAGGTTCGCAAAATGGGTTCAATCAAGTCCATGCTTGAGATGCTTCCGGGTGTTGGAAATCAGCTCAAGGATGTGGATGTCGATGAAAGGCAGTTTCTGCGCATTGAGGCTATCATTACCTCGATGACCCAAAAAGAACGCGAAAAACCGGAAATAATCAATGCTTCGCGCAAAAGGCGAATTGCCGCGGGCAGCGGCACAAGGGTTGAGGATGTCAATCAGCTTCTTAAAAGATTCAACGACGCGCGCAAACTTATGAAGCAAATGGGCGGAATGAAAGGCAAAATGAAAAAGCACCCATTCTTCCATATGTAATATTCAAAGCTCTGTTCAGCAGAGTACCAATGTTAGGAGGTGAAACAGATGGCAGTTAAAATAAGACTTCGCCGCATGGGTAAGAAAAAGGCTCCTTTTTACCGCATAGTTGTCGCGGATTCAAGATATCCGTCCAACGGACGTTTTATCGAGGAGATTGGTTACTACAATCCTCTTGAGAAACCGGCAGTTGTTAAGGTTGATGAAGAAAAGGCCAAGAAATGGATCGAAAACGGCGCTCAGCCGACCGATACCGTTAAAGCACTTTTAAAGGACAAAAACGTGCTTTAATTGCACACGGAGGGTACAAGAGTTTGAAAACATGTTTTCAAACTGCCAACCTGTGAAAGGATGGTCTTAAGATGCAGGAATTACTGATTGCTCTTGCAAAAGGGCTTGTAGAAAATCCTGACGGCGTCACCGTTACAGCCGACGAACCGGCAGAAGACGGCACGATTGTCTATCACCTCCATGTCGCCGAGGGCGATATGGGCAGGGTAATAGGCAAACAGGGAAGAATCGCCAAAGCGATACGCACTGTTATGCGCGCTGTTGCGAACCGGCAGAGTCAAAAAATCGCGGTCGAAATCGATTGACCCGAAAAATCTGGGGAAAGCTTAATACTAACCTCGTAAGAAATAAAAGTTGATTCTCGCAAAAGGCCTATACCTTTTGCGAAGAATTTCAGCTTTTTTCTTATGACGGCCGGTATAATGTGCTTTCCCCAGATTATTATATTTTCGCGGATTTCGACACGAAAACAACCTGGGGGATTTTATGCAAAAACGTTTTCTTGAAACAGGACAGATCGTAGGAACTCACGGGCTTAACGGCGAAGTCCGTGTCAACCCGTGGTGTGATTCGCCCGATTTTCTTAAAGGTTTTGAGGGGTTTTATTTTGACGGGGGAGAAACTTTTAAAAGGGCAGAATCAGTAAAAATCAATAAGTCTGTCGCAATAATAAAATTCGAGGGCGTCGACAATATAGATGACTCAATAAAGATTATTAAAAAAGTGATTTTTATTGACCGTCAGTGGGTCGAGCTTCCTGAAGGCTCATACTTTGAGCAGGATCTTCTGGGACTTGCTGTTATCGACGCTGAAATCGGAAAGGAATACGGCACGCTCAGCGAAGTCGGCAGAACTGGCGCAAATGATATATACCGTGTCGACAAAGACGGGCGGGAGACATGGATTCCGGCAATAAAGGACGTAGTGAAAACTGTTGACATCGACAGCGGAAAAATGCTGATAACCCCGATAAAAGGACTGTTTGAAGATGCGGATTGATATAATGACGCTTTTCCCTGATATGTGCGAATCGTATCTCAGCGAGAGCATTGTCGGCAG
This sequence comes from Ruminiclostridium sp., assembly GCA_036261235.1. Taxonomy (GTDB): domain Bacteria; phylum Bacillota; class Clostridia; order Oscillospirales; family Ethanoligenentaceae; genus Ruminiclostridium_D. The sequence goes on along the minus strand of DATALE010000048.1, from coordinate 23,557 downwards.
AGCAAGGAAAAGCGGGTTTGTCGAAATAAAATGCCACGATATCCGCAGTTTCACAAAGGACAAGCACCGCCGTGTCGACGATTACACCTACGGCGGCGGGGCCGGAATGATTATGCAGCCCGAGCCTATTGCGGAGTGCTTTAAGTCGGTATGCAGTGAAACGAATTCACGCCCTTATTGCATTTACATGTCACCGCAGGGCAGTGTTTTCAATCAGAGTACAGCTTTGAGACTGTCGAAAATGGATAACATAGCGATTCTGTGCGGGCACTATGAGGGAGTCGACGAAAGGGTAATCGAAGAGATTGTTGACGAAGAAATCTCTGTCGGTGATTTTGTGCTGACGGGCGGCGAACTTCCGGCACTGATGGTTGCGGACGCAATCTCAAGGCTTTTGCCCGGTGTTCTTTCCGGTGAGGAATGTTTTACAGAAGAGAGCCATTTTTCGGGTTTGCTGGAATATCCGCAGTATACGCGTCCCCCGGTTTATAACGGAAAAAGCGTTCCTCAGGTGCTGCTTAGCGGACACTCGGCAAATATCGCCAAATGGAGACGCCGTAACGCGCTGCAAAGGACTATGAAAAGGCGGCCTGACATGCTCAGAAAAACCGAATTTTCTCGCGAAGATTTGAAAATCATGGGTGAAATATGCGCTGAAACTGACAAAAATTAAAAAAAAGAGCGTTATTTGAAAACACAGAACATATTGACTGGTAATATGAATGAACTTCGTTAATTTTGTAAAAAATTAATAATTAATTTGCACAAAAACCCCGAAAATGAACAATCGTTTATAGTTTATCCATACAAAATAAGCGGTGTGGATTATTTTAGACACCACATGATGTTGACTAAATCCCGGGAATTTAGTATGCTATTAATAATCCGATGGACATTCGAACGTTTGGGAGCGATAATAATGTTAGTTAAAGAGGTTGTTGTCCAGAATCAGGTAGGTTTACATGCAAGACCCGCTACTTTTTTTTATTCAGAAGGCAAATGAGTTCAAATCTTCAATCTGGGTGGAAAAAGAAGAACGCAGGGTAAATGCCAAGAGCCTGCTTGGCGTTCTGTCGCTCGGTATTGTTGGAAATACCAAAATACGCATAATAGCTGATGGAACAGACGAAGAAGAGGCTATAGACAGTCTGGTGAAGCTTGTTCAGTCCGGTTTTGCCGACTGATTGTGCATAACAGGATTAATATTATGCGACACCGTGCTTTTATTGCACGGTGTCGCTTTTTGTAAACACAGGAGAATCCTATGAATAGTGAAAAACTAAAGGAATTGCAGGACAAATCACGCGGGCTGCCCTTTGAACCCGGCGTTTACATCATGAAAGACGCGTCGGGACATATTATTTACATCGGCAAGGCAAAAGCGCTTCGCCGCAGGGTCAGCCAGTATTTTCTTCGGTTTGACCATCACGAGGGCAAAGTGCGAAAAATGGTTGAGCATGTAGACCATTTTGACTACATTATCACGGACAGCGAATTTGAGGCGCTTGTTCTTGAATGCAGCCTCATAAAGCAGCATAAGCCAAAGTACAATATACTTTTAAAAGACGATAAGGGATATAGTTACATCAGGATTACAATGAACGAGAAGTGGCCCAGAATAGAATCTGCTAAGAAAAAAGAAGAAGACGGCGCGCTTTATCTTGGGCCTTATATCAGTTCGTTTGCTGTCAAAGAAGCGGTAGACGAGGCAATCAAGGCATTCTCGCTTCCCACATGCAGCCGAAACTTTGAAAAAGATATCGGACGCGGCCGACCGTGCCTGAACTATTTCATTCACCAGTGCTGCGCACCTTGCAGGGGACGTATGACAAACGAAGAATACAGGGAATGTGTAGAAAGCGCCGTATCGTTCCTCAAAGGTGGTTATGACAAGATCATCAAGGAACTTACAGCCAGGATGGAGAATCTTGCGGAAAACCTTGAATTTGAAAAAGCCGCCAGAATCCGTGACCGCATAACCGCGATTAAGAAAATCCGCGAAAGGCAGAAGGTTGTTGCGTCAAAGGTCGAGGAGCAGGATGTAATAGCCCTTGCAAGCGACGGATGCAACACCGATTTTGAGGTTTTCATTATCCGCTCAGGCAGACTGACGGATAGAGAAAGTTATCTGCTTGATTTTATCGCGGATGAAAAGGCCGCGCGCGCGGAGTTTTTAAGGCGGTACTATTCACCCGCAAAACTGCCGCCTGCACGCGTCACTCTTGACGGGGAAACCGAGGATAAAGCGCTGCTTGAAGAATATCTGACAAAAGCAGCCGGACGAAAAGTAAGTATAACGATTCCGCAAAAAGGTGAACAGGCTGCCCTTGCGGCAATGGTTAAAAACAACGCGCAAGAAAAAATCGGCAGGCTGTCTCAGCGCCCGGAAAAATCCGAGAAAGTGCTCGACGAGCTGGGAAACCTACTGGGATTATCTCGCCGTCCGGAATACATTGAGTCTTATGATATTTCAAATACTGCCGGGACGGGTGTCGTCGCCGGAATGGTGGTTTTTGAAGGCGGAAGGCCTCTCAAAAGTGCCTACCGCAAATTCTCAATAAAAACCGTTGACGGGCAGGATGACTATGCATGCATGAGGGAAGTAGTCGGGCGCAGGCTCGCAAGACTGAGAGAAGCTGTCGACAGCGGTGAGACTGCAAAAAGCGGTTTTTCAAAGATTCCCGACCTTATTCTGCTTGACGGCGGGCGGGGACACGTCGGCGCGGTAAGGCCTGTACTCGAAGAATACGGTTTCGACATACCACTGTTCGGAATGGTCAAGGACGATAAACACAGAACAAGGGCGATAGCGGCAAACGGTGGGGAAATCGCAATCAATGAGTCCCGCAGCGTCTTCACGCTCGTTTCGCAGATTCAGGATGAGGTTCATCGTTTTGCCATTTCTTATCATCACAAAACGCAGGGGCACAAAGCATTTTCCTCCCGTCTGACCCAAATCCCGGGTATCGGCGAAGGCAGGGCAAAATCGCTGATGAAACATTTTAAGACTATGGAGAAAATCAGAAACGCGACGGAAGAAGAACTCGCAAAAGCGCCCGGAATGACAAAGCCGGCGGCATCAATGCTTTTTGAATGGCTTAAAAATAACAAATAGCGGATTTTTAAAAAAAGCAATGCTGGGCATACTGAAATTATAGGGTCAAATTAGTTCCTTAGAAAAGAATGTTGACAATAATGTCGTAACGTATGATAATATTTAATATACAAAAAAGAGCTTATACCATTTATATATAACATAATATCATATTAGTTATTTAATATAACTGTAGGGCGCTCAGCGCTGATTTATTGTGTTGTATATTGCATATGCGCCTGAACTATATATAATCGAAGAATGTATTAAAACATTCGGTTATAATAGTCGAATAATGAACAAACAGCGGAGGACTTCCATGAGAGTTATAACAGGCATAGCCCGGGGTATGAGAATTCAGACGCTTGAGGGCATGGAAACAAGGCCGACAGCCGAAAGAGTCAAAGAAGCTGAATTCAGCATAATCCAGTTTGAAATAGAAGGCAGAAACGCGCTTGACCTTTTTGCCGGAAGCGGACAGCTCGGCATCGAGGCTTTGAGCCGCGGCGCAAAACACGCGACTTTTGTCGATGCGAACCCGCAGGCAGTTAAAGTTATCCGTGAGAATCTTTTGCATACAGGGCTGGCGGCAAATTCAAGCGTCGCGGCGGGCGATGTTGAACAGTTTCTTATGCACACAAAAGGCGTGTTTGACATCGTATTTATTGACCCGCCTTACAGCAAAGGCCTTATTGAAAAAGTCCTGCCTCTCACCGCTCAGCATATGTCCGACGCCGGCGTGATTATCTGTGAAGCCGCAAAGATGGACAAACTTCCTGAAAACGCCGGGGACTTTAAACTTGTGCGGCACGGTGATTATGGCAAAACCAGTCTTGCAGTATACAGAAAAGAACAGGGAAGTGTTTGATTGATGACAACCGCGGTATGTCCGGGCAGTTTTGATCCCGTAACACTCGGTCATCTTGATGTTATAAAAAGAGCAACGGCTTTGTTTGACAAGGTAATAGTCGTTGTTATGGTCAATTCTTCGAAAAAACCTACGTTCACAGCAGAGGAACGCGTTGATTTGTTAAAACGCGCGACAGCTTCACTAAAGAATGTGGAAATTGATACATACGAAGGGCTGCTGGCCGATTATACGGCTTTGAGAAAAGCAACAGCCGTGGTAAAAGGCCTCAGGGTTATGTCCGACTTTGAGTATGAGTTTCAGATGGCTCTTACCAATATGTCGCTGACTCCCGGAGTTGAGACTATTTTTCTGCCGGCGAGTATTGACTGCATGTTTTTGAGTTCAAGCATGGTGCGAGAAGTCGCTAAACACGGTAGGAATATTACACCGTTTGTACCGGAAGGTCTTGCGAAGGATATCTCCGCCAAACTGACAAAGGAAGGGTGATTTAAAATGAGAATGGATGAGCTTCTTGATAAATTGGACGATATGGTCGATAAAGCATGGGGACTGCCGCTTTCAGGCGGACGCTGTGTTCTTGACGCTGAAAAAGTAAGGGAAATAATCGACGATATGCGGCTCAACATGCCAAAAGAAATTCCGCAGGCAAAAGCTATCGTCGCCGACCGAATGGAAATCATAAAGAATGCTAAGCTTGAGGCAGAGGAAATCATTAAGAACGCTGAAAACAAGGCGAAGGCAATGGTCTCGAACGATGAAATTGTAAGGCAGGCTCAGGAAAAGGCAAACGCGCTGCTTTCCGACGCGCAGACAAAATCAAAGGAAATGAAGAAAGCGGCGGCTGATTTTTCCGATCACCTTTTGCTGCAATCCCAGGAAAGAATCGTTGAGGCGCTCAACGAAATAAAGCAGGCAAGACAGGCTCTCAAGACGCCGCAGAAAATCTGACTTTGAACAGCATATAAATGGACGCATATCACTTCATGTGATATGCGCATTTTTTTGCACATTTGTGAAAAATTCGAAAAAACATTAAAATACATTATTTAGATTTCACATGTAAGAAAACTTTCCGCGATTATTATAAATTTCCAATATTAACGCCTTGAATTTTTTCCTTTTTGTGATTATAATTAAATAAGTGGTTTAAAGTGGAGCAGAGTGGTGAATAAAATTCACGGAAAGGCTTTAATTATGCTGATAGGCGAATATCAACATAACGTTGACCCCAAAGGGCGTGTATTTATGCCTGCGCGCTTCAGGGAAGAACTTGGCGAACATTTCATTGCCGCCAAGGGTCTTGACAACTGCCTTTTTGTCTATTCGATCACCGAATGGAAACTGCTCGAAGAAAAAATCAGTGCGCTTCCCCTTTCAAAAGCCCGCAACCTGCAAAGGTTTTTCTTTGCCGGAGCGGCTGAACTTGAAGCGGACAAGCAGGGGCGTGTGCTTATTCCTCAAAGCCTTAGAAATTATGCAGCGCTTACAAAAGACGCAATGATTATCGGAGCGTCCAACCGTGTTGAAATTTGGGACAAGGCAAAATGGGACGAGATGTGTTCGAGTATAACACCGCAGTCTGTTGCAGAGGCTATGGACGAGCTCGGATTTTAAAAAACGGTTGGAGAATAAAATGGAAAATTTTAATCATTTAAGTGTTTTGCTTTCTGAAAGTATTGAAGCGCTTCAAATAAAACCCGATGGGATCTATGTTGACGGTACCGCGGGCGGAGGCGGACATTCGTTTGAAATTGCTTCTTACCTCGAAGCCGGAAGGCTTATCGCGGTCGACCGTGACCCGGACGCAATAAAGGCCGCGGGGGAGCGGCTTAAACCATATAAAGACAAGGTTACTCTTAGTCATTCGAATTTTTCAAGGCTGTCGCAGATTCTCAATGAACTTGAAATCACCGCCGTGGACGGAATTTTGCTTGACCTCGGCGTTTCATCATATCAGTTTGATGTACCTGAACGCGGATTTTCTTATAATTTTGACGCTCCGCTTGATATGCGCATGTCAAAAAGCGGAATCTCAGCGCGGGACATTGTAAATACAGCGCCTTTCGAAGAACTTGCAAGAATATTCAGGGAATACGGCGAAGAAAAGTTCGCGCCGCGGATCGCGTCACTTATTGTCTCGGAACGCGGGAAAAAACCGATTGAAACAACATTTGAATTATCAGATATCATAAAATCAGCGATTCCGGCGGCGGCCCGGAGGAGCGGGCCTCATCCGGCGCGCAGAACTTTTCAGGCGCTGAGAATCGCCGTCAACGGTGAACTTGAAGAACTGGGTGCGCTTTTGGACGATGCGCTTTCAATGCTTTCACCGGGCGGAAGGCTTGCGGTTATAACCTTTCAGTCGCTTGAGGACAGAATGGTGAAACAGCGGTTTTTGAGCTGGGCTCAGGGCTGCATATGCCCTCCTGATTTTCCTGTATGCGTCTGCGGACACAAGCCGAAAGTAAAAATACCGAAGAAAAAAGGCGTCGAACCTTCACCTCAGGAAATTGCGGAAAATCCCAGAAGCCGAAGCGCAAGGTTAAGATTTTGTGAAAAATTATAATTAACAAAAAGGTTTACAAAAGGCATGGAGGTAAAAGTTTGAAGGATAAATCTTTCAAACAGGAGTTTTGTCCTGTCACCGCAAAACTGCGAGGATGAGAATTCGTCGGCAAGCCGCCCTAAGTGAATAAAACTCCCGGCTCAGTGAGAAAGGATGGCCATATATTATGAATTACAACAAATCGAACACGGCATATGATTTTTCGCGTTTTGCTCCAGTCGAATTGCCTCAGGAACCTCAAATTGAACAAAAGAAAAAAGCATCTGCGGGAAAAAAGACGGCCAAACGGCAGAAGGTCAAGCCTTTAGAAGTAGTAAAATGGGTTTTTATAAGCCTGTTTGTTATGATGTCACTCGGCAGTATTATGGTCGGCAACATTAAAATTACGCAGATAAACGATCAGGCGGCAAAGATGGAAAAACAGCTTGATACAGCAAAAAGCGAACAGGTAAGCCTCAATTCTAAGCTTGAAGCGCGCATGTCAATGTCAAAGGTTGAGGATTATGCGGTAAATAATCTGGGACTTGTTAAAACGCAGTCTTATCAGATACAGTATGTACAGCTTACAAATCAAGACAAAGTACAGATTCTCGGCGGCAATAACAGTATCGAAGGCTTTTTTCAGAATGTAATTAGCTCTGTTGAGGAATACTTCGCGTGATTCTTAAATAGATTTTATAAAAAGTAACAACTCGTACGATATTAGTTTTGCCGGGGAGGTTTTCCGATGATAAGCCCAAGTCTTTCAATGAAAAAGAAAATGACTTTTGTACTCGCATTTTTATTTGTTCTGGGCTTTACTGTTCTTATTGGAAGACTTGTCAAGCTCCAGTTCGTTGACGGCAACTTTTATCAGCAAAAGGCGTTGAGCCAGCAGCTAAGCGTTACGACAATAACCGCAAACAGGGGAACAATTTACGACAGAAATATGAAGCCCCTTGCGCAAAGTGCTACTGTTTGGGACGTTTACGTTTCTCCCTCTTACATAAAAGCTGATAAAGATGGTACGGTTGAAGAAAAATTAACTAAAATATCCACCGGACTTGCGAAAATATTAAACCTTGATGAAAAAACGGTATATAGTAAAATTTCAAAGAAAACGAGCTATGTCGTGATAGCAAAAAAGGTTGAAAACGACGTTGCAACTCTGGTCAGAAATTTTGCAAAAGATAATAAACTTTCATGTATAGGAATTGTAGAGGACAGCAAGAGGTATTACCCGTTCAATAATTTTGCGTCACAGTTAATCGGATTCACAGGCTCGGATAATCAGGGCCTTGCCGGTGTTGAGGCGTATTACAACAGCGTTTTGAAAGGCGTAAACGGACGGGTAGTTACAGCAAAAAATGCAAAAGGCACGGATATGCCCTACGATTTTCAAGACAGGGTAGAAGCAAAGGACGGAACGAGCATTGTTCTGACTATCGACGAGGTGGTTCAGCACTACCTTGAGAAAAATCTTCAAAGCGCATATGTTGACAATAATGTCGGCGTCGGTGTCACGGGTATTGTTATGGACGTAAAGACCGGTGAAATCCTTGCAATGTCGTCACAGCCGTCGTTTGACCCAAATAATCCTTTTGAAATTGCGAATCCGACAGTTCAGCAAAAGATAGCGGCACTGTCCGGTGACGAGCAAAAAACGCAGAAAAGCCTTGCGCAGCAGGATCAGTGGCGCAACAATGCGATCACTAATCCCTATGAACCCGGTTCAACCTTCAAAATCATAACGGCTGCCGCCGCCCTCAACGAGGGAGTGGTAAAGGAGACTGACGAGTTTGACGACCCGGGCAGCATAAATGTTGCTGGGACGGATTTCCACTGCTGGAAACGCGGCGGCCACGGACATCAGACCTTCCTCCAGGGCTTTGAAAATTCCTGCAACGTCGTTTTCATAAAGGTCGGTCAGGCGCTCGGCGTAAACCGCCTTTATAAATACATCACAGCGTTTGGGCTTACCCAGAAAACGGGCATAGACCTGCCCGGCGAGGCGGACAGTATCAGCCTTTCTGAAAGCAAAATGGGGCCGGTCGAGCTTGCTTCCGTATCATTCGGACAGTCCAATAAGATTACTCCGATTCAGCTTATATCCGCGGTTTCCGCTGTGGCGAACGGCGGAAAGCTTGTTCAGCCGCATATTGTAAAAGAGCAGCTTGACCAGAATAATAATATAGTCAAAACGTTTGGCACAACCGAAAAACGTCAGGTCATTTCTGAAGAAACGTCAAAGGAAATGTGCACGATGATGGAAAAGGAAGTCGAAGAAGGAACAGGTAACAACGCTTACGTCGCAGGTTACCGCATAGGCGGAAAAACGGGTACAGCTCAGAAACTTGAAAAAGGTGCGAACAGTGATGCTCTTGTCTGCTCAATGGTAGGCATAGCGCCTGCCGACGACCCGCAGATAGCTGTACTGGTACTATTTGATGAGCCGCACGCGGCAATCAATTTCGGCGGCGTTATAACGGCTCCGGTTCTCGGCAAGATAATGTCGGAAGTTCTGCCCTACCTAGGTGTTGAACCGCAGTATACGGCTGAAGAACAGGAAAAACTGGATGTCAAAACTCCTAACCTTGTAGGAATGAGTACACAGGACGCTGAGTCCCAACTGAAAAATGATAAGTTAAATCAGGTGGTAATCGGCAGCGGAGCGAAGGTTACGGCTCAGGTACCGGAAACAGGCCGTCCGATTCCGCGCGGAGGCAAAGTAATACTTTATACAGATAACGCACAGGTTCAGGATACAATTACCGTACCGAATGTCACCGGACTTACGGTTTCTCAGGCAAACAATGCCATTGTAAACCAGAACCTTAACATAGAACTCGTCGGCAACGGGCTTTCCGACAGCGGGGTCAAAGCATTTGCACAAAATCCTGCCGCGGGGAGCAAGGTCTCACCGGGAACTGTAATTACCGTTCAGTTCAGGAACGAGGACGTGAAGGTGCAGTAGTAAATCGTATGTGTTAAGCGTAATCTGTCAATGATTTAATAAGCCGTTCTCGAAGGCGGAACAGGAGTATTATTTTTATGAACTTATCAGAATTTCTGTATGGAATTGAATATAAAGGTGAAATACCTGATATAGAAATAACCGGAATCACTTCGGATTCCCGCAAGGCAGGCCCGGGCACTGTTTTTGTCTGCATTAAAGGTGAAAAGACAGACGGCCATAATTACGCCAAAAACGCCGCGGAATCCGGGTGCGCCGCAATAATTTCCGAGAGGGAAACGGGTGCCTTAGTACCGCATATCATTGTACCGGATTCCCATTCGGCGTATTCCAAAGCGTGCGCAAATTTTTTCGGCAGCCCTGCGTCGAAACTCAAACTGATTGGCGTAACGGGGACAAACGGAAAGACGACTGTTACTACCATCATAAAACATATTCTTGAACACAGCGGACACAAAACGGGGCTTATCGGGACAATAAAGAATATGTCCGGCAATCGGGAACTCCCTGCCCACTACACAACGCCGGAGCCTTACGAGCTCCAGAGCCTTCTGCGGACAATGGCGGACGATGGCTGCGAGTACTGCATTATGGAGGTATCATCCCATGCACTTGCTCAAAAGCGTGTCGAAGGGCTGAAATTTATATGCGGAGTTTTTACGAATCTCACACAGGATCATCTCGATTTCCACAAGACGATGGAAAATTACCTGAAAGCAAAACAGAAATTGTTTGAAATGAGTGAAATCGGCGTTATAAATTCCGATGATCCATACGCCGAAAAGATACTGAAAGAAGCGCCGTGTAAAACGGTTACGTATGGCATAAATGACAAAAGTGCCGACTATCGGGCGGAAAACATAATATATCGCCCCGACGGAATCACCTATGATTTGAAAGGTCGGGTTTCCGGCAAAATTAATGCTGCGCTTCCGGGCGCCTTTTCAGTATATAACACGCTGGGCGCGGTTGCCTGCGCGGTATCAATAGGTGTCGGAGAAGAGAAAGCAATAAGCGCTCTTACCGATTTTAAAGGCGTTAAGGGACGGATCGAAGTTGTGCCGACAGGAAGGGACTTTTCAATTATAATTGATTACGCCCATACTCCGGACGGCCTTGAAAAAATTCTCAGGGCGGTGAAAGGCTTTGCCAGGGGCAGAGTTGTCGCACTTTTTGGCTGCGGCGGTGACCGCGACAAGGGGAAAAGGCCCAAAATGGGCAAAACTGCAGCGGATAATGCCGACTTTCTCGTCATAACATCGGATAATCCGAGGACGGAAGACGCCGACGTGATAATCAAAGATATTCTCGCGGGGCTTGAACAAAGCACAACGCCTTATATAACCATAACGAACAGACGCGAAGCAATAGAATACGCGATAAAGAATGCCCGGAAAGACGACTGCATTGTTTTAGCCGGAAAAGGTCATGAGGACTATCAGATACTGCCGACCGGCCGCATACATTTTGACGAACGGGAAGTTGTGGCTGAAATACTTAAAGATATGGATTGACAATACAGCTCATACGGATAAATAATACGAAGCCAATTGACTCGGGGGTTAAAAATGGAGAAAATCTCACTCGGATTTATACTTAACGCAACTGGGGGCAGGCTCGGAAGAGAATGCTTTAACATAAAGATTTCATCAATTACTACCGATACCAGAAAAATCACACCCGGAAGCCTGTTTATCGCGCTGAAAGGTGAGAATTTTGACGGACATGACTTTATTCAGGCGGCCTTTCAGAAGGGGGCTTATGCGGCTGTTTCGGAAAAGCCAATTGAAAATGCCGCCCGTCCTGTTATCATAGTAAAAGACACCCATACGGCCCTTTTACACCTCGCTCAAAGCTATAGAATGCTGTTCTCCGTTCCTGTCATAGGCGTCACCGGAAGCGTCGGAAAAACCTCTACAAAAGATACGATATATTCAGTCTTATCACAGAAATACAAGACTCATAAAAACGAGGGCAACCTCAACAACGAAATAGGTATGCCGATGACCGTTTTCGGGTTGGATAAAAGCTACGGCGCGTCAATATTCGAGATGGGAATGAGCGGTTTCGGCGAGATATCCCGTTTGTCAAGAGTAGCAAAACCGGATATCAGTGTAATAACAAACATTGGAATTTCACACATTGGAAAACTCGGTTCGCGTGAAAATATATTGAAAGCAAAACTTGAGATAATCGATGGAATGAAATCGAACGGAGAACTTGTTCTCAACGGCGACGACGATTTGCTGAGCGGATTTATAAGCGAAGCAAAAGGGAAACTCCCGATTGATATTTCTGTTTATGGAATCAATAACCGAAGCGGTATATTTGCAAATAATATCAAGATAGCCGCTTCCGGTTCTGAATTTGATATCAACTTTCCCGGCGGGATTGTTCACGCATACATGCCTGTACCGGGAGAACATAACATATACAATGCCCTCGCGGCTTTCTGCGTCGGAATGAAACTAAAGGTTGACCCGCGTTCGATTGCCGCCGGACTTGCTTCCTACAGACCGACCGGAATGAGGCAGAAAATCGAAAAAATTGCCGGAGTTACATTTATCGAGGACTGCTATAACGCAAGTCCTGACTCAATGAAGGCGGCATTTAACGTTCTCCGCGCCGTCAAAAGCGGACGCTGTGCCGCTGTCCTTGCGGATATGCTCGAACTCGGTGAGCAATCGCACGATGCTCATTTTAACGTAGGCAGGGCTGCGGCACAGGCAGACGTTGATCTGCTTCTTTGTTACGGCAAAGACGCAAAATATATATGCGACGGTTACGACAGCGCAGGCGGCGGAGGCAAAAGCTGCTTTTTTGAAGATAAAAAGGACTTGAATCAGGCAATTCTGGACTTGTTAAAGTCTGGGGATACCGTGATTTTCAAGGGCAGCAGAGGAATGAAATTGGAGGAAACCGTAAAGGCGGTTTATGAAGGGTGGAAAAATAAATGACAGGCATGGGCGCGGTAGTTGCTGCCGTTTTGTCATTCGCAGTTACTTCAGCTTTGGGAATTGTATTGATTCCATATTTAAGAAAGCTCAAATACGGCCAGAGTATAAAGGAAATCGGGCCGGTATGGCATAAATCAAAGCAGGGAACTCCGGTCATGGGCGGGCTAATGTTTATCATCGGAATCGTTATATCTGTCGCGGTAATCCTTATTTTTGCCGGCGACTTTATGTTCCAGATGCGTGATAACGAGAGAAGCAGGCTTATTTACGGAGTACTCATGGCACTGATGTTCGGCTTTATCGGCTTTTCAGATGATTATATAAAAGTTGTCAAAAAACGCAACCTCGGGCTCACGGCAAAGCAAAAATTCCTTTTGCAGGTGTTTGCCGCTGTGATATTCCTTGTTCTTGAGTTTGTGACGGGGCTGAGGGGAACATCAATGATGGTTCCGTTTACAAATATTACGCTGAATCTTGGAATAGCGTTTTGGCCTGTCGCTTTGTTTATAATTGTCGGCACAGTGAATTCAGTTAACCTTACCGACGGCGTTGACGGTCTTGCGGCTTCAGTGACAACCGTTGTTGCTCTTGCGCTCATGCTTTCAGCGAAAATTATGATGAGTACAGCCTTTGCCGCGGTTGCGGCGGCGCTTGCCGGAGGATGCCTCGGATTCCTTATCTGGAATTTTCATCCTGCAAAAATATTTATGGGCGACACTGGTTCACTATTTCTCGGCGGGCTCATTTGCGCTATAGCTTTTGGAATCGACCAGCCGCTTCTTCTGATTCCGTTTGGAATTATATATATAGTTGAAACCATGTCGGACATTATTCAGGTTATATCATTCAAGTCAACAGGAAAAAGGGTTTTCAAAATGGCGCCTATTCACCATCATTTTGAAATGTCCGGCTGGAGCGAAGTCAAAATTGTAACGGTTTTTACCTGCGTGACAATCGTTTTTTCGATAGCAGGTGTAGCTTGGCTGGCTTATATGATAAAATAGCCCCGGAAATCGTCCTGTGAAAAGGAGGCTTATTAGTGGCATCAGTCAGAGACAAGAAAAACACCACGGTTACCGCGAAAAAAAGGCGGCTTTTCAAAGGCGGTTTTGACCTGCCGTTTTTTGTGTTGGTTATGATTATTCTAATGCTCGGCCTTGTGATGATGTTTTCGGCAAGTTATGCTTATGCTTATTACAAGATGGGGCAGGACAGTTTCTTTTTCATAAGAAAGCAGGCGGAATGGGCTGTTTTAGGAATAGTCGTAATGCTGATCGTTTCAAGAATCGACTATCACTGGCTGCACAAGATTGCATATCCGGTACTTGGTGCCAGTTATTTGTTTTTGACAGTTGTACTTTTCACAAATCCGCATAACGATAAGAATATTCACAGGTGGCTGTATATCGGCCCGATTAACTTTCAGCCTTCCGAAATAGCGAAGTTTGCAGTAATTTTGGTATTTGCTCATTTGATCTCGAAAAACTACAACAAAATGAAAACAGTGAAATACGGAGTCTTGCCCTTCCTTGCAATACTTGCAAGCATTGCGCTTTTGATGCTGAAGGAACCGCATGTATCGGGAACGGTTTTGATTCTGTTGATCGGTTTTTCATTAATGCTCATCGGCGGAACGCCTGTCAAGTGGTTTGTTGGGGGATTCGGCGTCGCCGGGGCTGCTGTTGCGGGAATAGTTATATTTACAAACGCAATAAATTATGCGAAAGTCCGGCTCAAATTCTGGCTTGACCCATACAGTGACCCGACAGGAAACGGCTGGCAGACGCTCCAGTCGCTTTATGGTATCGGTTCCGGCGGATTGATGGGTCTGGGTCTTGGAAATTCAAGGCAGAAGTATCTTTATATATCCGAGCCGCAAAACGATTTTGTTTTTGCGATTGTCTGCGAGGAACTTGGATTTATCGGGGCTACGATTGTAATTCTGTTGTTTGCGCTTCTGGTTTGGCGCGGATTCGTGATCGCAATGAAATCGCCGGATAAATTCGGCGCTATTCTTGCGGTTGGATTGACCATTCAGGTCGGTGTCCAGGCTCTGCTTAATATTGCTGTTGTTACAAACACAATTCCTAACACAGGCATCAGCCTTCCGTTTTTCAGCTATGGCGGCTCTTCACTTGTCATGCTGCTGTTCCAAATGGGGATTATTCTCTCAGTGTCACGTTTTTCCAGCGTAGAGCAGACATAGCTTTTGATCTGATGCCCATTAATTGCCCACACTTTCAAAAATTAAGGTTGGGCCCGACAGAAAAGATGTTTAAAAAATATGAGACTTTTTCATTTAGAACGTTGCGCTGCATTCAAGCATAGTATGGGATTGCAGGGGTATGAGCAGCCCCAAGGCTTGAAAGGGTGCGTAACAATGTCAAGACTAATAGTGAATGGCGGCCGTACTGTGCGCGGCGAGCTGCAAATTCAGGGAGCCAAAAACAGCGCACTGCCTATACTCATATCGACACTGCTGTGTGATTCTCCGAGCGTTATACATAACTGTCCGGAACTATCAGACGTAGAAGCATCGTGCAGTATTTTAAGATATCTGGGGTGCGAAGTAAAAAAAGACGGTGAAGACATAGAAATCGACCCACAATATGCCGATAAATTTGATATACCTGACAAACTTATGAGAGAGATGCGCTCCTCAATTGTTTTTTTGGGAGCTATATGCTCAAAACTGGGGCGCGCCAGAATTTCGTTTCCGGGTGGCTGCGAGCTGGGTCCGCGGCCTATTGATTTGCATTTGTCCGCATTAAGGCAGCTCGGCGTGATTATTGAAGAAGACCACGGCTGGCTTAACTGCCATACATTCGGTAAGCTGCACGGAACCAGTATCGTTCTGTCTTTTCCAAGCGTCGGAGCTACCGAAAACATACTGCTTGCTTCGGTCAACGCGGTGGGAACAACGATTATAGTAAACGCCGCACGCGAACCGGAAATTATGGATCTTGCGAACTTCCTTTGTCAGTGCGGTGCGAAGATAAAGGGCGCAGGCGAAAGTGTTATAACTATAGAAGGCGTCGAATCGCTTCACGGGTGTGATTACAGCGTTATGCCCGATAGGATAGTCGCGGCAACATATATGGCAGCCGCGGCGATAACCGGTGGGGAATTGACTTTAAAAGGAGTTAGCGTATCACATCTTAATCCTGTAATACCCGTTTTTAAAGAAGCAGGATGCGTTATTGAAACAGAAGGAGACATATTAAAAATCAAGAGGCCGGGAAAGCTGTATCCGGTTAAGAATATCCGCACAATGCCCTACCCTGGCTTTCCAACAGATGCGCAGGCTCCGGTTATGGCAATGGCATCAGTAGCGTCCGGTACCAGTATTTTTATTGAAAATATCTTTGAAAATCGTTATAAACACGCGTCAGAGCTTATAAGGCTCGGCGCAAAAATTAAAATCGAAGGCAAAGTGGCGATTGTCGAAGGAGTAAAAAAGCTTTTCGGCGCACCTGTCGAATCAACCGATTTGCGGGGAGGTGCGGCTTTGGTTGTTGCCGCGCTTGCTGCGGAAGGACAGACAACGATTACAGGCCTGCGCCATATTGACAGGGGTTATTCTTCAATCGAAAAACAACTTGAAAAAGTTGGGGCGGATATAAAAAGGATTTGAAAACAGGAGGTAAAAATGCGGGAGGAACAAAACAAAGGACAGAGAAAACGCAGAAAAAAAAGAAAACCGTCAAAATTCGCGTATTTTTTACTGCTTCTTGTTATCGCACTTTGTGCTGCTGCCATATGTGCGGCGGTGTTTCTGAAGGTCAACAGTATAAAAATCAGCGGGAAATCGCAATACAGCGCCGAACAGATAGAAAAGGCGAGCGGCATAACCCACGATACAAATCTTTTGAGTATAAATAAAACCAAAGTTGTCGCCGGTCTTCGTACCATTCTGCCCTATATTTCTGATGCAAAAATCAGTATAAAACTGCCCTCAACTGTAAATATTGAAGTAATTGAGGATTCACCGGAATACGTTTTCAGCTTCGAAAATCAGTATGCGCTGATTGATGGAAGTCTAAAAGCGCTCGGGTTAACAAAGGATATAGGAAAATATAAAAATCTGATTACGCTGGGCGGGGTAAAGGCGCTGAAATTCGAACCCGGCTCAACAGTAAAATTTCAGGACGGCAGGGAACAGACGGCTATTAAAGAACTATCGTCTGCGGTAAAGGAGGCTCAGATAAGCAAAGTAACCGGTTATAATATCGGCGACAGTTATCAGCTGTCTGTAGTTTATGATTCACGGATCACAATTGTAATTGGGACTATTACCGAAGCTGATAAAAAGCTAACGGACGCTGCTGCAATAATAAAACACAAAATTCAGCCATCGGATAAAGGCACACTTGACGTTTCAGCGCAGAACAAGCGATATACTTTTAGTCCTAATTGACAATAAATGTACTGCTGGTACAATAAAAATCATTAATCATAACAAAATTTGTCAATATCTAAAAAGATATATTGAATAGCAGCTAAAAAAAAGATAAAATACTTATGCATTGATTATGGAATAAAGTAATAATTCATGTTATAATTATTTTAAGCTGCTCATAATATTGGGGAGGCAACGAAAAATGGCTTTTGAACTTGATAAAGAATTTGACAGCATCGTTCAGATAAAAGTCGTAGGAGTTGGCGGCGGCGGGAATAATGCCGTCAACAGGATGATTGGTTCTGACGTTAAGGGCGTTGAATTTATTGCGATAAACACGGACAAGCAGGCACTTGCCCTTTCACAGGCTACTCATAAAATAGTCATAGGCGAAAAACTGACACGCGGACAGGGTGCAGGCGCAAATCCCGAAAAGGGCCAGCGCGCTGCTGAAGAGAGTAAAGACGAGTTGGCGGATGCCTTAAAAGGAACACATATGGTCTTTATTACGGCAGGAATGGGCGGCGGAACCGGCACAGGTGCGGCTCCGGTTGTTGCTTCTGTCGCGAAGGAACTCGGAATACTTACAGTCGGCATTGTTACAAAACCGTTCAGGTTTGAGGGCAACCGCCGCATGCAGCAGGCTGAGCTTGGAATAACCGCATTAAGAGAACATGTGGATTCGCTTGTTGTAATACCTAATGAACGCTTAAAGCTTGTTTCCGAACAGAAAATTACACTTGCGAACGCTTTTGCCGTTGCCGACGATGTCTTAAGGCAGGGAGTTCAAAGTATTTCAGATCTTATCAAACTGCCGGGACTTGTTAACCTTGATTTTGCCGATATCACCGCAGTTATGAAAGACGCGGGTTATGCTCATATGGGAGTGGGCCACGGCACAGGGAAAGACAAGGCGGAGGAAGCTGCACGCATGGCTATTTCAAGCCCGCTGCTTGAAACTTCCATTAAAGGTGCCCGCGGCGTAATAATCAATGTTATGTCTTCACCGGAAATCGGTTTGGACGAGGTTGAACTCGCGGCGTCTATGATTACCGATGAGGCTGACCCGAGCGCGACAATTATCTGGGGTACAACGTTCAATGACAATCTGGGCGACGAGATGGTCGTTTCAGTTATTGCCACAGGGTTTGACGATATTCCGAAGGGTGAATCCCCGGCAGCAAAGACAGCGTTTCAGCAGGCAAAAAGCGCAAGGACAGCCGCTGCGGCTGCTTCTGCTCAGCCGTCGGAAAAACGCACAGCGACACCGGCTCACACAGCAGTGCCGCATACTCCGGCAGACGATGAGTATTTTGATATAATGAGTATATTTAATCGCAGGAAATAAAAGTCTTCGAGATAAATGCGAATAAGGTGCATATGGACAAGCGAACCCTTGTCAAACAATGGGGAGAGCTTGTCGGTGCACCTTTTTTATTAGACGAGCGAACATCATGGGGATGGATAAAAATGCGTAAAAGTTTAAAAAGTGTGTTCGCTGTATTAACGGCGGCGCTGTTACTGACCGCAAGCGGCTGCAGCAGTCAAAAGAGCCTAACGGTAGGCATATCAAAAAATGATATTCCGCTTAGCTTCCGTGGAGAAGGCGGAGCGCCCGACGGCTTTATTGTAGAGCTTTCCCGTGAAGCGGGACGTCGTATGGGTATGCAGATTAACTTTAAATATGTCGATATGAGCGAAAAATCAAAGAATTTTACAGCTCAGGGCGTTGATGTACTCTGGGGAAAGATAGAATCCAACAGCGAGAACCGAAAAACTATGCTTTTTACAAGAGATTACATAAAAGACAGCCAGGTAATAGTTGTTGAATCTGTTTCGAAAATTGAAAAATCAGATGATCTGAAGTGCAAAAACATTGGAGCGGTTTCGAAGTCCGCTGCCGAAAAATCATTGTTGCAATCTTCATTGACGTCAGGTTCAGAATCGGCGCATGAAACAAAATTGAACGACCCAATCTCAGCATTTATCACGCTCGATAAAAATAAAATTGACGCTTTGGCAATCGATTTAAGTTATGCTGACAATAAAATATTAGAACACGCAGAGCAGTATAGAATATTAGGCACACCTCTTTCAAAACAAAGTTATGCTGTTGCGGTAAGGAGAAACGACGCCCGGCTTCGTGATACTCTTGAAAAAGCGCTTGATGAAATGACAGCCGATGGAACAAGCAAATCGATATCCAAAAAATGGTTTGGAACGGATATGACAAAATAATTATAACTATAATGAACTCTTTTAACTCCGTGAAAGACGGAGTTATTTTTTTGCGTATAATATAGCATTTAAAAGATATTAAATTGCACGATTGAGAGAGCAAAACTGAGATAAGAGAGCGAAAACTTGCAATAAACAATCCATTTAGTCGAAAATCCATAATTTTGCTTGCAAAAGGCTGTCTTTGTGATATAATTATCTGTGCGAATACGTCGGATTACCGGCGAAATTTACATTTGCCAAGCTGAGGTGAAAATACCGTGGGCGACCCGGGAGGCAGTAATTTACGAAATAACATATTGCGTTTGGAGCGCGTCGACGGCGGTTTCAACTTCTGTTAATGCTGTTAAGACACGTTCCAACAGGGGGAGTGTGTCTTTGTGATAGAGTATTTCAAGACAGACGGTGATAAGCTGTGCCGCGTTGACGGTTCACAGGAAAATTGCTGGATTAATGTTGTCGCGCCGACAGAACAGGAACTGTTTCGCCTTTCTGCCGATGCAAGTGTAGGAATTGATTATCTGCGGGCGGCGCTGGACGAAGAAGAGGCGTCGCGTATTGAAACAGGCTCAAACGGCACGATGATACTTATTGGAGTTCCGCTCGCACAGAAGCACGAGAATACAGTCAGCTACTCGGTTGTTCCGATGAGCATTATAATAACCGACCGCTTCATAATAACCGTTTGTACAAGGCAGAATACAATCATATCAGATTTTTCCGAGGGACTTATAAAAAATGTGCAGACTGCTCAGAAAACAAGGTTTGTACTGCAAATTCTTATGAGAATGTCTGTTCGGTTTATACAATATCTGCGCCAGATCAAAAAAATAGCGGGCTTTATTGAAAATCAGCTTTACGGAACGCTGCGCAATAAAGAACTGGTTCAATTGTTCGGTCTTGAGAAATCCCTTATATATTTTTCAGCCTCTTTGAAAGCAAGTGAAATCACATTGGAGAAGATTCTGCGCGGGAGAGTAATACGGCTGAATAACGATGAGCACGATTTGCTCGAAGATGTACTTATCGAGATAAAACAGGCGGTGGATATGTCCGGTATCTATTCGCGTGTTTTGTCAGGAACAATAAACGCGTTTTCAACAGTCAGGGCTAATAATCTTAATCATGTGCTGAAGCAGCTTATAACTGTTTTGGTTTTGATATCTGTTCCTCTTGCCGTATTCGGGTTCTATGGAATGAACGTTGTAGGGATAAATAAAACGCCTTTCGTTTTTCCGATACTTATCTCGGCGGTGGGAATGTTGTCGGCTGGCATACTGCTTTACCACAAAAGAATGTTCTGAATTTCCGTGAAATAAAGGAGATGGAGCGGTTAATCCGCAGCATATGAAAGAGCGCATCTATCATCTTGAAATTGAGAAAGATTGCTCCGCACGTTATGCAATTCTTCCGGGTGACCCGGGAAGAGTTGAAAAAATCGCCGCACTTCTTGAAAACCCGCATAAAGTGGCGCAGAACAGGGAATTCACAACTTACAGCGGAAATCTGAGCGGAGAAAATGTTCTTGTCACATCAACCGGAATAGGTGGTCCCTCCGCGTCGATCGCAATGGAAGAACTGTCTGTCCTCGGAGTTAATACGTTTATAAGAGTTGGAACTTGCGGCGGAATGCAGACGAATGTCTGCGGCGGTGATCTTATTATACCGACCGGAGCAATACGCATGGAGGGGACATCACGGGAGTATATACCGATTGAGTTTCCTGCGGTTCCTGCTTTCGAGATCGCTTCGGCGCTTGTAATGACAGCAAAAAACCTGAAATTAAAATATCACACCGGAGTTGTTCAGAGCAAAGATTCATTTTATGGACAGCATGAACCGTCCCGAATGCCGGTCGGTCCGGAACTCGAGTATAAATGGCGTGCATGGATTAAAGCAGGGGCACTTGCAAGCGAAATGGAGTGCGCGGCGTTATTTTCCGCGGCGGCTTGCCTTGGGGCAAGAGCGGGAGCGGTACTTTCCTGCGTATGGAATCAGGAGCGCGCAGCCGCGGGACTTGATAACCCGGATTCATTAGATACCGGTATTGCGGTAAAAGCGGCAGTTGAGGCGTTGAAGTTAATAATCAAACAAGATAAAATGTAAACAATGAACGCACAAAATTAATGTTAACGTAAACGGGTATGATAATCACAGTCGAATTCGAGTGGTTATCATGCCCGTTATGTTTATATAAGACTCGGAATACGATGAAGTATTCAAAAAACACGAGGCTCATTGTGTTGTTCTATCGGTATGTTCAAAGTTGCATAGTCATTTTAAATTTCTATATTCCTGTCCATTTCTTTGCCTGCCTATATTGTATCAATATTTTAGATAATTTAGTAAGAACACTACAACGTACGCAATCAGAACAAAAAGCCACAAGCAAATACCTCTTTAGATGTAAACAAACTAAAACATAGGTCTATTAGTTGTTCCCAAAATTCACATGAGTACTTGTTGGTTTTGTATACATACGCACATTGCAGTGTTTATTCAATACTTTATTTAATTTGCACTAATTTAAATTATGACTTTTGACTTAAACCCAGTGGCAAGACTTTCAAGCTCGCTATCGCTGATTGAAGTTTCTCGGCCATCTTCATACTGCTTATCTATCCATTCTTTTATATGTATAATAATAGGTGAGTTTTTATCCAAGCTTTCTCCATATCTGCTGTTATACCAGAATGCCACACCCGCTAATCCGGAAGTTTTGCTGACTTCAACCTTTACCGGACGGTCCAAAATAATATCTGTATCAAAAATATTGTAAATTTCCTCGTCCTTTAAAAGCCCGTCGGCATGAATTCCAGCCTTAGTACAATTGAAATTTTTGCCGACAAACGGTGTCATTGGCGGAATTTCATAACCAATTTCATTTTCAAAATAATTCGCTATCTTTGATATTACCTTTGTATTCATTCCGTCAAGGGTACCGCGCAGCGATGCGTATTCAAAAACCATCGCCTCAAGTGGAACATTTCCGGTTCGTTCACCAATTCCGAGTAATGAACAATTTACTGCCGAGGCGCCATATAGCCATGCAGTTGAAGCATTCGTCACAGCCTTATAAAAATCGTTGTGACCATGCCATTCAATTTGTTCAGAAGGGACTTTTGCCAAGCGCTTCAGTCCGCTAATAATTCCAGGCACACTGCGTGGCATAGTAACTCCTGTATATGGAGTTCCAAATCCCAGAGTATCACATGCACGTATTTTTATTGGAATTCCGGATTCTTTTGATAATTTCATTAGTGCCTTAGCAAACGGAACTACAAAGCCATAAAAATCAGCTCTTGTTATATCTTCAAAATGACAGCGAGGACGTATGCCCTCTTCCAAAGCAATCGAAACAATTGATAAATATCGTTCAAGTGCCTGTTTCCTTGTCATTTTTAATTTTTTGAAAATGTGATAGTCCGAGCAGCTCACAAGAATTCCTACTTCTTTTATGCCCAAATTTTTTGCAAGATGAAAATCTTCCCGAGATGCGCGAATCCATGCGGTGACTTCAGGAAATTTATATCCTTTTTCAAGGCATTTGGCAACCGCTTCTCTATCTTTCTTTGTATAAACAAAAAACTCTGACTGACGGATTATGCCATTTGGTCCGCTTAAATCATGCAACATATCAAATAAATCCGAAATTTGCTTTACTGTATAAGGGACTTGTGATTGCTGCCCGTCTCTGAAAGTGGTATCAGTAATCCAGATGCTCTCTGGCATATCCTGTCTGACGACTCTGTGGTTAAAAGCAATCTTGGGAATTTCGTTATATGGATATAAATCCCTCAACAAGTTTGGCGATTTTACATCCTGAAGTATATAATCAAAGGATTCACCTTCAAGTAGATTTGATTCTTTATCTAAAAAAAAGCAACAATATCCCTTCTTATTCTTTAGTATACTAATATTTACATATTAAATTGAATTATATTATACTAACAATATCATGTCAAGTAAAAAAAGAGAATTTTTATAATTTGGTAAGATTGTAATATTAATATCCAAGATTAAAAAAATATAGCCTTGCTTGTTATGATAGATGTTGTGAGAAGCAAAGAATTTGTGGTAGTATTAAAGTGCCGCAAGTAAGGAGCTGACACAATGAAATACAGTCAAGAATTAGATGAAGCAATCATCAGGAGAATGTTGCCTCAAATAGTGAGTTAATCAGCAAAATTTCTAAAGAAGAAGTAATTTCAGAAGAAGCTCAATAATTTGATGTACAATGCCAGAGCAAATGAAATTGCAGCCCTCTGGAATAACGATATTTCAGATAGGTGGATTACGGATGGGGCCATCAAACAAGCTTGGTGAAACGCGGAGTGCGGACAGATAATAGAAATCGTAAATAACCCCACTATTCCAGTATGCCGCATGCGAAAGTACGGTTATCATTAACTGCATTTCGATGGGGATTTATAAAGTGAAGAAATCTTCGCTATTTTGAAGTGCTACATAAGTTTCGCT
>DATALE010000031.1:0-2532 GCA_036261235.1 Ruminiclostridium sp. | reverse complement strand
TTAGACGTTAATAATGTTTCATATGAAGAATGGGAGAAACTATTGCCTATTCTTTCATCTTTGATTGAAGAACAAAAAGGCACAAATCATATTCAGTACAAAGGCAATTGACTAATATATATATAGTAAGTTTTATGCCATTACATATTCTTTCGCCATTATTTTACAACAGCATAACGAAAATTGCAAGTAAAATATATTTACTAATTGTATAATTTTATGTAGGAGTACATAAAGGGATAATTCCGTTTATTTTTGTATCAGGTTTAATTTAATTGTGCATAATAATATTGGATTGAATGCTTTTTTAGAATAAGAGTTGATTTTCATGCTTTCTCTGCTGCAAAACTTAAATTGTTATTCTCCCCGTTTTGTGGGCGTTAAGGATATTCTTATATGCAATGATAAAATTTTAAAAATAAGGCCCTGTCGGGAGATAATACCGTCGGATATAATTGAAAACATAATCGACTGCGGCGGCCTTATGGCGTTTCCCGGTATTATCGACCAGCATGTTCATATCACAGGAGGCGGCGGAGAGCAGGGCTTTAAAAGCCGTATTCCGGAAATCGACATACGGGAAATACTTAAATCGGGAGTAACAACAGTCTGCGGCCTGCTCGGCGCTGATGGAACGACAAGGAATCTTATCGACCTTTTTGCCAAAGCAAAATCTCTGGAAGCGGGCGGAATTTCATCTTTTATCTATTCCGGCAGTTATTCAATGCCCCCGCTGACGTTTACGGACAACATAACAAAAGACCTTGTGCTTATTGATAAAATTATCGGTGCAGGGGAAATCGCGGTATCGGATCACCGCTCGTCACAACCGTTAGCGGGAGAAATCGCGAAGCTTGCGTCTCAGGTACACCTCGGCGGCCTGCTTTCAGACAAAGCAGGCGTGATTCATATTCATGTCGGGGACGGGAAAGGCGGCCTTAGGCCCGTTATAGACGCAATCAGCAATTATGATTTGCCTTCAGAAATGTTTGTACCGACGCACCTTAACAGGAACCCTGAATTGCTCGGCGAGGCTCTCGAATTGTCCCGGGCAGGCGGCAACACGGACTTCACCGCCGGGGAAACCGAAGGAATCGCTGTCCCGAAAGCTGTCAAAAAGTTTGTTGACGCCGGACTTTCACTATCGCGCGTGACGGTAAGCTCCGACGCCAACGGCAGCATACCGGGCGGCGGAGCGGGCAAAATAAAGGTTATATATGATGATTTATGGCACATGATAAATGACGAAAAGCTGCCGCCCGAAAAGGTGTTCAGCCTTGTTACTGAAAATGTAGCAAGGATTCTGAAGCTATATCCTAAAAAGGGTGCTTTGCGGGAGGGCAGTGACGCCGACATACTTATCGTTGACAAAAATTACAATGTTGACAAACTGTTTTGCATGGGAATATTAATGGTTGACGGCGGGCGTCCTGTATAGTCAATTTTTTGGAGGAGAACTGATGTCGGAAAATACTAAAGGGTTTCTGATAATCATCGGCGGCGCTGAGGATAAAAAGGGTGACAGCGTAATTTTAAAGCAGGCAAAACAGCTCCTTTCCGGCGATGATTTGCTGACCGTACTGACGACGGCAACTGAGTTGCCGCATGAAGTCGGACAAGACTATACCAAGGTTTTTCAGAGAATTGGCGTGAGAAACGTCAAGGTTCTTAATATCAACACGCGTGACGATGCCGAAGATGAAAAAAATTGTGAAACAATAAAAAATTCCCGCTGTGTCTTTATGACAGGCGGCGACCAACTCAGGATAACAAGTATTCTCGGCGGAACGCGAGCCGGAAAAGAACTTATTGAACTCTATTTATCAGGCGGAATCATTATGGGCACAAGCGCCGGAGCCTCAGTGATGAGTTCGACAATGGTTGTTCAGGGCAATGACAATGAACCCGCCAGAAAATGCACATTAAAAATGGCGCCCGGGCTCGGGCTGTTCAATGGTGCCATAATCGACCAGCATTTTGACCAGAGAGGCAGATTTGGGCGGCTTTTATGCGGCGTTTGTGAAAACCCTGAGGTACTCGGCATAGGAATCGACGAAAACACTGCTATCAAGCTTTTCCCGGATATGCACTTTGAAATAATCGGAGACAACGCAGTCACAATTATTGACGGCAAAACCATAAAAAGTTCCAATGTTTCGGAACTGAACCCAAATGAAATTCTTGCGATTACCGGTGTAACGGTTCATGTCCTTCCAAAAGGGTATGGATTTGATTTTAACGATAGAAAGGTTATGCGTCTTAAGAATGGAGACTGACAAAATCTCGATATGGGATTATACAATATTCCCCGGACGTAATATTTACAGTCACAGGCCTATCATGAAAATGGTTGTGGATATCGGAAAATTCGGAGATATCCCGACAAAAGATATTGACGGATTCAACGACAGGCTTCTCGCGGCTTTTCCCGGACTTCGCACAAACTGCTGCGGGTTGGGATACGAGGGCGGTTTTCTGGAGCGCCTCACGACCGGCACTTACATGGGACATGTCCTCGAGCATGTCATACTT
>DATALE010000029.1:0-5229 GCA_036261235.1 Ruminiclostridium sp. | reverse complement strand
AGTAACGGAAGTCCACGCCCCTGTTAATCTTAAAAACTTGAGTGCTACCGATAGTGCCGCGCGTGACATGATTGATTCTTATACAAACCGTATAATAAACAGCACAATATCCGGCACTTCCCTTGAAAAAGGCAGCGCTTATCGCTTTTCAGTGAATACTGTACGCTTGAATATGCCATTGTTTCACGGAACTTATCCATAAAGAAACGGTAAATTTCCTGTGAGTTCTCATCAAATGCATTCTTATTATGAAGAAATTTTAATTTTGCACCGTATTCAACAACATTGCCCTGAGTCAAGTCAAGATAAAATTTCATCAGGTCTTTTACAATATACATGCGGTCTGTTCCGATACTAAGTTCTATTGCCAGTCTGTCAAAACTGTCGAATCTCAATTTCGGAATGATATGAACTTTTTCAAGGGAAGTGCCGGATATTGTGCTGTTTATTATACGGTTTGTATAAGAATCAATCATGTCACGCGCGGCACTATCGGTAGCACTCAAGTTTTTAAGATTAACAGGGGCGTGGACTTCCGTTACTTTAAGGTAATAGTACTGCAGAAGTACAGCAACCGTGTGTTTGCAGCAGCCCTCAAATGAATAGAAAGCGGGGCAGTCACAGTAGTGGTCGATAAGCCGTCCGTCAGAATCAAGAGTGATTTCAACGCTGTAGGGATATTTGCTTCCCATAACTTCGGCAGATATCCGGACAGTCCCGTTCGCGGAGTCGGCGTCTATATCCATCTTATTAACCCTGCGCTGGTTGTAATACTCTATCCCGTGTTCATATGTTTTTTTGTTAGAGGCCGAAGAGCTGATGCTTTTTAATGATATCATTCAATCGCACTCCGAAAGTAGTTGTTTTTATATAAAATTTAACTGGTTTCCTTAGACATTTTTACATAATTAATTGCGCCAAAGCTATTTGGCATACCTTTTATTTTACTCCAATTAGCTAATTCGGGCAAGTATTAAATAAAATATAGGAAATGAATTCGGCATATGTTATATCTTACTTAATACTTGTATTGTGTTTTTTAACCTGCTATAATTAAAATAATAATAAGCTGAAAAAGGAAGTAATGCTATGTCAACTATAACGGTTGAGCTTACCAAGACACCGAAAACAAAACCGAATGACCAGAAAAAGCTGGGTTTTGGCAAGTATTTTACAGATCATATGTTCATTATGAATTATGACGCCGGCGAAGGATGGCATGATCCCCGCATTGTCCCTTATGCACCTGTTTCGCTTGATCCGGCGGCTATGATTCTTCACTACGGCCAGGAAGTATTTGAAGGCATGAAGGTTTACAGAGCAAAAGACGGCAGAATTTTGCTTTTCAGACCTGATCAGAATTTTGCACGTCTCAACGCGTCAAATGAACGCCTTTGCATACCTCAGATAGATGAAAAGTTTGCTATTGAAGCACTTTCAAAGCTTATCAGTATCGATAAAGACTGGATTCCAACCGAAGAAGGAACATCTTTGTATGTCAGGCCGTTTATTATCTCTACCGACGCACACCTCGGCGTTCACCCTGCCAGTCATTTTCTTTTCATTATAATACTTTCGCCTGTCGGAGCTTATTATCCGGAAGGTCTTAATCCAATAAAAATCTATGTTGAAACCAAATATGTCAGAGCAGTTATCGGTGGCTTGGGCTTCGCAAAGACTGCTGCAAACTATGCCGCATCGCTCAAGGCTCAGGACGAAGCCGAAAAGCAGCATTATACGCAGGTTCTGTGGCTTGACGGTGTTGAACGCAAATATGTTGAAGAAGTCGGCACTATGAACGTTTTCTTCAAAATCAACGGAGAAATCGTCACTCCTGTTCTTCAGGGGAGTATTCTCGGCGGTATTACCCGTAAATCATGCGTTGAGCTTTTGAAGTCCTGGGGCATGAAAGTCAGCGAACGCCGTATTTCTATTCAGGAAATCGCCGACGCTGCAGACGCCGGAAAACTTGAAGAAGCATTCGGCACCGGCACAGCCGCTGTTATTTCTCCTATCGGACAGCTTAAATGGGGCGACAAGATAATGGAAATCAACAACGGTAAAATCGGTCCTGTTTCTCAGAAGCTTTACAATGAACTGACAGGTATCCAGTGGGGGAACTCTAAAGATACCATGGGCTGGTCTTACGAAGTAAAGTGATTTCGGTACTAATTCTTTAATTTGTGCCTCTAAAAGCCGCGGTGATTACATATCTTGTTGGGAAATCAGGATAAGTACAAATCAGCCGCGGCTTTAAATATGACAAAGGAGAGAAAAATGGAGCTTAAACTTATTCAGAGTTTTCAGGTTGACCATGACAAGTTAAAGCGCGGCATGTACATCTCACGCATCGACGGAGATATCATAACTTACGACCTGCGCCTTAAACTTCCGAACTCCGGGGACTATCTGCACAACGCGGCTCTGCACACAATTGAACATCTTGCTGCAACATATCTGCGCAGTTCCGACTTGTCCGATAATATAATTTATTTCGGACCAATGGGTTGCCGAACCGGCTTCTATTTTATAACGCGCGGAATTGAACATTCGCAGGCTATCGAACTTATAAGAAAGACGTTCGAATTTACCGCAGGCTTTGAAGGCAAAATTCCCGGCGCCGAAAAACGTGAATGCGGAAACTATCTTGACCACGACCCGATTGGAGCAAAACGTGAGGCCGATGAGTATTTAAAGGTTCTTAAAAACGTTAATGTCAGCACACTTAAATATTGATTTTAAATCCCCGGACTAAGAAGTCAGGGGATTTTTTCTGCCCATTTTGAAGAAGTTAATTTAAATTTAAAAATATATATAACATAATAAATATTTAATACTTATTCCAAATTAAAATTCTTGCGTTAAGTTTATTTGGAATTAGTATAATACATCTGTAGGGCGCACAGTGCTAATTTATTATGTTATATATTGCGTATGTGCGTTTCACGAAGCGAAAAATCGCACACGCATATGGCGTTTAGCCCGAACTATATATAATTTAATGATGTATTAAAACATTATTCGGTTATATATAGAATAGTTTTATATTTTGTTTGTGCATTTTTACCAGTAGATTTTAAAATTATATAATGAAAAATTTCTGTCTAAATTATCTAAAATAACAGTTAATGTTTTCAAATTGTAATCAATAAATAATGGTATTGGTGGTTTTTTATCTATCAGTGTGGTATAATATTCGGGTAAACTTTTTAGCAGAATAATGAACATAATCAATGTAGAAATTATCTGCCGTTTCGGGAAGTTTAAAATTGAAGCCGTAAAACCTACATACCCTAATTTTTTCATCCAGTACTTTTTTGTTATACGTGCTTCGAATTGTTTAAAAACTTGAATACGGTTAATTCATATTGTCAAAAATGCCTTATAATTTCATTTTGTCATTTATATTATTCATATTGAATTAGAGGCATAATAATTCTGTCTCAATTAAATGTGGGAGCGATATAATGGATAAGTTTGTCATAAACGGCGGCTGCAGGCTTCATGGAGAAGTTGAAATCAGCGGAGCGAAAAATGCGGCGGTGGCAATTCTTCCAGCAACAATTTTGGCTGAAACACCCTGCCGCATTGAAAATATACCGAACATCAGCGATGTAATTATTATTATCGATATTTTAAAAAAAACTCGGCGCGAAGGTAAAACAAATCAACAGGACTACTGTTGAAATCGACAGCACGCATATAACCCAACCCGTCGTCCCCTATGACCTTGCAAGAAGAATGAGGGCTTCGTGCTACTTTCTGGGTTCTTTACTCGGACGCTTTTCACACGCTCAGGTGTCAATGCCCGGGGGCTGTGATTTTGGGGTAAGGCCGATCGATCAGCATATAAAAGGGTTTGAAGCGCTCGGAGCGGAAATCTCTCTTGAATACGGTATGGTTGAGGCACATTCGATGGCGCTTCACGGCAGCCAGATTTACCTCGACGTTGTATCTGTCGGAGCTACTGTTAATATCATGCTTGCGGCGGTAAAAGCAAAAGGACTGACGGTCATTGAAAACGCGGCAAAAGAGCCTCATATCGTCGATCTTGCCAATTTCCTAAGTTCAATGGGCGCCGATATACGCGGCGCAGGAACTGATGTTATAAAAATAAGGGGCGTCGAGCATCTTCACGGCGTAACATATTCCATCATTCCCGACCAGATTGAAGCGGGAACGTTTATGGCTGCCGCCGCGGCTACTTGCGGAGATGTTATCGTAAGAAATGTAATTCCAAAACACCTTGAGTCCATATCTGCAAAACTCATCGAAATGGGTATAGACGTCAGGGAGTATGATGATTCAATCCATATAATTTCAAATGGCAGCCTGAACCACGCCAATATCAAAACAATGCCCCATCCGGGTTTCCCGACAGACATGCAGCCGCAAATGGCAGTTTTGCTTTCGATTGCTTCCGGCACAAGCATAATAACCGAAGGTGTTTGGGACAATCGCTTCAGGTATGTTGATGAGCTAAAAAGAATGGGAGCCAGTATTCAGGTTGACGGAAAGATTGCTGTCATCGAAGGCGTTGACCATCTGACAGGCGCACCCGTCAAAGCGACTGATTTAAGAGCGGGCGCGGCCCTGCTTATTGCTGGCCTTGCGTGCCGCGGTATCACTGAAATCGAAGATATTCAGCATATTGAGCGCGGATATGAAAACGTTGATGAAAAGCTTGCTTCTCTCGGTGCGGATATAAGGCGTATCCAGCTGCCTGACGCCACGAATCTTCCCGCGGCAGTATAAAACTATATAGAGTTACAGGCCGCGCGTTCGCCGCACGGCTTTATTTAAGGAGAAAATAACATATGGCAAAATTCTGCGCCATGTTCAGCGGGAGCAGCGGCAATTGCGTTTATATTTCTGCCTGCGGCGCTGCTATTCTTGTTGACGCCGGAGTCAGTACAAGGTCTATCGTCAGGGCTCTCGACTCAATCGGATCGAGTATCAACAAGATAGCGGGGATATTAATAACCCACGAACACAGCGACCACATAAAAGGCCTTAAAACTTTGCTTTCAAAATATAAAATTCCTGTTTACGCGAACGCAGGAACATTAAGCGGCATTCTTGCCAGTATGGAAGTTGACAGCAACAATTTTATAGAATTAAAAAGCGGCGGGAGTACCATAATAGCAGATATGGCCGTATCATCCTTTACTACCTCGCACGACAGCAGGGAAAGCGTCGGATACCGAATACATACGCCGGACGGTAAAG
>DATALE010000015.1:0-1783 GCA_036261235.1 Ruminiclostridium sp. | reverse complement strand
TTATTTTCGCCAAGACCCTGCTGACGATAAGTGGACGTCTGGTAAATAGGTACGCTGACAGCTCCTGTTTTTTCATCGCCGTCAATCCCTCCGTGTATAAGAAGTGAGCTTATCTTTATTTCTTTGTTACTCATATTGAATAATCCTCCTGCATCAATTTATTAAGAAAAATAATTTAGTTGATTTGCAAATGTACAATACCGGCCATGGATAGAAGATTTGAAACAAATATTTTTAACCTTGTCGTAAGCGGCCAGGTATTTCTTTTTTTGACACGTGAATAAAACGGGTATCTCTCAACTATTTTAAGTGATTGATTCAAACATTCGATATCATTGTAATTCTTTGTACCCCATTTCATCTGAGCATTATCAAAACCGGTTTTCTTAAGAAGCCTGTTGAAATAATGGATACCGAAGGGGGAAAGTACGTCAAAAACAACTTCTGCTCCTTTAAACTTTGTGGAAATCAGGTCAAAGAATCTTCTGACTTCTGATTCATCAAAATACATCAGGACGCCGCCGATAATAAAAAGTGTGTTATCCGGTTCTTTTATATCATAAACGAAGCTTTCGTCAAACATGGATTTTGGGATTTCCTCCATTTCGGTGGTTTCAGGTATAAGTTTTTTTCTTAATTCAATAACGTCTGGCATATCGATATTATACCAATGCACGTTGCTTCCGCTTATCCTGCTGAATGTAGTATCAAGTCCTGCACCAATGTTAACAATTGATGCAGTTTCATGATTTTTGAGAAAATTGTTTATAAGAGAATCAAATTCATGGGCACGAACAGCGAGTGTTATAATATGAAAAAAGTCAAGGTTCTGACGAAATTTAGTAAAGTCATAATCCATGCTGTTAATAAGTTCAATAGCCTTTAAATCAACTATAACGGGTTCCTGCATTCGGCTTGCTTCAGCACGCCCCCAAAGCGGCAAAAGCAAAGTCTTTTGAACATTTTCAAGGCAGGGCGGAATCTTCATTTTACTTATGCATGAATTGTCCATTGCCACATTCCTCTCAGACATTGTCATAGTAAATGCTTACTGAAATAGCGGTCGCCGCGATCGGGAAGTATAACAACAATATTTCCTCCACTTTCCTGTGCCGCTTTTCTTGCTGCTGACAGAGCGGCTCCCGATGAGGAACCGGCAATTATGCCTTCACGAGCCGCCAAAGACCTCACTTCTTTGATTGCGTCCCCGTCATTTACTTTAATCACTTCATCGACAAGCGACATATCCATTGTTTCAGGCATAAATGTATTTCCGATACCCTCAATTGAATAGCAGCCTGCAATTCCACCGCCCATAGTCGAACCGTAAGGGTCGGCGAGCACACATTTGATATCCGGCTTTTTTTCCTTTATGTACCTCACGATCCCCGTTATTGTTCCGCCGCTCCCTGCGCCGGCAACGACAATATCAATATTTCCATCCAAATCCTCATAAATTTCTTTTCCTGTTGTTTCATAATGAATCTTTGGGTTTGCCTTATTTGTAAATTGGCTGAGTGTAACGGGGTGGTCAACCTGTTTTTTTAATTCTTCAACTTTTTCAAAAGCACCTTGCATTCCTTTTTCAAGAGGTGTATTAATGATTTCCGCTCCCAAGGCACGCATAATTATCTGCTTTTCCTCCGAGAATTTTTCTGGTACAGCGAAAATTACATGATAACCTTTTCCAAGAGCAGCCAGGGCAATTCCGATACCTGCGTTGCCTGCTGTTGCTTCAAGAATCGTATATCCCGGCTTTAGTTTTCCGCGCTTTTCCGCGTCG
>DATALE010000009.1:0-5673 GCA_036261235.1 Ruminiclostridium sp. | reverse complement strand
TATCACCGCAATAAATTCTTAAAACGCGGCTTCGACAAGGTAATCAATGTCTGGGGAGCGGATCACCATGGTCATGTTGCCCGCCTCAAGGGCGCGATGGACGCTATCGGGCTTGACGGCTCAAAGCTCGACGTTGTGCTTATGCAGCTTGTAAGATTGACGCGTGACGGCGAAGTCGTAAGAATGTCAAAACGTACGGGCAAGGCGATTTCGCTCGACGATCTGCTTGATGAAGTGCCTGTCGACGCAGCTCGTTTCTTCTTTAATTTGAGGGAAGCAAACAGCCATCTTGAATTTGACCTCGGACTTGCTGTCGAACAGTCTTCGCAGAATCCCGTTTATTATGTCCAGTATGCCCACGCGAGAATTTGCAGTATCATTAAGAATCTTGCCGCCGAGGGAATTACACCGCGTGAAGTTTCGTACGAAGAGCTTAACCTCTTAAACTCGTCCGAAGAGAAAGAATTAACCCGCCACCTCGGCGCCCTTCCGCAGGAAATCGAAGCGGCTGCAAAAGAATACGACCCCGCGCGCATAACTCGTTATGTAATGGAACTTGCGACATTATTCCACAAATTCTATAACGCCAAACGGGTAAAGGGCGAGGAAGAGCCGCTCATGCAGGCAAGACTCAACCTTTGCATCTGTGTGCGTGACGTTATCCGCAACGTCCTGTCTATGCTTAAGATAGATTCACCGGAAACTATGTAAAGTCATATTTAAATATAAATTTTGCTCCCCTTTTAATCACTGAGGTTAAAAGGGGAGATTTTGTGTCGAGGATATATAATGTTTAAAAATGGTGAAAAACTTGTTACAAAAAATGCCGCGGTCTATATTACGGCGGTTATATGCTGCATTCTTTGGGGAAGTGCCTTCCCATGTATAAAAATAGGGTATAGTCTGCTCGGAATCACATCGGGCAATGTGCCGTCCCAGATATTATTCGCCGGAATCCGCTTTACGGCGACAGGAGTTATAACGGTTTTAGGCTTCAGTCTGGTAAAAAGGCGTTTTATACTGCCACAAAAAGAATCATGGGGAAATATTGCAAAGCTTGGCTTTATGCAGACGATTATACAATATGTATTTTTCTACATCGGCCTTTCCAATACGACGGCCGCAAAGTCGTCAATCATTAACGGTTCAGCTCCATTTATCGCCATTTTAATTGCATGCTTTTTATACAGGCAGGAAAAATTCACACGATATAAACTGTTTGGTTCCCTGTTGGGTTTCGCAGGAATAATCATGATTAACCTTAATTTTTCAAAACTGTCGTCAAGCGTTACCTTGACAGGCGAAGGGTTTATATTTATCTCGAGTATTGCCTGTGCGATGTCTTCTTCAATGACCAAGATTTACTCTGAAAAAGAGAATCCAGTTGTTCTCAGCGGTTA
This sequence comes from Ruminiclostridium sp., assembly GCA_036261235.1. Lineage (GTDB taxonomy): Bacteria > Bacillota > Clostridia > Oscillospirales > Ethanoligenentaceae > Ruminiclostridium_D. Next base: position 4,273 of record DATALE010000009.1, on the reverse strand, counting down.
TCAGTTCATTTTTGGCGGAATAATAATGACATCGGCAGGTTTTCTTATGGGAGGAAGACTGAATTTATCAAATTTCAGCGCGGTGTTGATACTTGCATACCTTGCACTGCTATCCGTGATTGCTTATTCGCTCTGGAGCGTATTGCTCAAATATAACGCTGTTTCCAAGGTAGTAATATTCAGTTTTACAATCCCGGTATTCGGTGTGATTTTGTCGGCTCTGCTTCTTGGGGAAACAAGACAGGCGCTTAATCCGCAGAGCATTGTCTCGCTTTTGTTGGTAAGTCTCGGTATCATTATAATAAACAAGTTTAAAGCTAAAGACGATTTTCCGAAAACATTGTTAAAATAACTTCAAAGCCCTTGAATATTGCTATGACCGGATGTATAATAAATATATTACAGCACGTCGGCTTAAGCTTTTCGATTAAGTCAGCCTGCTCGGTGATATTATTATCTGACCGTAAAGATGTTTCTGAACGGGAAGGCGTAAAAGTGATTTGATTATTAACGTCTTTTCCATCAGGAAAGGGCGTTTTTTGTTGCTTTTCAGTGAAGTGAAAAGTTTGAAGTTAATCTTTCAAACAGGAGTTTTGCCTTTTTGCGCGGAACTTGCAGGAGTAAATTTCTCGGCAAGCCGCCTGAAGCGGATAAAACTCCCGACCCTCAGTGAGAAAGGATGGCAATAAGTATGGAAAAAAGGCTCGGCGTAATCGGAATCGTGGTTGAAGATTTGGATTCGGTGAATCAGTTGAATACAATCCTGCACGACTATTCCAATCTCATTGTCGGGAGAATGGGAATCCCTTATCGGGAAAGAGGTATCTCCGTAATTTCTCTTATCGTTGACGGAAATAATGACGATATAAGCGCTCTGACAGGAAAAATCGGAAGAATTAAAAATGTTTCGGTAAAATCAGCTCTTACAAAAACAAACTAAATATAGAGGAGACCATAATAATGTACGATAAGAAATCCAATATCGCAACTGAATTTATTGATGACGCAGAGATTCTTGACACCATTGAATATGCGAAAAAGAATAAAAGCAACCGTGAGCTTATCGACAGTCTTATCGAAAGGGCGAAGGACTGCAAAGGACTGACGCACAGGGAAGCCGCTGTTCTTCTGGAATGTGACCTTGAGGACGAAAATCAGAAGATGTATGAGCTTGCCATGCAGATCAAGCAAAATATTTACGGCAACCGTATCGTTATGTTTGCCCCGCTTTATCTTTCAAATTATTGTGTCAACAGCTGTGTTTATTGCCCGTATCACCACAAAAACCATAATATCAAACGCAAGAAGCTGACCCAGGAGGATATAGTCCGCGAGGTAACGGCTCTTCAGGATATGGGACATAAGCGCCTCGCACTTGAAGCAGGGGAAGACCCGGTCAATAATCCAATCGAGTATATCCTTGACTGCGTAAAGACGATTTACAGTGTAAAGCACAAAAACGGTTCGATTAGGCGTGTCAATGTAAATATTGCGGCGACCACCGTTGAAAATTACCGTAAGCTCAAAGAAGTCGGAATAGGCACATATATACTGTTTCAGGAAACATATAATAAAAAGAATTATGAGCTGCTGCACCCGGCGGGACCGAAACACAACTATGCTTATCACACCGAGGCAATGGACCGCGCGATGGAAGGCGGCATCGACGACGTCGGCGTCGGCGTCCTGTTCGGACTTAACATGTACCGATATGATTTTATCGGGCTGTTGATGCACGCGGAGCACCTTGAAGCTGTTCACGGAGTTGGCCCGCATACGATCAGCGTCCCGCGTATCTGCCCGGCGGACGATATCGACCCGTCAACTTTCAGCAACGCGATTTCGGATGATATCTTTGCAAAAATTGTCGCTGTAATCCGTATCGCCGTGCCGTACACAGGCATGATTATTTCAACCCGCGAGTCGCAGAAATCACGCGAGCGTGTGCTGCAGCTCGGCGTTTCACAGATAAGCGGCGCGTCAAGCACAAGCGTTGGCGGCTACGTCGAACCCGAAACTCCGGAAGAAAACACGGCACAGTTTGACCGCAGTGATACACGAACACTCGACGAGATAATCAACTGGCTTTTAACTCTCGGTTATATTCCGAGCTTTTGTACCGCCTGTTATCGTGAAGGACGTACCGGCGACCGCTTTATGAGCCTTGCCAAAGCAGGAAAAATTCAATACTGCTGTCACCCGAATGCCTTGATGACGCTCAAAGAATACCTTGAGGACTACGCGTCGCCTGAAACAAAGGCAAAAGGCGATCCTATAATAGACAGGGAGCTTCTGACGATACCGAACGAAAAGGTTCAGGAAGTTGCGAGAAAGCACATTTCGGAAATTGCAAACGGACAGCGCGATTTCCGCTTCTAATATACAAAACATCGGGGCTGTGCCATAAGCTTTGTTAGCGTTTTGGTACAGCCCGTTCTGTCATATACAAATATATAAATTTCAACTATAACATATATACATTATAAATACTAATGGCCTTTTAGTAATAGTTGATGAAAAGATATGACTGTTTACTCCTATTATTTTTTATTCTATAATAATTATAAAGTTGAGGCGTTGCTATTCTAGTTTACGGAGGGGCTATTATGGAACCATTAATTGAAAATAAATGCAAGCATTCAAAAGCAAATCTACTTGAAATGGCAAAAGGATCGAGAAGTACAGTTCATATTATTATTTGCATAGCCATAATAATTTATTGTATTGGTACAGCCATTTGCTGTATACTGCGAAATTGCTTTCCGGGTATATTAGTTTCATTTTTATTAACTGCGTTTTTTGCATTTCTATATTTATTTCTTCCGTATAAAAATGTAAATAAGATGATAAAACGCTGTTATGAACTCTACCACGCTGAAGTCGAAAGTAATTTGTGCTTTTTTGAGGATTATATTTTAAATGTTAATAAACAGACAAACGGCGAAACAAAAACTGATTATAATCAAATAATAAAAGTTTCACAGACTAAAAATCTGTATCTTATGAATTTGAGAGAACAAATTGTTATTTTGGTTGATAAAAACGGCTTTGTGAAAGGAAATAAAGACGACTTTAAAAGACTTATTAAAGAAAAGGCTGTTCATGCGAAAATTAGATTATGAGTAAGTACATATATTAAAAATGGTTTTCTGAACTCCAAAATATCACTTGCTTTGATTGTCTGTATCTTGACCCGTAATTAACAGTTAGATATTTTTATCTTTCCAGGGACGGGCTTTTTTTGTCCAACCCATTTGCTCCCAGTATGCAGCGTCCGGAGGGTTTGACGGCATAAACTTTTTCATAGCGCGGCTGATAAAAAACCATTTGCGCACGCGAAGGCAGGGCTTTATCCTATTGTTTTTTCTTTGAACCTGTTCTGCGGTTTTTTTAACCTTGCTTTCGAGTTTGCTTTTGATTTTTGGGGATATATCATCCCATAACGGCTGATAGACAGCCGCGCCTATTTTGTACGTTTTTGCGACGCCCCAGAAGTCCAGACTGTCCTTCATTTCGTTAAGTACGTTTTTGTAAACCGTTCCTGTTGCGGTCGCAATAACAATACCCTGTTTTGAAAACATCTTTTGCTCCGGGCGATGGAACAGCCACATGTTTGCGAAATGGTCAAGAAAAACCTTCATCTGTCCAGAAACATGAGCCGAATATGTAGGAGACGTCAGTACAATAAGATCGGCCCACAGAAGTTTTTCACGAATAGGCGCTGTGTACCCACTGTGTGCGCAGAAACCCCTCTCATTTATAAAACAGCTGAAACAGGACTGACAGAATTCGGGCAAATCCCTCGGAAGGAATATTTTCTGAACCTCGGCACCTTTTATATTATTTATAACCTGTTGTGCGATGTTGTATGTGGTGCCTTTGAACTCTGTTCCATAAACGACTGTTATATTCAAAATTTTCAACCTCCTGCCGATTTAAGTACAGATATGATTTTATGTCCGTGGTTTATCACGCGTCATAAAATTAATACAAAAAAATACGATATTTTTATTATAGTATTACAAAATGTTGAAGTAAATAGCGAAAAATATATTTTTACATTAAAGTATGTCATTTTACGTTTTGCCGTAATTCCGGCGGACGGATTATAAAAAAGCCGCCCGCTTTAAGCTGATATAATCCCCTTAGAGTAGACACTTGAAATAACAAAAAGATTTCAAGACTACACTAAGGGGATTTTACTATGTCAAGAAGAAGGAACAAGAAATACAGCAAAGAGTTTAAGTTAGAAGTGGTGCAAGAATACCTTACA
>DATALE010000008.1:0-5706 GCA_036261235.1 Ruminiclostridium sp. | reverse complement strand
TGTAAGGTATTCTTGCACCACTTCTAACTTAAACTCTTTGCTGTATTTCTTGTTCCTTCTTCTTGACATAGTAAAATCCCCTTAGTGTAGTCTTGAAATCTTTTTGTTATTTCAAGTGTCTACTCTAAGGGGATTATATCATATTGTCTGTTCAGGCTTTTATTTATGAAATTGTTTTTGAAATTTAAAAAACGAGAAGAATTTATACTCATTGTAATTTTCTTACCCATATAATATAAAAGATAAGGCTTAATTATTTTGTAAACAAATCTTTGGCGGCCGCAGACATTGTTTTATTTTCGTTTATAAGCTATAATAAAAGCAAAATGCACGGTATACTGATAGAAATATGCCAGAAGTTTTATTTAAATAGTTCCAATATGTGAGCGTAACTGTTAGTTTGATTAAAAAACAGAAAGCGGTGAACGCCGTTGAAAAAAAGACGGCTTCAGCAATCAAAAAATGTGCTGTACATCGGAATTGGTCTTCTAATTCTGCTGCCGGCAATAAGTCTTTTCTGGAATTACCGAATAGCGGCTGCTGAGTTCGCATCATCTCTGATTGTAATATTGCTGACTGCCTACAGAATGCGTACTTATAAAAATGATGTCAGGCAGATAATGCTTGAAACCGCCCGAAACCTGGGGCCGGCTGATACATTTATGCTTGAAACGTTTCCTCTGCCGGTTGCTGTTATCAGCGAGGAAAACGAACTGATATGGTATAATAGTCTATTCAGATCCGATGTTCTTTACGGTCGGGACTTCTATGGCGCGGGAATAAAAACGATATTTAACGGAATTCCGCAGGATTTAATAAGACAGGTGCCCGGCGGAATTGATGTAACAAGAATTCCTGCCGAAAAAGGCAAAGCTGTTAAAAAGTATACGGTTTTCGGTTCTCCGCGTCAGGACGGCTGCTATCAGTTGTATTTTATCGACAACACCGACCTTAAGAACACCGCTGCCGAGTATGTTCTCAGCAGGCCGGTTATTGCAATTATCATGATTGACAGCTACGACGAGCTGATGCAGAACGCAAAGGAGGGTGAAAAAGCCGAGATTGTAAGCATGATTGAAAAATCTCTTACATCATGGGTTTCACAGACATCCGGATTTTTGCGCCATTCCGACAGGGATAAATACTTATTTATCTTTGAAGAAAGGCATTACAGAAAATTTATCGAAACACGGTTCGATATACTCGACAAGGTAAGACAGATTTCGGTCGGAGAGTATATGGCCGCCACGCTTTCAATCGGTGTCGGGCGCGGGGGCGCAACGTTTTCCGAAAATGAAGAAATGGCGCGTCAGGCGCTCGACATGGCGCTGGGGCGTGGTGGTGACCAGGCGGCAGTCAGAACATCTTCCGGCTATGAATTTTACGGCGGCGTTTCAAAGGTCGTCGAAAAACGTACTAAAGTAAAAACCCGCATTATTGCGTCCGCTCTGTCCGAACTTATAGACGGCAGCGACAACGTTCTTATCATGGGGCACAAGGCGACAGATCTTGATTTTGTCGGAGCGGCATCCGGGCTTTACAAGGCGATTTTGTCACGCGGATGTAATGCAAGAATCGTATTATCACGCAGGGAAAGCCTTGCAAAAGGGCTGATTGACCAACTGGAAAAGGACGGTTATAAAGAGGCTTTTGTTGAACCAGAAGAGTCACTTTTCCTCGTTACCCCAAAAACACTACTGATTGTTGCTGATACACACAGAAAGAACTTTGTCGAATATCCCGAACTATATAAAGTCGTAAAAACAATAGCCGTAATCGACCATCACCGCAAAATGGTTGATTTCATCGATAACGCTGTACTGTTCTATCATGAGCCATACGCGTCTTCAACATCGGAAATGGTGACTGAACTTGTGCAGTATATCGCGGATAAATCCGTTACTGTCGCCGAAGCGAGCGCATTACTTGCGGGAATAACCCTTGACACAAAGAACTTCTCGGTGCGCACAGGCGTTCGAACATTTGAAGCGGCGGCGTATCTTCGCAGGAAAGGTGCGGATACTGCAAAGGTTAAGGAACTGTTTTCCGGAAACATGGAGGATTACAAAAGCCGAGCAAAACTTGTGGCTTCCGCTTCGCTTTACAGCGGCTGTGCGATTGCACTCGGAAACAGCGAAATCAATAAGAATATAAGGCTTATTGCCCCACAGGCGGCGGACGAACTTCTCGAAATTTCCGGTGTGAACGCTTCTTTTGTGATCTATCAATCTGAAAACGGAATCTGTATTTCCGCCCGTTCAATGGGCAAAGTCAATGTTCAGCTCGTTATGGAAAAACTGGGCGGAGGCGGCCATCTGACAATGGCTGGCGTACAGTTGCCCGGGACTGATATGGAAAACGTTAAAAAGCAGCTCACAAAGGCGATTGACGAATATTTTTCCGAAAATAAAAAGGCACAGTGATAACAATTACTTATAAGATAAATATAATCCGCATTTTGCGGTTATAACTGGAGGCATTGGAATGAAGGTTATTCTAAAAGCAGATGTTAAGGGTTCCGGTAAAGCAGGGCAGCTTGTAAATGTTTCTGACGGATATGCGAAAAACTTTCTGATACCGCGCGGCCTTGCCATCGAAGCGGACAATAAAGCGATGAACGAGCTTCGCAACAAGGAGCAGTCCGAGAAACACCGCATAGAAGTTGAGAAACAGAATGCGCAGGACGCTGCAAAAAAGCTTGAGGACAAGACAGTTAAAATTTTCGCCAAGGCGGGAGCAAACGGGAAACTTTTCGGTTCGGTGACTTCAAAGGAAGTCGCTCAGGCAATAAAAGAACAGCTTTCTATTGATATTGACAAAAGAAAAATAGTATTGCAGGACGATATAAAGACCTACGGTGCGGTTCAGGTTGAAGCAAAGCTGTATACAGGGGTATCAGCTAAGTTCCATGTATTGGTCGGATCGGCTGATTAATATAAAAGCTGTCATAAAAAATACGGCTGCCTTGAAAAAAGCCCCGCAAACCGAATGCAGGGCACAGCTGATCTGAGAACGTTTTTTATGACAGCTTTTTTCATACATATGAAATTAACTGATATAAAAATTGAGCTAAACTATTTGGAGGTTTAAGATGCCTTACGACAAAGGCGAGGTTCCTGCGGGACTGGAAGATATAAAATTGCCTTACAGCCTCGAAGCCGAACAATCAGTACTCGGCTCGATTCTTATCGACCCGCAGTGCCTTTATCAGGTTCTTGAAAGTGTAAAGCCGCAGTATTTTTATCTGCCGCAGCACCGTGAAATTTTCACAACAATGGTTTCGATGTTCAGCCAGAGCAGCGCAATCGACATAGTAACTCTGCTTAACGAACTAAAAACAGGCGGCGTATACGATGAAGCCGGCGGAAAAGCTTATCTGCTCCAACTTGCGGAAATCGTTCCGTCTGTCGCAAACGTAATGGCTTATGCCAAAATCGTTCAGGAAAAATATTATCTCAGAAGCCTTATCACAGCTTCAAAAGAAATTATAATGTCGGCGTCCGATGAAACGGACGACGTCAGAGCGATTATGGACGCCGCCGAGCAGAAAATCTATGACATCAGGCAGGATAAATCGGCTGACGGTGTGAAACATATAAAGGAAGTTATCCTCGAAACATATGACAGACTGCATAAAATCAGCAGCGAGGACAAAAGTAAATATCAGGGGATTCCAACCGGCTTTTCGGAGCTTGACAGGTACACTACGGGACTGAATCGTTCCGACTTGATACTTATAGCCGCCCGTCCGGCAATGGGTAAATCCGCGTTCGCACTGAATATTGCCCAGAATGTAGCGAAAAACGGATCAAAAGTTGCGTTCTTTTCACTCGAAATGACAAGCGAACAGAACGTTTCGCGTATGCTTTCAACCGAAGGCATGATTGAGAACACCGCATTGCGTTCAGGGGAATTGTCGGACGATGACTGGGTAAAACTGGCACAGGCGGCGGATACGCTGTCCAAAAGCGAAATGTTTTTTGACGATACATCGGGCATAACCGTTCCCGAAATAAAAGCAAAATGCCGTAGAATAAAAGGGCTTGACCTTGTGGTAATAGATTACTTGCAGCTGATGTCTTCCGGGCGGCGCATAGAAAACCGTGTTCAGGAAGTCTCTGAAATGACAAGAGCGCTCAAAATCATGGCAAAAGACCTCAATGTCCCTGTAATAACGCTGTCCCAGCTTTCCCGCGGAACCGAATCCCGCACCGGCCACAAACCGATGCTTTCCGACCTTCGTGAATCCGGTTCAATCGAACAGGACGCGGACATTGTTCTTTTTCTGTATCGCGAGGATTATTACGAGCAAAACGAGGAAAACCATAATCAGGCGACTTGTATAGTTGGTAAAAACCGCCACGGTGCTGTCGGTGAGATTCCTTTGCACTGGGACGGAGCGCATACGAGGTTTACGACAGCCGAGAGGTATCGTGATGAACAGTAATGAAAACGAACCTGCTCTTGCAAAAAAAGCATATGAAACAATAAACAGATATAAAATGTTTGAGAGCAAAAGCCCGGTGCTTGTCGGAGTTTCAGGCGGCGCTGATTCCATGGCTTTGCTCCGTTTCCTTTGCTCATTGCGCGAAAAAATGGGAATGAAAGTTTATGCGGCTCATGTAAATCACGGTATACGCGGTGAAGAAGCCCGGCGCGATGAAGTTTATGTAAAGGAATGGTGCAGGGAAAATTCGGTCGAACTTTTTATTCTGCACGCCAATGTAAAAGCGCGCGCGGCTAAAAACGGTGAAACCGTTGAAGAAGCCGGGAGATTTGTCAGATACGGCTTTTTCAGAGAAAAGGCGGATGAAATCGGGGCTGTTACGGCGACCGCGCATACTCTCAGCGATTCAATCGAAACTTTTCTGTTAAACTTTTCACGCGGAACCGGACTTCGCGGATTGTGCGGCATACCGCCTGTACGCGGAGGCATAATAAGGCCGCTCATCCGCTGCACAAGACAGGATACAGAGGAATATTGCCATTATTATGGTATAAAATATTTAGACGACAGCACAAATTTTTCCCGGGATTATACCAGGAACCGCATAAGGCTTGACGTTGTTCCCGAACTTTATAGAATTAACTCATCTTTCGACAAAGCGGCTGCAAGGCTTTTTGATTCGCTTGAAGACGACAGAAACTGCCTTGAAGCAGCAGCGGAAAAGCGGCTTAGATCCGCAGAAGTTTTTCCGTCGGAATATATCGCGGGGGAACTTACAAATGACTGTGACAGAGCGGTTCTCGCAAGGTGCATATCGAAAGCCGCGGCGCGTTTTACCGGGGAAGCTCAGGAATCACTGCATATTACCGCAGTTTTAGAAATGCTCGAGAAAGGCTCCGGCAAAACGGAGATTAAAGGGGGCTGCTTTGCAAGTGTAAAAAATAACAGGTTGATTTTTGAAAAACCTGTTCCAAAGAAAACTCCGGGTTCGGACTTTTGCGCTCCTCTTAAAGTCGGAATATATGAAAATGACAAGTATAAATTGGTAATATCGCCGATTTCGCTTTCTGAATTAAAAAATTTAAAAAATATTAATAAACGATATTCCAAAAATGTACTGGATTGTGATAAAATAAGAGGTAACGCATTAGTGCGTTTAAAATCAATACGCGCGGGAATGGTAATTTGTTTCATTAAATCTGACATAAAAACAACGGAGCCCTTGAGAATTCCAACCAAAAGAAGATTTTTTCCTTTAT
>DATALE010000223.1:0-7470 GCA_036261235.1 Ruminiclostridium sp. | reverse complement strand
TAGTCGAGAATCGGATAAGCCCATGAAGGCATACCCAATACGTCTTCAAAAATTTCACCGCCGTATTTGCCCTGGTATTGCACGTTATGGATCGTGAAAACGGTTTTTATGCCGTAATATTCCGGGTCATCCTTGTAAAATACCCTGTAAAACACAGGAATGAGAGCGGTATGCCAGTCATTGCTGTGAATTACGTCAGGTTTAAAACCGATGTGTCTTATAAGTTCAAGAACTGCACGTGAAAAGAAGGCATAGCGTTCGGCATCGTCGTAATGTCCGTATACACCCTGCCTTTTAAAATAAAATTCATTGTCAAGCAGATAATATTTTACCCCGCCGAATTCTCCTTCAAAAACGCCGCAGTACTGACTGCGCCACGATACGGGAACATAAAAGAACATAAGGTATTTTAAATTTTTCCTCAATTGTTCCGGAATTTCGCTGTAAAGGGGAATAACGACTCTTGTGTCGCACCCCTCCTTGTTTTCTGCCTGGGGCAGAGAACCTACGACATCCGCAAGTCCGCCCGTCGCTATAAATGGTAAGGCCTCGCCTGCGGCAAACAGAACTTTCATTTTATTAACAGTCCTTTCAATTTGTACATTTCATTTTAAACAACGCTGCTTTTTGCTATATACAAAGGGTAATTGTCATAGCCCATTAATATTCTATTATCTTTAATAAAAACGTCTTTATCAACGATTACATAGCTGAGTTTTACGTTTCTGCCGATTACAGTTCCCTGCATAACTATGCAGTTACTGATTTGGGCGCCTTTTCCAACGTTGACGCCGCGGAAGAGTATGGAGTTTTCTACTTTGCCTTCAATTTTGCACCCGTCGGCAATCACGGAATTCGAGACAGCAGTCGAGTCACCGTATTTGGCCGGCACTTCATCGCGTACTTTTGTATAAATGTGTCCGTATCTGAAAAACACTTCATTGCGGACGTTGCTGTCCAGTAAATCCATATTCGTATGAAAGAACTGTTTAAGGGTGCCGACCCGTCCGGCATATCCGTCAAAATTCCAAGAGAACAGGCGGATATCATTACAGCCGCGCTGAAGAATATCGCGTTCCCAGCTTTCAAAGCTGTGTGACCGGGCGCTGTCGAGGACTTTTTCAAGAAAAGCCTTGTCGACTATCCACATGTTCATTCCATAGTTGTATTCGCCGTCCTGCTGCGGTTCAATGATTACGTCATTCACGCGGCCGTCCGAGCCGGAAATATATGCCGTTGAACCGAGTGAATTCGAGGCGCTGTATTCCCGGCGTTTGCAGACTGCAGTGACATCGGCGTTGCTTTTTATATGAAATTCGAGCGGAATACCGTAATCAATATTGCAGATGTGGTCACAATCCGACATAATAATATAGTCACACTGCGACCTGTGAATAAATTCACGTATTCCGATAAGGGCGTCAAGCCTGCTTTTATAAACCCCGGACTGCGCTCTGCCGAATGGCGGAAGGATATACAGCCCACCCCGTTTTCGTGACAGATCCCATTCCTTGCCCGATCCCAGATGATCCATAAGCGACTGATAGTTGCTTTTTGTTATAACACCTATTTTTGTTATATCTGAATTATACATGTTTGAAAGTACAAAATCAACAAGCCGATATCTGCCGCCGTACGGTATTGAGCCCATCGTGCGTTTTGAAGTAAGTTCCTGAACGGATTCGTCGTGCATGTTTGAAAAAATTATTCCGAGTACGCCGCCGGTCATACAGCTTTCACCTCCGGCATATCCGTGTCCAGCATAGTTGCTTCCATAACAATTGACTTCCTTCCGATATGTACTCCGTCGCCGATCACGGTAATGCCGAAACGCTGTTTGTTTATTTCATCGGCCCTAAAACCGACAATTGAGTCGGCACCGATTTCCGCTTCTTCCGCAACAACCGATTTCTGTACCTTGGCCCGCTCAAAAACACTGGCGCCCGGCATAATAATAGAGTCGCGGACAACAGCGCCTTTTGCGATATTCACACCCGAAAAGATGACGGAATTGTAAACTTCGCCGTCAATGCAGCAGCCTTCGGCGATTAAGGAATTTGAGATTTTCGCATTAAGCCCGATAAAATGCGGAGGAACAACCGGACTCCTGGAGTAAATCTTCCAGTTTGTATCCGCAAGATTGATTCCGCAGTCAGGCTTGAGAAGATCCATATTAGCTTCCCAAAGGCTTTCTATTGTTCCGACATCCTTCCAGTAACCTGTAAACGGATAAGCGAAAACTCTTTCACCGCCTCCGAGCATTGCGGGAATTATGTCCTTTCCGAAATCATTGTGCGACTCGCTTCTGCCCTCGTCGAGTTCAAGGTATCGCCTTAGTTTCTTCCATGTAAATGTATAGACGCCCATTGAGGCTTTATTGCTCTTGGGCTTTTTTGGCTTTTCCTCGAATTCAAAAATTCTTCCGCTTTGATCCGCGTTCATAATACCGAACCTTGAGGCTTCCTCTATCGGAACCTCAATGACCGAAATGGTGCAGTCCGCATTGCTTTCCTTGTGAAAATCTATCATTTTTGAATAATCCATTTTATAAATGTGATCGCCGGAAAGAATAACAACATATTCCGGGTCATATCGCTCAATGAATGATATATTTTGAAAAATGGCGTTTGCGGTACCTTTATACCAGTCCGACCCGCGCCTTTTCTGGAAAGGCGGCAGAACATGGACGCCGCCCTCAAGTCTGTCAAGATCCCAGGGCTGGCCGTTGCCTATATACTCATTCAGTTCAAGCGGCTGATACTGCGTCAGAACGCCGACAGTACTCAGCCCGGAGTTTATGCAGTTTGAAAGGGTGAAATCTATTATACGGTATTTTCCGCCGAATGGAACGGCCGGCTTTGCACGGTTTTTTGTCAGAACACCGAGTCTGCTTCCCTGACCGCCCGCCAGGAGCATAGCCATACTTTCCATTTTTCTATACATACACAGGTCTCCTCCCACTATTTTTCGTTACTGCGTTTTAATTTGAAATAAACTGTTGACATGGGCGGCACGCTGAGAACAATAGACTGTTCATATCCATGCATCGGGATATCCTCAGTTTCTATTACATCCTTGTTATGGTGACCTAAGCCTCCGTATCTTATCGAGTCCGAATTGAAAGCCTCTTCGTATTCGCCTTTTTTCGGTGCGCCGATACGGTAATTTTCACGAAGTACGGGGGCAAAATTACAAAGAACAATAACCTCGCTGCCGGACTTGTCAATACGCCTGAATGAAATAATATTCTGCGTGTTATCGTCATTGGAGATCCACTTAAAACCGTCCCATGACGTATCAACCTGCCAAAGGGGAGCATTTTCAAGATAGAATCTGTTGAGTTCCTTTACATACTTTTTCAGTTCCCTGTGCTTATCATAATCGAGAAGGTTCCAGTCAAGCGCGTTTTTGTAATTCCATTCCTTGAACTGGCCGAATTCGCTTCCCATGAAAAGCAGCTTTTTGCCCGGATGGGCCATCATATATCCTAAAAATGCCCTTACTCCGGCAAACTGCTGTTCGTAATTTCCGGGCATCTTTGAAATCAGTGACTTTTTGCCGTGAACTACCTCATCGTGAGAAATGGGTAAGACAAAGTTCTCTGAAAAAGCATAGTGGAAAGAGAATGTAATATTTCTTTGGTGGTACTGGCGCAGAATCGGGTCCATCTGCATATACTCCAGCATATCGTTCATCCAGCCCATGTTCCATTTGAAATTGAATCCCAGTCCGCCGTCATATCCCGGTTTTGTGACCATAGGCCACGCTGTTGATTCTTCTGCGATCATCAGAGTGTTGGGATAGTCTGTCAGCACAGCACTGTTTAGCTGCCTGAAGAATTCAACCGCCTCTGTGTTTTCGTTTCCTCCATTTGCATTGGGTCTCCACTGTCCTTCCTTTTTGCCGTAATCAAGATACAGCATTGACGCAACCGCGTCCACACGCAGACCGTCGATATGGTATTTATCAATCCAATAAACTGCATTTGATATCAGAAAACTTTTAACCTCGCAGCGGCCATAGTCAAAAATCCGCGTTCCCCATTCCGGGTGTTCTCTTTTGAGAGGATCCTGATATTCGTAGCAGCAGGTGCCGTCGAACTCCATAAGTCCGTGTTCGTCTTTCGGAAAATGAGCAGGAACCCAATCCATTATTACACCGATACCTGCGCGGTGACATTTGTCGACAAATTCCATGAAATCTTTCGGCGTGCCATATCTTGATGTCGGCGCATAATAACCGGTAACCTGGTATCCCCAGGAATCATCGAGAGGATATTCGGACATCGGCAACAGTTCGATATGTGTGTATCCCATGTCCTTGACATAATCGATCAATTCGTCCGCCAATTTTACATACTCAAAGCAGTTGCCGTCAGGATACTTTTTCCATGAGCCGGCATGAAGTTCGTAAATATTGACGGGGGTTTCGAAAAGCGATTCGCCCGATTTCTTCCTGATCCAGGCGGCGTCGCCCCACTTGTAGCCCGAAATATCGTAAAACATTGATGCAGTGTTGGGGCGCGTCTCCATATGATATGCGTATGGGTCTGATTTCAGAACAAATTTCGAATCAGACGTTTCTACGCTGTACTTATAAACGTCAAATTGTTTGATACCCGGTATATATACCTCGTAAACACCTTGTTCGCTTACGCGTTTCATTGGGTTTTGGGTCCTGTCCCAGTCGTTGAAATCTCCGACAACGGAAACCGAGCGGGCGTTTGGAGCCCATACCCGAAAGACTGCTCCAGGCTTTCCGTCGATTTTTTCAGTCCTTGCCCCCCAGGTAATTATAAGCACGGCTATTGGTTCCCTGGTGGAAAAGATATAAATCGTCATTGCCGGCTGCCGCCTGTTCTGCCTTTGAAGATGCTTTGGCTGAGGAGCTCTTCTTAGACTGTGATTTCACGGCGGTTGTTTTTCTGGCAGCTTTTCGGGTAGCTTTTTTAGATTCGGCCTTTGCTTTTTTTGCCTTTGGTTTTTTCGCGGCTTCGGCCTTTTCATTTTTTACGGTTTTCTCAGAAGTTTTCACAGCTTCTGTTTTACCTTTTAAAGCATTAGTTACAGAAACATCTGAATCTTTGCTTTCCTGAACTTTCGGTTTATCTTCGATTTTACCGGAAACCGAGTTCCCGGAGGCTTTTTTTGTTGCTGCTAAGTTTTTTTTCTCATCTTTCATGTCAGACACCCTCTTGATTAAATTTTAACCGGCCGCTTGCCGTTACTTGCGTAAATGAGAGAAAATAGCCAAAAGGATATGAAAAAGTTAAATTCTTTTATTTAAAGTTACTAAATTTCTTTATTTGTATTGTACCATAAAATGGGGAGAATGTAAAGTTGATTCCCGTTATATTATAAAAATCAGAGTAGTATTTTATTGACGAATTTTGGCGTTTTGATAATTGAAAAATTCTAAACAGGTGTATATATACAAACTGTTGTATTGATTATTGGTATAAACGTTAAATTTTATATAGATACAGTTCATTATGAGGTTTGAGGCTTTTCTCTTTAAAAACGCAATTAACCGCTGATAGCTAATAGAGTTATTTTTTTACCCAAGGAAAACTAATTAGAAGAAAAAATTATAGTCGCAAATATTGGTTAATGAAATAGCAGAGTTAAAAACTGGAAATGATTATAATAATATAATAAAATATAATATATTAAAAGTCCATTATTATTTTAACCAAATATAATTCTACAGCATTAAAATAGCTGAAACATTTCACTAAAAACTGTTACTAATACTCAAAGTGATGGCCACTATTCACAAAAAAGTGATCACATATTTTATAAAAATAGCAAAGGCGCCGGGCTTTCACCCAGCGCCTTTGCTATTTTTATAAAATGGAAGTTGAATAAATTTTATTAGGGCAACATCGCATTATAATAGTTAATACGCGCCGTCAGTTTTTTCATCATATAGAACAAGTAACGTGTTATTAGCGAGGATTTTTGTGAGATATGACGGAAAATTTGAAAGCGTAGGAGCGTTTAATACCAATTCCAAATAAGCTTAAGGCAAGAATTCGCGTAAAAATCGTAAATCAATGATTTTGACGCAAATTCTTTGGAGACTTTTAATTTGGAATAAGAATAAAACGTTAACCGTGAATTGTGTGGTGTTGCTTTAGGCTTTTTCCAGCCGTGCTTTGAGTTCATCAAGCTGCTTGTGAAGTTCTTTCGGGAGTTTTGATCCGAATTTTGAATAAAACTCATTGATACCTTCGATTTCATCTTTCCAAAGCGAAATATCAACATTCAGAAGATCCCTTACAGTTTCAGTATCAATTGAAAGTCCGTCCGTTTCAATGTCTTCCGCCGCAGGCTCGAATCCGATAGGTGTTTCAACTGCGTCTGCTTTGTCTTCGCAGCGGTCAAGAATCCACATCAGAACCCTCATGTTGTCACCGAATCCCGGCCATATGAAATCGCCGTTATCGTCCGTACGGAACCAGTTTACATTAAATATTTTCGGTGGATTCGGTATATTTTTGCCCATTTCGAGCCAATGTGCGAAGTAATCGCCCATATGATAACCGCAGAACGGAAGCATTGCCATCGGGTCGCGCCTTACTACGCCGACTTTTCCCGCTGCCGCAGCCGTGGTTTCGGAAGCCATGATCGAGCCAATGAACACACCGTGTTCCCAACTGAAAGATTGGTATACCAGCGGTGCTGTTTTTGCACGTCTGCCGCCAAAAACTATTGCCGATATCGGCACACCCTGAGGATTATCAAATTCAGGGCTTAAGCAGGGACAGTTGCGGGCCGGTGCTGTGAAACGGCTGTTTGGATGCGCAATCTTTTCACCTGATGCCGGATCACACTTTTCGCCTTTCCAGTTGATTGCGTTTTTCGGTGGATTTTTATCGAGACCCTCCCACCAAACCGTATTGTCGTCAGCATTATATGCGACATTTGTGAAAATCGTATCACGCTGTGTTGTCGCCAGTGCGTTCGGGTTGGATTTGTCATTTGTACCCGGAGCAACGCCGAAGAAGCCGTTTTCCGGATTGATTGCCCAAAGCCGTCCGTCCGGGCCGACTCTCAGCCATGCAATATCGTCGCCGACACACCAAACCTTGTAGCCTTTTTTGCGGTAGATTTCAGGCGGGATAAGCATGGCAAGGTTTGTTTTGCCGCAGGCAGACGGGAATGCCGCGCAAATGTATTTGACTTCGCCTCTTGGGTTTTCAATGCCCAGAATGAGCATATGTTCCGCCATCCAATTTTCTTTTTTGCCAAGATATGACGCAATTCGCAGGGCAAAACATTTTTTGCCGAGAAGTACGTTTCCGCCGTAACCGGAGTTTACGCTCCAGATTGTGTTGTCTTCGGGAAAATGGCAGATGTAGCGCTTTTCAGCGTCAAGCTGAGCCTTTGAGTGAAGGCCTTTTACAAAATCGCTGCTGTCGCCGAGTTTTTCAAGGACTTTTGACCCGATTCTTGTCATAATGTTCAT
>DATALE010000221.1:0-5019 GCA_036261235.1 Ruminiclostridium sp. | reverse complement strand
ACCAATCAAGTAATGCGGCAAAATTCCTGACCCGTCGCAAAGCCTTTTGATTGCTATGGTTGGCACACGTGAAGTAACACCTTATGGCGTGGAAGCCGCGACAAAACTCTCAGTTGGTCTTGCACACTGCGGCGCGACGGTTGTCAGTGGAATGGCGCTTGGAGTGGACGCAGCGTCCCACAAAGGCGCGCTTAAAGGCGGCGGAAAAACCGTAGCGGCGATCGGCTGCGGTATTGACTATGATTATCCGGCAGGTCACAAGGAATTGAAACGGCTTATCGCCCAGAACGGAGCCGTGGTTTCAGAATATCCTCCCGGAACAAGACCTGATCGCAAGCATTTTCCTGTAAGAAACCGCATAATAGCCGGATTGTCTTTGGGCTGTGTTGTGGTGGAAGCGGGCAGAAGAAGCGGAGCGCTTATCACTGCTACGCTGGCTTCGGAAATGGGCAGAGATGTATTTGCCGTACCGGGGAGCATTTTCAGCCCGGTTAGCGAAGGCACAAACAGGCTTTTGCGTGACGGCGTAAAGCCGGTTTGCAATGTTATGGATATTCTTGAAGAGTATATCGGTATCTGCCCGAAAAACATTATCAGCAGAATAACTGAAACAACAGCTGAAGACGATGAGCCGGAGCAGATGAGCCTTGAAAATAAAGTTTCCTCAAAATCTGAAAGTGCACTTAAAGTGGATTCCGAAGAATCAGGTTTAACAAATTTCGAATCTGAGAATGAGAACAGGGAAGAGCTGCCTTTCATTGCTATTGAAAAAAAACTGTCGCCCAAAAATGAAAATACAGTCTCTCAAGAGTTTGTAAATGACAATAAGTTAAATTCTGTTTCAACAGACCGAACAAAAGCTGTTAAGAAAAATTTGATTTTCGAAAATATTGAAGAAGGTAAAAAGAGCACAGAAAATACAGGCGAGATTGTCGAAGTAAAGGAAATAAATATAAAAAAAGGCTCTGCCGCGTCTATCCCTGATATAAGAAAAGGGTTGAGTAAAAGGCAACTGCTGGTATATAATGTATTAACAGAGGCTCCGCAGCATGTTGACGATATTGCCTTGAAAGCAAATTTGGAGCTGAGAGCTGTTCTTGCAGTGCTGACTACGCTTGAAATTGAGGGCTATGTTCAGTCATTCCCCGGAAGAAGATATGTTGCGGCAAGATAAAAAAATTGAACTTTTGATAAAAAATATAAAAAAGTCTATATTTTTATTTGACTGCGTTATATAATGATTATTAAAAAGCTTGATTATTGAATATTGCGCAAAACAAAAAACTGTTAAAGGTGATATGTGAATGTCGGATCTGGTAATTGTTGAATCGCCCGCAAAGGCGAATACTATAAAGAAATACTTGGGAAAAGGTTTTAACGTCATTGCATCCATGGGGCACATCCGAGATTTGCCGAAAAGCCGTATGGGTGTTGATGTCGACAACAACTTTACACCGGAATATATTTCAATCAGGGGAAAAGCTGCTCTGATTAAATCATTAAAAAAGGAAGCAAAACAGAGTAAAAAAGTATATCTCGCAACTGACCCTGACCGCGAGGGAGAAGCGATCAGCTGGCATCTGTCAAAAATACTTGGAATAGATGAGGACGCCGAGGTCAGGGTGACTTTCAATGAAATTACGAAATCGGCGGTTAAAGACGGTATCAAACACCCGCGCAACATTGACATGAATCTTGTCAATGCCCAGCAGGCAAGGAGAATCCTTGACCGTATCGTGGGTTATAATCTCAGCCCGTTTTTGTGGAAAAAAGTAAAACGCGGTTTGTCTGCGGGACGTGTCCAGTCTGTCGCTGTCCGTTTGATTGTTGACAGGGAAGATGAAATCAGGGCGTTTGAACCGCAGGAATATTGGACAATTGAAGCTGCCGGGGTTCAGACGCAGAACTCGAAAAAAACGTTTGACGCGAAATTTTTCGGGGACAAAAACGGAAAAATTGAGATCAGAAATAAAGATCAGGCGGACGAAATCCTTGAAAAGGTAAAATACGCCAAGTTTGTTGTTGCCGCTGTTAAAAAAAGCGAACGCAAGCGTTCTCCCGCGCCTCCGTTTACCACATCGACACTCCAGCAGGAAGCGTCAAAACGGCTCAATTTTCAGGCGAAGCGTACAATGCTTGCAGCACAGCAGCTATACGAAGGTATTGATATCAAAGGCTACGGGGCGATAGGCCTTATAACCTATATGAGAACGGATTCACTGCGGATAGCTGATGAGGCAAAAGAAAACGCCGCAAAGTTTATTTCGGAGCAGTTCGGCAAAGATTATTTGCCGGAAAAGCCGCGCGTGTATAAGGTGAAAAAAGGCTCACAGGACGCTCATGAAGCGATCCGTCCGACGGTTCAGGAGCTGACTCCGCAGAAAGTCAAGGAAAGCCTTTCAAATGACCAGTATAAACTATACAAGCTCATCTGGGAGAGGTTTACAGCAAGCCAGATGGCAAATGAAATTTTTGATACGGTTTCGGCTGATATCGACGCCGGAGGATATATTTTTAAAGCCGCAGGCAGTACTGTAAAATTCAAAGGCTTCGCCGCAGTTTATGAAGAAGCGGATACCGAAGCTATGGGCAAACCGTTACCTGCTCTGAAAGACGGCGATAACTTGAAGACGGAAAAAATCGATGCGAGCCAGCACTTTACACAGCCGCCCGCTCGCTTTACTGAGGCATCGCTCATAAAGACTCTTGAGGAAAACGGAATCGGAAGGCCGAGCACATATGCGCCGACCATTACAACGATTCTCGCACGAGGGTATGTGACGAGGGAAAGCCGTCAGCTTGTTCCCACACCGCTTGGTGAAGTAACGACAAAACTGATGAAAGAGAATTTTTCAGATATCGTTAACGTCGAGTTTACGGCGAAGATGGAGGGTGACCTCGACAGACTCGAAGACGGCGGGCAGAAATGGGTGGATACACTCGATAATTTTTACAGCGGTTTTGAGAAAACCCTCAAGACCGCCGAAGAAGTACTGGGAGACGTCCATGTTAAGGTCCCGGACGAGGTCTCGGACGTTATCTGCGAAAACTGCGGACGCAACATGGTAGTGAAGATGGGCAGATATGGAAAATTCCTTGCCTGCCCCGGATATCCCGAATGTAAAAATACGAAGCCGATTCTTCAGGAAACCGGCGCGCTATGCCCTGTCTGCGGCGGCAAAGTCCTTCAGAAGAAGTCGAAGAACGGCAAAACATATTTCGGCTGTGAAAACAACCCCAAATGCCCGTTTATGACATGGGACGTTCCGAAACAGGAAAAATGCCCGAAATGCGGTTCCAGCCTGTTCAAGAAACGCGGAGGAATCCTGCACTGCCTTAAAGAGGGCTGCGGGTATGAACAGGAAAGGAGCGCGAAGGGTGAATAACGCTTCCATAACTGTCATTGGCGCTGGTCTCGCCGGATGTGAGGCCGCGTGGCAGGCGGCGAACCGCGGAATAAAAGTAACGCTCTGCGAGATGAAACCTCAAAAATTTTCACCTGCGCATCACAGTCAGAATTTCGCCGAGCTTGTCTGCTCAAATTCGCTGCGGGCCGACAGACTGGAAAATGCCGTGGGGCTTTTAAAAGAAGAAATGAGACGCCTTGATTCAGTAATTATGCGGGCAGCGGACGAAACCCGTGTTCCGGCCGGCGGAGCCCTTGCTGTTGACAGGGAAAAGTTTTCCGCACGGGTTTCCGAGCTTGTCCGTTCACATCCGCTGATTTCAGTCGAAGAAGGCGAAGTGACGGAAATACCGCAGGGCGTCTGCATTATCGCGAGCGGGCCGCTTACTTCAGAAGCGCTGTCAAAAAGTATTGCGAAGCTGACGGGTGGAGAATACCTGCACTTTTTTGACGCCGCCGCACCTATTGTCGAATATGACAGCATAAATATGGACAAGGCTTATTTCGCCGCAAGGTATGGGCGAGGCGGCGACGATTATATTAACTGCCCTATGTCCGAAGACGAATATGATGCGTTTTATGAAGCGCTCGTTTCCGCCGAACCCGCGCCGCTTAAAGAATTCGACGAGAAAGAGCTCAAGGTGTTTGAAGGCTGCATGCCGGTTGAGGTTATGGCAAAACGAGGGCATGAGACGCTGCTTTTCGGGCCGCTGAAGCCTGTAGGGCTGCCTGACCCCAAAACGGGCAGGATTCCTCATGCGGTCGTGCAGTTAAGGCGTGACAATAGCGCGGGGAGCCTTTTTAATATTGTAGGATTCCAGACTCATCTGAAATTCGGCGAACAGAAACGTGTATTTTCGATGATTCCCGGACTTGAAAACGCTGTTTTTGCGAGATACGGCGTAATGCATCGCAACACTTATCTTGATTCTCCGGCACTGCTTGACAATAACTACCGGTTAAAAAGCGACAGCAGGATTTTTTTCGCGGGACAGATGACGGGCGTTGAAGGGTATGTCGAATCCGCGTCATCGGGGCTTTTGGCGGGAATTACATGTGCCTGTCAGGTTCTGGGGCATGAAAACATTGACTTCGGACGGTATACAGCAATAGGCTCGCTCGGATATTATATAAGCTCGGGAGCTCCCGGCAGGCTTGAACCGATGAATATTAATTTTGGAATAATGCCGCCTCTTGGTGAAAGAATACGCGACAAGCGTGAAAAATACAGGCAAATATCATTGCGTGCTTTAAATGAGTTGGATAAAATTTTGACAAAGACTAATTAAATAAATCTGGAAGGCGTAAAAATGAAAATAATCGTAGACGGTTTTGGCGGAGACAACGCTCCTGCAGAAGTCATTAAAGGCTGCCGACAGGCGGCTGACGAATACAATGTGGAAATATCAATTGTCGGAAACAAGGGCATAATTGAAAAAAACGCCGGGAAAATGGGAATACCACTTTCCGGCATATCAATTATTCACGCCGACGATGTAATGACAATGGAGGATTCTCCGCGTGATGTACTGAAATCGAAATCCGGCAGTTCAATGGCTGTCGGACTCAAAGCGCTTGCCGAGGGGCAGGCTGAGGCAATTGTATCAGCGGCA
>DATALE010000218.1:0-3427 GCA_036261235.1 Ruminiclostridium sp. | reverse complement strand
AATTATCACGAGGCTAAAGTGCGTTTTCACGTAGCTGATGTTTCCAAAAAAATAACCGATGCCAAAAAGAAGCGTCACCCACGTGATCCCGCCGATCATATTATAGGTCAGGAATGTTCGGTAGGACATTTTACCGGCTCCCGCAACGAACGGGGCAAATGTTCGGATTATCGGGATAAAGCGTGCAATCGTGATGGTTTTGCCACCGTGTTTTTTTAAAAAGTCCTGTGCTTTTTCAATATTCTTCATATTGACCAGAGGGATTGCTTCCCGTTTTTGAATCTTTTCGCGCAATAAATGCCCGATATGATAATTCATTGTATCCCCTGAGACGGCAGCGATATACAGCAGTATCAGAAGAATCGGAATATTGATTGGCCCGCCTGCAGCCGCAATCGCACCCGCGGCAAACAGCAGCGAATCTCCCGGAAGAAAGGGCATGATTACAAGGCCCGTTTCAATAAATATGATGATAAAAAGGAGCACATAAGCCAGCACATTATACTGGTTTAACACGGCATTGAGGTATTTATCAAAGTGAAGAAAATGATCGATGATAAAATTGAAATCCAAAATTATTACCCCAAACTGTAATTTTACTTTTAACGGAACAGAAGAATGTCTTTATTATATACTAAAGTATTGAACAAAAAATAGACAACCGATTATCCTCTCTATGCGAGGCAGACTATAAAGCATGGAGTGATGAAAATGGATATGCATTTTGATACCGTATACTACGAGAGCCGTGTTCTCGATTATGAATTGGGGCAGATGCTCCGGCACAAATATGAAAATCTTTATTGAGATTATATTGATGACTTACAGTTTTGTACAGGACAGAATTAATACCGAGGCTTTTCCCAATGCGGAGCAGCTTTATAATCGGGAGATGATAACCGGGCGCGGACATGGCAAATACTGTTACCGAAAGGAAATCCTCGCGGAAGTCGAACTTTTTCTGCGGGAAAAGCTGACGCAGTGCTTGGGAACTATGCCAATCTTGTATATTTCGTGATTGCTGTTTAACCTGTACCTCCATCCGCTGATTAAATGTGTTTTTATAGGCTTAAACTTAGATTCACTTCGTTTAAATACAGGCTGCTTTGATGTAATTCCCTTCACAAAATACCTTTCAGTATTAAACCAAAGCAATAAGAGATAATATGAATACATCAAAGCAATCATTATGGAGGATATTTATCTATATGAAAAACAAAATCAAATGTATAAAAATATTGTCAATATCACTTGTATTATTACTTACCCTGCTTACCGCATGCAGTAGTAAAAGCTCGGAGCAGTCTTCCGAATCGGAGTCTTCTAAATCCGGCTCGGAATCGGAAGAAGTTCCAAAAGATTTAACCGAGCTTGAAAATAACATTGAAATGATCGAGCAAACTCTTGGCGGACCGTCAATTCAGACAAAACAGATGCAGCAGCAGACCGGCCAAAGTACGCAGTCCAGCGAAGGTGCGCAGTCTGGGCAAAACGATCAAAGCCAGCCAGGAAGTCAAAGCTCGCAGCAAAGCCAAGGGCAGCAGCAGAGCAAGTCGTCAAGTTCCAGCCAACCTGATCCGATGGAAAAAGTCCCTGCGATTGTAGATAAGATGCACTTTCAATGGAACAATTTAATGTCTGCAGCGGTTAAAAAGGGAGCTAATAAGGATTTGGTAAATAACTTCGGAAATAAATTAAACGATTTGTCCAGCACCGTTGTCAGCAAAGATAAGATAAAAACGTTGATAGCTGCAAACCAACTTTATGCCTATATACCTGATTTATATTTGCTTTTCAAGTCAAAACTTTCACCGGAGATAAAGCGAGTCCGATATTATTCGAGAAGCGCAATTCTAAACTCATTAACTGCCAACTGGACTAAGGCTAATTCGGATATTGACAATTTGAAATCCATTTGGGTTGTATATAAAACCGGCTTAAACAAGGATCAGCAGGATGTTGCAAACAAGCTCGACTTATCCATATATGAGCTGGAAAAAGTCGTTAAAGGGAAAAATCAGCCATTAGTCAGAATAAAAGGAAAGGTTGAATTTTCAAACATTGAAGCTTTGGAAAAAGGAATGGGAGCAGAATCCGGCGGGCAATCAGGCAATCAGCAGTCCGACAAAGGTTCATCCGGCAGTTAGCAACTCATAAAGATCGGGGTTTGCTGCACCTGTTTACTCGGCTTTGGCTGGTTTGAATCGCTTTCTCGTTTGATGTTCTTTATCAAGCACGACTTCTCTCGCCGGAATTCCTGTAAGTGTTTCCAATTTATTCTGTGCTTCAATTACTCTTTCTAACCATAACTGTTTATGTTCATCAAAATTCCTGCAGTCTTTTGGGATAAAAATCGGTTTCCCAAATACCAAACGGTTCTCGGCCCCTTCCACGGCCTGTTCAATAAAAGCCGGTAAAACAGGAATGCCCAGTAACCGTGCCAGCCAGAATGCTCCCCGCTCGATATCTTCCGCTTTATCTTTATTAATATCATAAATTGTCCCCTGAGAAAATATGAGAAAATGCTTTGGTTTTTTGCCTTCCGTAAACCACTTTTCTGCAGCTCTTATTGCTGCCATTGATCCGCCCCGGCTTGTACGGTCAACCGCAAATACTTTTTCAAACTCTAATACGGGAATTAATTCTTTTGGTATGGAAACACCGTTAAAGCAATTTTCCTTCGCAAAAACGAACAGCCTCGGATAAATATCTATAGCCTGATGCATAATCTCGTAATAAAAGCTCATGATGAGCGGAGCATCCGAATCCGTTAAATGATTCGTTGCTATGATATAAGAAGCGGTGGTAAAATCATCCGGCACATTATAAGCTTTAAAGTTATAAAGGTTTAAAAGCATTTTCTTTACTTCAATTAGTTTATTCCTCAATTTTTCCTCATCATTTACAATGCTTAACATTTCCGCATTGGTACTATCGTTAAACAACGAGCTGGCATTAAATAAATGCATAAAAATCACCTTGTTAAATTAATTTTTCCCGGGTTTATGTTGCCTTGTTCTATCAGCAATATCTTTTCGGCGTGAATAAGCTTTTTTAAGGCTGCCTCACGCTTTAGAGCCTCACTCTTTGTTGCAAAGCTCTCTTGATAAACCAGCTCAACCGGCAGGCGCGAGCGGGTATATTTTGCGCCCCGCCCGCTGTTATGTACAGCCGTGCGGCGGCACGGGTCTGTTGTGTAGCCGGTATAAATTGTACCGTCTGCGCAGCGGAGCATATACGCGTAATATTTGCCGGCTTCCACAATTTTGCCCTCCATGTTTATTTTTATGAGCCACTTATCCTATATGTGCGATTTATTCCATAAAATTAATACTATCACAAATTCCGCCAAACTCAATACAAGAATTTTGCGAACTGATTAGCGGCATCCAGTTTGGGTGCTGCTTTTTATTATCAATATGCAAAT
>DATALE010000217.1:0-4952 GCA_036261235.1 Ruminiclostridium sp. | reverse complement strand
AAGCAGGTTCTTTTTGTCGTGCTTTTCAACATAATAGATAAATTGCTCAACCTTGTCCACAGTTGAAGTAACAGGGCTTATCGCCACACGTTTCGGTTCATTTAGGATAGAAGCCGCAAGGTCGGCAATTTCTTTGGGCATGGTGGCTGAGAAAAGCATCGTCTGACGGCTTTCCGGCAGCTTCATTATTATCTTATTAACGTCATGGATAAAGCCCATATCGAGCATGTGATCCGCCTCGTCCAATACGAAAAATTGAACGTCCTGAAGTTTGAGCAGCTTTTGGTTCATCAGGTCGAGAAGTCGTCCGGGAGTAGCAATGAGAATATCAATTCCCGCACGAATGGCGTTGGTTTGCGGAACCTGTGAAACGCCGCCGTAAACAACCGCGCAGCGCAAATTAAGATGACGTCCGTATTTAACAAAGCTGTCTTTTGTTTGAATGGCAAGCTCTCTTGTCGGCGAAAGCACAAGCGCTCTCAGCCTTCTGTCGCGGGATACGGGCTTTTCAGACTGAAGTTTTTGAAGAATCGGAACAGCAAAGGCTGCTGTTTTTCCGGTGCCGGTTTGAGCAGTTCCCAAAAGGTCATGCCCTTCGAGAATCACTCCTATCGATTGTTCCTGAACAGGAGTCGGTTCTTTATATCCTGCCTCGTCCAGTGCTTTAAGAATCTGGGGTATTAGATTAAGGTCTTTAAATAGCATTTGATAGCTCCTCGTATGTTTATCTCTTCGATTAATTTAAAATCTCAAAAATAAAAGTGATAAGAAAATTGCGTATATAAACTATTTTACCATAATTATCATCTTCAAAACAATATCTGTTTTGACATTTGAATAAACTATATGAATTATTTTGTGTTTTAGTATTGCAGATGAATAAAATATACAATAAAAAACAACAAAATGGACGGAAAGTTTATTATTTGGTCGAAAATTATTGAATTATTATACAATTGTATGATATAATACAATTGTTGCGCTTTTACGATGTAAAGCGTAAAAATATTTAAGCTGCGGGAGAACTTTTCATGACTTTAAAACTCATTATACTGGTACTTTTTTTTGCTGCTATGGCTGCAATCGGAATCTACAGCAGAAAGAAGATACAAAATGTCGGTGATTTTGTGCTTGGTGGGCGAAATGTCGGCGCATGGCTTTCTGCTTTCACTTATGGAACCACATACTTTTCAGCGGTGATTTTTATCGGTTACGCCGGAAAGTTCGGTTGGAAATATGGGCTTGCCGCTTCTTTGATTGGTATCGGCAACGCGGTTTTCGGTTCTATGCTTGCGTGGATGGTTTTGGGAAAACGGACAAGGCGGATGACACACTACTTTGATGTTCAGACAATGCCAGGCTATTTTGAAAAACGTTTTGGAAGCAAGGCTTTAAAAATAGCGTCATCCTGCATAATGTTCATATTTCTTGTACCCTATTCGGCGTCTGTTTATACAGGGCTTGGATATCTTTTTGAAAAATCTTTCGGAATACCTTACATATACTGTATGATCGGCATGGCGGTTATCACAGGAGCGTATCTGATTCTCGGCGGTTATATAGCAACCGCTCTCAGCGATTTTGTTCAGGGAATAATTATGCTTGCCGGTATCGTTTTTGTTGTTTTCTTTGTACTTAAAAATCCCCATGTCGGCGGGCTTTGGAATGGTATCTCACAGCTAAAAAATATCGGCGCCTCTGCCGCAGCGTCCGGCGGAGTAAATAATTTCAATATTTTCGGAGGCGACGGAGTAGGGCTTTTGGGGCTTATCATTCTCACAAGTTTTGGCTCGTGGGGACTTCCGCAAATGATACATAAATTCTATGCTGTTAAAGACGACAAGGCAATTACAAGGGGAACTACGATAGCGACATTATTTGCAGTTGTTGTTGCCGGCGGCTCTTATTTCATCGGCGCGTTCTGCAAGCTGTTTATTAAAAATCCTCAGGCGGCAGGTATCCTTGCCAAGAACGGCAAGGATATAAACTTCGATATGGTAATGCCTTATGTTATGCAGACAGCTCTGCCTGACGTGCTCATGGGCATTGTCGTAATCATGGTGCTTTCTGCGTCGATGTCTACGCTTTCTTCCCTCGTTCTGGTTTCAAGCTCGACAATGACGCTTGACTTTATTGAGGGGACAATAGCCCCAAAAATGAGCAGAAAAAACTCAATGCTTATGATAAGAATACTCTGCGGAATTTTTGTGCTGGCTTCACTCGTTGTTGCTCTCCAAAAAGGCGCGATTGTTACGTTGATGTCGTTTTCATGGGGTGCGCTATCCGGCTCGTTCCTCGCTCCGTTCCTTTACGGGCTGTATTGGAAAAAGGCGACTAAAGAGGGAGTATGGGCGAGTTTTGCAACCGCGATAATCATTACTATGGCAGGATTCATAATTTCACTGTCCGGAATAAATATTCCGAATATCGGCAAATACATAACCCCTCCGAATGTCGGCGCTCTGGCAATGATTTTGCCGCTTATCGTTTTACCGGCTGTCAGCGTTTTTACGGCAGTTCCTAACAAAAATGAAGTTGAAAAAGCATTCGAAGTTACAACAAAGTAATAATTTTGCAAATTAAACAAAAAACGGGTCTTTAACGGCATACGCCGCCATGACCCGTTTTTGTTCAATTTTTTCTGACAGAAAGTAGGTCTGAAAGATTTTCACCAGAAGTTATGGGACGTATGACAGATCTTTCATATATGCTTCCGTCCTCTAATTCTCCGCGGAGATTCATTTCTATGTTGAAAATGCCGCTTTTTAATTCCGGAACTTTGGGAAGCTGTGACCCTTTTTTGAAATTGTATTCCGCGACAACATCGTATCCGTTCTCATAAGTGCGCAGAATTCTAAGCTCAGCTTCCATATTTCCCGGCGGCGCGGAGCAACTGGAGGTATGAAACAGGTTACACCCGCTCAGACAGATAACCGCTCCGTATGCACCGTTGCAGGGGCTTGCGGTTATTCTCCATTTTCCAGGCTGAGGATTCGCGACCTCAGCGCGGTATATGACGACGCTGTTGCCTTCTTTTTTTGCTGTGAGAATTATTCTTCTGTTATCAGGAGTGATGAGCCTGAAACGGTTCGGCTCAATTTCACCCGAAAATGTAATTGTAAAGATAAAACTTTCGACAGAACTGTCTATGAAGAAATTTTCATCTGCGCCTTTCTCCAAACTGCCTCCTTTTAAAATATGTGCCGGGGGAATGCTGCGGGAAACAGCCATGGCGGCGACCGCGGGCTGCTCTTCCGCTTCACCTTTAAGCACAGGCTCAAGATGTTTCCACATGTGTTTGCCCTCGCTCATCTGAGCGTGGTTAAGAGGATATGTACCGAGATGCTCACCTTTCGGGTTGTGTGCACTTTCAACGGTTACAACACCGTCGTTTTCCCCAAAACGGTCGAGAATTATCGAACTGAACCACATACTTGTAAGTTCATCGTCTCCTTTGTTTCCTGCAAAGGTTTTTATCGGCGTTGAGTTGCCGGGACTCTGATCAGTAATTCTTCTGAATTCGCGCATGCATCCCGTCTGCATAGAAAAACAGCCGGGACTATGCGCTTTGACAAGTTCCGCCAAAGCCCAGCCTGCTGAACTGTATGCGATGTCGGCAAGCTGGGAGCCCCAATGGGGAGTTGAAAGCGTAATTATACTGTCAATGAACTTTGACGCGCCGTAATGAACAGCGGCGGTCTGAGAATCGACCCCGCCTTTGCTGTGCGCGACGATAATAACCTTCTGAGCATTAAAATACCCGCAGATATCTTCCAACTGGGTTGAAAGGAGTTTGCCGTTGCTCCACATATCCTGTGACTTTCCCTGAGGGTATCTGAAGTTTACCACGGCTGCCCTGAACCCGCTTTCAACTGCGTCACTGAACATCGAGTTTTTTTCAAAAAATTGTTCTGCGCCGCCCCCGAGCCCATGGACAAAAACAATTACAGGTTTAGTTATGTCATTTTTTGATGAGCTGTCGGCGAAAACGGCGGCTTTGTCGTCATATGTAAAAATCTCCTGCGGCTCTTCCATACGCATGCCCCCAAAATTAATACGATCTCCATGGTATATAATATGTTTTGTAAATAAATAGTTGACATTTTGAATCTGAGCATAATAAGCAGCAGGACGTTAAGAAGTCCGGGAACGCAAGTGTATCCGGCGGTATGCCGTGCTGCCAGTAATAGCTTCTCGAAAGGGTTTAAGATAAATGATTAAAAAAGAAACGATAAAAATAGCGGGAATGTCCTGCGCCGCATGCGCCGCGAGAATCGAAAAGGGGCTGGGAAGGCTTGATGGCGTAAATTCAGCCAACGTCAATTTTTCGGTGGAACGGGCGACGGTCGAATATGACGACGACCTGATAAATTCAGAAGAGTTCGAGAAAGTGGTGACAAAACTCGGTTATTCCGTTATAAAGGAAGCACCGACAAAAAAAGCAGTTCTTAATATTACCGGAATGACCTGCGCGTCTTGTTCGGCGAGAATAGAAAAGAAGCTGTCAAGAACGCACGGAGTTATCAGCGCAAACGTCAATCTGACGACCGAAAAGGCGACGATTGAATTCGAGCCCGGTGTTGTCAGGCTTTCAGGACTTATTAAGGCTGTTGAATCACTTGGATACAAGGCGGAAAAACAAGAAGAATCAACGCCGGACTCTGAGGAAATCCGGCGCGGCAGGGAAATAAAAAATCTCAAACTGACGCTTATAGCCGCTGTTATACTTAGTTCACCGCTTGTCATTGCCATGATATTGCCAATGCTCGAAATCAATATAGAGCTTCTCCATAATCAGTGGTTTCAGCTTGCAATCGCGACCCCGGTTCAGTTTATAATAGGTTTCAGATTCTATAAGGATTTCTTTGCCGCCTATAACGGCTTTTACGCCGCGTCCGGGTATTGCTTCAAACTTTTCGGGTTCTGAAACTTTTCCATGCATCTGTTTTGAG
>DATALE010000041.1:0-13448 GCA_036261235.1 Ruminiclostridium sp. | reverse complement strand
ACACCGGCGATCGGGCCATTCCACGGAATATCCGAAATTGAGATGGCGATTGAAGTACCGATCATTCCGGCAATTTCAGGCTGGCAGTCCGGCTCGACGGAAAGCACGAGAATAGAAACTGTAACATCGTTGCGCATATCCTTCGGGAACAGCGGCCTTATCGGACGGTCGATGACACGGCTTGTCAGAATTGCCTTTTCAGTCGGTTTTCCTTCGCGCTTTAAAAAGCTGCCCGGGATTTTGCCAACCGCGTAAAGCCTTTCTTCATAGTCGACGGCAAGAGGGAAGAAATCCACGCCCTCACGCGGCTTTTCGGACGCGCAGACGTTGACGAGGACAACAGTCTCACCATAACGGACAAGACATGAACCGTTAGACAGCTGTGCTACCTTTCCGGTTTCAATCACAAGTTTTTTGCCCGCAAATTCTGTCTCAAAGGTGCGGTAATTTTCAAACATTATTTGACCTCCTGAATTTTTATAAAACACAGGGGTCAAACAGGATTCAGCAATCAAGCCGGCGTTTTAATAAAGATATAAAGCGCTCGCTTTATTGCTAAAACCGCCTAACCCCGCGTTGTTCTGAAATTAAATAGAAACCGAACAGGGGGCACCGCCCCCGTCCGGCATATTGCTTATTACTTGCGCAGTTCGAGTTTTTCGACGATTGCGCGGTAACGGTTAATGTCTTTTTTCATGAGATAACTTAAAAGGTTGCGTCTGTGACCAACCATTTTCAAAAGTCCGCGGCGGGAATGATGATCGTTTTTGTGCTCCTTGAGATGTTCGGTCAGCTTGTTGATGCGGGTTGTCAGAACGGCAATCTGCACTTCGGGCGAGCCGGTATCTTTCTCATGGATGCGGTTATCTGCGATGATATTCTGCTTTTCTTCTTTTAGCATTTGTTACACCTCATTAAATTATTCGCCCTGCTCTGAGCATCGGCCGGTGGAGCCGTTTGCTAAGCGCAAGGTACGCATATTACACTGTATTATAGCACATGCTTTTGGAAAAGTAAAGCACAGCCTTTATCTTATTAAGCGTGCGGTGCAATATTATTTGGGCGTTTTATTGGCTCTGTATATCCCCGACGGAAATTTTTAATAAAATTTCTTTACAGTCATTTCTGTTCATAATCTTAGGGACAGGGTAGTAGGGATTTGCCTCTTTTAACACGCGTTCAACAATCAAAGGGATATCTTCACTTTTTATACATCCGATTTCTGACGGAACTCCCATATTATTATTCATTGTTCTTATGCGATCTATAAACAGTTCAGATAATTCCTTTTCCGTGGTATTTTTATCGCCGAGCTTTGCCGCGGCAGAAAGTTTTGCAAGTTTTGGGCGTGCGCTTTCTCCGTAGTATTCGAGAACATAAGGCAGGATTATCGCATTCGCAAGCCCGTGGGGAATACCGTAAAGCCCTCCGAGCGCGTGGGCTATCGCGTGAACATAACCGACGAACGCCCGTGTAAAGGCAAGCCCCGCATAATATGACGCAATTGCCATATTATACCGCGCCGTCAGATTTTTGCCGTCGGAATAAGCTGTTTCAAGGTTCTCTAATATAAGTTTAGACGCCTTCTCTGCCTTTTCATCCGTATATGACGTTCCTGAACGCCCGATATATGCTTCAACGGCATGGGTCAGCGCGTCCATTCCGGTTTCAGCTGTAATTTTTGCCGGAAGCCCAACCGTAAGGTCAGGGTCGATTACCGCGACTGTCGGAATCAGCTTTGAATCCGATATTGCAAACTTTTCATGCGTTTTTTCATCGGTAATAACCGCCGCAACAGTACACTCCGAACCCGAGCCAGAGGTCGTCGGCACGGCAAAAAGAGGCGGCAGTTTTTTTGTTAACTTAAAATATCCCCTTAATTGTCTGATTGTTTTATCCGGATTCGAAACGCGGGCCGCCGCCGCTTTTGCACAGTCGATCGGTGAACCGCCGCCGAACGCTATTATTCCGCCGCAGGAATTTCTTCTGTAATTTTCGGCGGCATCTTCAACGTTATTTATCGTAGGGTTGGAGGCAGTATCTTTAAAAACAGTATATTTTATATTAAGTTTAGCAAGACTGTCCAGCATTTCATTAAAGTTGTCCATTTTTGAAACGGTTTTTCCCGTTACTATCAGAACAGAATCAACGCCGCTGTTTTTTACATATTCGGCGAGTTTTATTACGCTCCCTGCGCCTTCTATTAATATAGGCTCCGGAAACTTTATTATTTTTTCTCCCTGTTTTAATGCAAACTGAAAAGCACGGTAAAGTACATATTTCACTGTCATAATAATTTTCACCTTCAATACTTTAAGGAAGAAATTTCCTCGTTAATTATACACCCGCCACATCATTATGTAAACAAATTACACGCAGTTTTTAAGATAGAATATTGCAAGCTGTGTCCTGTCGCGAAGTCCCAATTTTTCAAGTATTACAGTAACATAATTTCTGACTGTACCCTCTGAAATATAAAGCTTTTCGGAAATTTCCCTGTTTGAAAGCCCATCGCTCACAAGCCGCATAACCTCTGTTTCACGCTGGGACAATCCAAGAGCCGAAGCGTCGGTTTTTCCGCCCTCTTTAATCATCGAAGATATTGTCCCGGCGATTTCCCTTTGAAAAACCACTCCGCCTTTTGCCACCGCTCTGAGATTCTGCACCATCGCATCCGCCGGCATACTTTTCAGAATATATCCCGCCGCACCGTTTTTCAGTGCTTCTTTTATATACTCGTCATCCCTGAACGTTGTAAGTATCACAACGCTTATACCGGGGTAACGCTTTTTTATAAGTCCCGTGCCGATAACTCCGTCAACCTCCGGCATTCTTATATCCATCAGCACGATGTCCGGAGAATACTCCCCGCATTTTTCAAAAGCGTCCTGTCCGTTTTCAGCCGTCGCCACAACTTCTATTCCATCCTCAAGACTGAGCAGCAGCTTTAACCCGTCACGGACAAGCGCGTCGTCATCTGCAATCAGAACTTTCATTCGATAAAACCCCCTTTGCCGTTTTGTACCGGGATTACGCACACAATCATAAATCCGCTGTCGTTGCTCACCGACATTGTTCCGCCGATATTTTCGATTCTCTCGCGCATTCCGCCTATTCCCATGCCCTCTTTAAACGCGCCGGCGGCTTTTCCATCGTCTTTAATATGGAGCCTTATGTAGTTCGGGGTTATATCAATCGAAACGCTGACGGAGCCTGCTCCCGAATGCCTTTGAACATTTGTCAGCGCTTCTGTTATATTTGCCCCAAGGATTTCAAGCACATCGGGGGTAACCGCCGCGAAGTCACCTTCGAACTTAAAATTAACGGGGCAGAATTTGAAGTTTTCTATTATTCTTTTTATATATGCCGCACCAAGAAGCCCGGCTGGTTTTATGTTATGAACAGTGTCACGCAGGAGCTCCATTGTTTTTGCCAGAGCGTCGATGCACACACCGACTGTTTCCTTTGCTTTCTGCACATCCTTGTCAAAGAGGCGGTAGGCCGCCCGAAGCTCAATCAGCACTGCGGATGTCCGGTGACCGACGCTGTCGTGGATTTCACGCGCAATGCGGTTGCGTTCCTGCATTTCTGCGAGCCGTGCTGCCTCCTTTGTTGCGCCGAGAAGCCTCCCTTTTACCTGCTCAAGCTCGTACCTAAGCCGTCTCTCACGGTCGAACGCCTCTTTAAATTCCTTTTCTTTTCTTGTTGACACTTTCATCATATATCCGAAAAGGCAGCAGATAAGATTCAAAAGCAAAAGCATCGGCAGGTCTTTTGCGGTGCTTGACAAAACAATCTGCAATAAAACCGGCGCCGCTGCAAAATAAAGTGTGCCGGACATTGCAAAATCAAACGCCGGCAGGCAGAAAAGCACAAAAAAAGCAGGGTCGAGCCATGCGCCTGCGCACACGCAGGCAAGCTCGACCCATGTTATATATACAGCACTGTTGTACTTTTCACGATAGATAATAACGGCAGTCATTGCGAGCAGGACGGACACCTCCCCAAAACGGAGAGTGCTGTTCACCGCAAGGCAGAAAACCGTAAAGCTGATAAAAAGAATTTTCAGTGTGTATACTGCCTTTTTCGTTGTCCGCACCACCTTTAATCTACCCTTTGTAATATTATATCACAACGTGGTGGCTTTGTTATTCCGTGATATCCGATTTTCTCCATGTTCCCGCAAGAAAAAAGACAACGGCAAATCCGAGCAGAACCAAAATGTTTTGAGAGGCACAAGCAAGCGTCTTTCCATCACAGAATTTCTGCATGGCGTCCTTTGCCCAGTAAAACGGCATTACCTTTGCAACTCCAGATATAAGCGGGCTTGTCGGTGTGATTCCCCACGCGCCTCCGAACATACACATGACTATCACAATACTCATACCCACGGCAATCGCCTGAACAGTTGTCCTGCACAGGGAACTTACTGCAACGCCGAGAGCCACGGATACAAGCGACGCAATAAGAAGCAGCAGTATCATATCTGCCGGATTTTTCCCTGGGTTTGCGCCAAATCCGAATACAATAATGATATAAAGGAAAACCGCCTGCAAAACCGACAAAACAAGAAATGCGAGAATTGACTCTGCCATGTACCTGCGCATTGAAACGGGAGCACTCAGCGATCGGTAAAGCGTTTTTGATTCTTTGTCGGAAATTATAAGGCTGACCGCTAAAATCGAAGTCATAAATACGAATTGGATAATAAGCCCGAACGGAACGTCATAACGCTTTTTCTGCTCCGCCGTTTTTGCCGCCGGAATTTTCGAGACGGCGGCATAAAAAGCGCTGCTGTTTCCATAAACCTTTGACGCTATTTGCTTTGACGGATAAACAAAGCTGTCAATGAGCGCACCCACGACCTTTGAACCGTCTTTTTCCTTTAATCCGAAACCTTGTATTTTCGGGGATTCTCCTTTTATTATGTCGTCCGTAAACCCTTTTGGAATGACGACCGCGTATGAAAAAGAGTTATCGTTAAGCCCCTTATTTATATCGTTTTCAGAAATATCAACAATATTAAAACTCTTTTGGAGTCTTGAAACAAGATTTTTTGTGAAATCGGTTTTATCATTGTTAACAACTCCTATATTTATTGCAGTCGGATGTGTTGATATGACTAATGTTGGATAAATAGAGCAAAACGGTAAAATGAGCAAGAAAATTATTATTATTTTGTTTTTAAACAGTCTTTTGAGAGTATATAAAAACACTGTCATCTCAAAACCCACCTTCCTGCAATAAAGGATAACGGCACCGTCACCGCGGCAACGAGCAAAATTGGGGTTAAATAAGGGATTCCCGCATTAAGAACCGCGTCCAGAACATAATTGTGAAGCGATATTTTTAAAAGGAAAGTGAACAGCGGCGGCATTTTGCTTGGTGACAGCGATTTTGTCATTACACTGAACATCATAGGGAAATCAATGCAAAAATCAAGTACAAAACAAACATAAATATTGCGGACAAAGCCTGCAAAAATAAAACCCAGGCTGTTCGTAATCAGGCAGAACAAAAACAGCGCGGTGCAGGTCACCAAAAAATTTGACCCGAAATTAATTTGGAAAAGAAATTTGCCTGTCAGCAAAATTACGGTCAAAAAAGAAAGAATCAAAATAAAGCTGCCTATAAATTTGCCGGCAACAATTTTCATGGGCCCGGTTGGCGCCGCCTTTATTCTATCGGATAATCCGTTTTTCAAATCGGAGGTTACCGCGTGAAAACTCAAAACCGCAAAATAAAAAATGAGCATCAGCATGAAAATAATGCACTCTTTGTCAACTGTTCTTAATCCGCCCAGGGGCGCGACATAACTGTTTTGAAGGCATGTTCCTGGAAAGCCCTTCACATCTGGAAAATAGTTTTCGATACCGGAACCTGTTAAAAAGGCAAATACCAGAATCGGCGCGCCGAGGAAAAGTACGAGGGCAATCGGATTTTTTATATATCGGCGGAGCGTACACCCCGCAATGATTAAAATGTCTTTCATAAGCCCGCCCCCTTAATCCCGCAAAGTTTTTCCGGTAAGCGTCAGGAATACCGTTTCAAGCGTCGGAGTCTCAACATTAAGTGAGGTAATCTGGGCGTCATTCTCCGCCGCGACGCCGATCACCCTGCCGAGAACATGGCTTTGCTTCTTTGATATAATCTTTATCTTTGTTCCGTCAATGACACAGTCGGTCACGCCGTCAAGTTCTTTTATTTTCTCGACCAAAGAATAATTAATGCCTGAAAGCTCCATATCAATCGTCTCGTTCACGGAAACAAGCGATTTTAACTGTTCCTTTGTTCCGTTCGCTATTACCCTGCCGTGATCCATGATAACGATTTTCTCGCAGAGCTGTTCAACTTCTTCCATGTAATGAGATGTGTAAATAATTGTCGACCCTTCCTCATTGAGCTGCTTTATGGATTTCAATATATGATTTCTCGACTGAGGGTCGATGCCAACAGTTGGTTCGTCCATGATTATAAGTTCAGGACGGTGGACAATGGCACAGGCGATATTGAGCCTGCGCTTCATTCCTCCGGAAAACTTTTTAGGGTAATCCTTTTTTCTGTCCGAAAGTCCGGTGAACTCAAGCGCGTTATTTACATTCTTTTTGAGTTCATCTCCCCGAAGTCCGTAAAGCCTACCAAAATAGCAGAGGTTTTCGTTAACTGAAAGGTCGTTATAAACCGCAATGTCCTGTGGAACAATGCCGATCCGCCGTTTTATTTCTTTTTCATCTTTTTTTATATCAAGCCCGAAGATTTTTATACTTCCACCGTCGGTTTTCGTCATTCCCGCAAGTGAGATTATCGTTGTTGTCTTTCCGGCGCCGTTCGGCCCCAAAAGTCCGAAAATTCCTCCTTCTTCTATATCAAGGCTCACGTTATCGACCGCGATGAGGTCTTTATATCGTTTTATAAGGTTATTTACTTCAACTATCATAATCTTTCCCCCTTTTCTTTACTTCAACATAATGATAACACCATATAAAGTCCTTTTACAGTTACAGATGAAATGAATTCAACATGACAAATGTCATAAAATTTCTCTTTTGTTTTAAATATTTCAATTTGTCCAGTAATAAGTTCATATAATCGCCGCCTTCGAGTGATAATAAACCGGGAGGAATTTATTATGAAAGAATTTTTCAGCAACATACCGAAAATCAAATATGAGGGGCCATCATCCAAAAACCCGTTTGCATTCAGATTCTATAACCCGGAAGAACAGGTGGCAGGAAAAACGATGCGTGAGCAGCTCAAGTTTTCACTTGCTTACTGGCATACGCTTGACGCCGAGGGCTCAGATATGTTCGGCAGGGCTACAATGGACAAGAGCTTCGGTGAAACCGACCCGATAGCTATGTACCAAAACAAGGCTTACGCGGCTTTTGAAATCATGAATAAGCTCGACATTGATTATTTCTGCTTTCACGACAGGGATATAGCACCGGAAGGGACGACATTATCCGAAACCAACAATAATCTCGACCAGATTATTCCGATTATCAAGAATCTGATGCAGGAACATAACAAAAAACTCCTTTGGGGAACCGCGAACACATTTTCACACCCGAGATATGTTCACGGAGCCGGAACGAGCAACAACGCGAGTGTTTTTGCCTTTGCTGCGGCACAGATCAAAAAGGCAATTGATATCACAAAGGAACTCGGCGGCAGCGGATATGTTTTCTGGGGTGGACGTGAAGGCTATGAAACGCTGCTGAACACAAATATGCAGCTTGAACTCGACAATATGGCACGACTCCTCACAATAGCGGTCAACTATGCACGCGAAACCGGTTTTCAGGGTGACTTCTTCATCGAACCGAAACCAAAGGAACCGACAAAGCACCAGTATGACTATGACGTTTCAACCGTGCTTGCTTTTCTTCGCAAATACGGTCTCGACAAGACTTTCAAAGTAAATATCGAAGCTAACCACGCGACACTTGCACAGCATACTTTCCAGCATGAACTTTGTGTTGCGAGAATCAATGGGGTACTCGGTTCGGTAGACGCAAACCAGGGCGACGTGCTTCTCGGATGGGATACTGACCAGTTCCCCACCAATGTTTATGATACCGCGTTCGCGATGATTGAAATCCTCAAAAATGGAGGGCTTCCGACAGGCGGTCTTAACTTCGATTCCAAAAACCGCCGCGGTTCTTTTGAGCCGGAGGATATCTTCCACGGCTTTATCGCGGGCATGGACGCTTTTGCTCTCGGGTTTCGAATCGCGGACAGGATTATATCTGACGGAAGAATAGATCAGTTCGTCACCGACCGCTACAAAAGCTGGCAGACCGGAATCGGCGCGGACATCGTCTCCGGCAAAGCAAAAATTCAGGATCTCGAGAAACACGCCCTTCAACTCGGTGAAATTGCGGCAATCGGAAGCGGAAGACAGGAATATCTTGAAAACATCGTCAATTCTCTTATGTTCAGTAAATAAAACTGATTTTCTTCTGAGATACTGATAAAAAGAACCGCACTTTTCTGTGCGGTTCTACATACATATAGTTATTTTATTCAATAATTATACTAATAGTAATGCA
Organism: Ruminiclostridium sp.; assembly: GCA_036261235.1. Classification (GTDB taxonomy): domain Bacteria; phylum Bacillota; class Clostridia; order Oscillospirales; family Ethanoligenentaceae; genus Ruminiclostridium_D. The sequence goes on along the minus strand of DATALE010000041.1, from coordinate 4,896 downwards.
ATATTATACGTTTGGTCCTGCCTTGACAATCTCTTCAGGCATATTGCCGTATTTCTGAAAATTCTTTGCAAATCGCGAGGCGATATCCTTTGCCGTACGGTCATAAGCGTCTTTGTCAGTCCATGTATCTCTCGGAGAAAGTATTTCTTTCGGTACATCCGGACATTCCCCCGGCACAAAAATATTAAAAACCGGGTCGCGTTTGTACTTCACCTTGCCGAGCTGCCCGTTAAGAGCTGCTGAAACCATTGCTCTTGTATATTTTAGCTTCATGCGCCTGCCCGTTCCGTATGGGCCACCCGACCACCCGGTATTGACAAGATAAACATTCGAGCCGTGTTCCTCAATTTTCTTTCCGAGCATTTCGGCATAGATTCCCGGATGTCTCGGCAGAAACGGCGCACCGAAGCATGTTGAAAATGTCGTCTGGGGTTCAGTAACTCCGCGCTCAGTTCCGGCAACCTTTGAGGTATAACCTGAAACAAAGTGGTACATTGCCTGTTCCTTTGTCAGCTTTGCGATAGGAGGCAAAACTCCGAAAGCATCGGCGGTTAAAAAAATCAGCGTTTTGGGATGACCGCCGATTCCGGACGGCTCACAGCCCGCAATATAATCAATCGGGTATCCCGCGCGGGTATTTTGTGTGTATCTGTTGTCGTCAAAATCAGGAACGCCCGTTTTACTGTCAACTACAACATTCTCCAAAAGAGTGCCGAATTTTATCGCATTAAAGATATCCGGTTCATTCTCATATGAAAGGTTGATGCACTTCGCATAGCATCCGCCCTCGAAATTGAATATTCCATTTTCCGACCAGCCATGTTCATCGTCTCCTATAAGTCTGCGGTTAGGGTCAGCCGAGAGCGTTGTTTTCCCCGTGCCGGAAAGCCCAAAGAAAAGCGCTGTGTCCCCGTTTTTGCCGATATTGGCGGAACAGTGCATTGGAAGGACATTTTTAAACGTAAGAAGGTAGTTCATTACGGAAAATACGCTTTTTTTGATTTCTCCTGAATATCTGCTGCCCGCAATAAGGACGATTTTCTTTGCAAAGTTGATAATAATGGCCGCCTGACTGTTTGTTCCGTCAATTTCCGGAACACATTTAAATCCGGGCACCGCGATAATATTAAATTCCGGTGAAAAGTCGCTAAGTTCATCAACTGTCGGCCTTCTTAAAAGCTGATGTATGAACAGATTCTGTGAAGCAAGCTCATTGATTACCCTTACCGGCAGGCGAAACTCTGTGTCCGCGATCCGTCAAAAACAAAAATCTAGCGCCCCTCAAGGAATGCCATAACCCTGTTATACACAGTGTTATACTAATTCCAAATAAACTTAAGGCAAAAATTCGCGTAAAAATCGTAATCAATGATTTTGACGCTAATTCTTTGGAGACTTTTAATTCGGAATAAGTATGAAACTTCTCCTCTGAAATAGGAACGTTGACCTTTCCCCAGTCAATATAATTTCCGTTTTTCTGTTCATCGACAATAAATCGATCATTCGGGGAACGGCCAGTATATTTTCCGGTATTGACAACAAAAGCCCCGGCTGAGCTTAGCTTTCCTTCACCCCGTTCAAGATTGGATCCAATAATGCCCAGTTTCTCTGCAACAGACTCCAAGTAAACAGCCCCTTATTATGATTAAATAAGAAACAAGATTATCTGCACTAATTATTATTCATTTTTGTATTATTTTCCACACATTTTATAATAACCTTATATTTTAATCACTTAGTTGCTGAAAAACCTTGAAATTGGCATTTATTCTATTTATAATATACATATAATCATTTTTGTGCTAATCATTTTTATATAAACCATTCAATTTTCGACAATTTGGTTTGTTGCTTCCTGTTTCAAGCGACAAAACTTAAAATTTCATCATTGGACGAAACAGAGAAATGGAGACAGAAATGGAAGAAAAGACGACTGACCTTAGTGAGCTTGCCGTTGCTTTTAGAGAATTGATTAAAAATATTCAAATAGCGCAGGACACGCTCGAAAATATGGTCGATAAAACAAATGAGCTGAAAACTAATTTTGAGGCTCTCGTTTCATCGGCAACAGAATCCAACAATGAAGTTGAAAAAACCGGCTCGGTTTTAAAACAAATAAAGGACGTTTCCGAACAAACAAGAATTCTCGGCTTTAACGCCTCAATTGAAGCGGCGAGGTCCGGGGCCGCCGGAGCGGGATTCAATGTAATAGCGCAGGAAGTCAGGCGTCTCGCCGATAACAGCGAAAAACATACTGAGAGTATCAATACAGCGCTGTCAGACCTTAAATCTTCAATGCATACAGTGAACAGTAATATTGACGGGATTTTCGGCCTTATCGACAATAATGTAAATATTGCTTCCGAGCTGTCGAATGTGATGAAAGGCATTGAGGATGAGATTAAAAAAGTGAGCGAAATCTATTATTCTATCAACAGCAAATTGGACCATTAAGTTCTGCAGAGATTATTAGTTTTTACAACAATCCGAATAATGTGAAATATAAGAGTTTTGATTATAAAAAAGGCAGCCTAAAAAGGCTGCCCTTAAAATTATTCTCAAAAAGCGGATATGCCATAGTCTCTTTCGAGCCTTTTTGCAAGCTGTGAGACCGGAAGCCCGACAACACCGTAGTAATCGCCGTCTATTGACTCAACAAGAATCCCACCCTTGCCTTGAATAGCGTAGCCGCCGGCCTTATCGAAAGGCTCTTCGGTATCGATATAACGGTTTATCAAGTCCTCGTCAATTTTCATGAAGTTTACTTTTGCCTGAACAAAGAAAGTTTCCTGTCTTTCTTTTGAAAGAATAGCGACACCTGTATAAACTCTGTGAAGCCTGCCTGAGAGCTGCCTTAAAAGGCTCCTTGCCTGCTCAACATTCTGCGGCTTTCCGATGTTTTTGCCGTCGATACAGACAATTGTGTCCGCTCCGATAACTACTTCATCGTCGGCCTGCGTGGAAACTGAATTTGCTTTCAGAAGAGCCAGCTTCATTACAAGATCGATTGGAGGCAGCTTTATACGCAGATTTTCGTCTATATTTGGTTCGCGTACTTCAAATTTGTACCCTGCGTTTTCTAAAATGGCTTTTCTGCGGGGAGAAGAAGAAGCAAGTATAATTTTCATATTGAACACTCCATTTTTTAATTACTAATTTAAAATCTGCCTGTGGAGCCGAAACCCGAATTACTGCGTTCCGTGGTTTTTAAGCTATCGCTCCACTCAATCTCTACCCGAGGAACCTGCATAACAACAAGTTGGGCAAATCTTTCACCTGGTTCCAGGGTATATGATTCATGTGAGAGATTGCATAAGCCTACAATTATTTCACCGGTGTAATCGCTGTCAATAACACCGACGCTGTTCGATAAAGTTATTCCGTGTTTTGTCGCAAGTCCGCTTCGCGCAAACAGAAACCCTGCGTACTGCGGCTCCGGAAATTCAACGGAAATCCCGGTTGGAACCGAAACGAGTTCTCCGGGTTTTATTGTAACCGGTTTCGGTATCGCAGCATAAAGATCAAGTCCTGCCGAACCTTCAGTTGCCTTTTGCGGCAGTTTGACCACTACACCCGGATGGCTGACCTTAACGATTTTAAGTTTCATTGTAAACTCCAAATATCTATCTTTATTTTGCCATTACTTTGGCTCTTTTATGTCAATTCTTCAGTGAAAGTAGAGTCCCCGTGTAAACTCACTTTTGCAGGTCAGCCCTTTGTACCATCGTTCAAGCACATTTTCTACCTGCGCGGCGCTCTCAATCGTAAAGTATAATTCAAATAACTCAACTCCGGAATTTAAAATCCGGCTTTTTTTATCACAAAGCCATAACGGCCTTGAGTTAAGTATTTCTGATGCGCCGTTTTCACAAACGAGAGGAAATTCACAATTAGTCCTGTCCTTAATGAAGCACTCGCCTATGCACCCTTTAAACGAGCGTACCGGACAGTTGCGGACAAGCATAAGCGGCAGTCTGCCGTAAACGATTATTCCGCAGGGAATAATTCCGCGCGCTGAAATTTGCTTTATGCCTTTAAAAGGGGTTTCAAATGAGAGAATTCCCGTTTTTAAACCTGCATCGGCATAGGCTTCAAGTGACGCGCTGTTCGAAATATTAAGACCGAAATCTCCGTGAATTGTGAAATTGACTTTTTCAGCAATATTAATTGCACCCACATTACCGCACACCGCGTCATTTACTCCGAATTTTTTCGCTGAAATCAGTAAATCTGAAATCTTTTTTTCATTCGAAAAAATTGCCCTCGGCATTTCTGCGGCAACTATAATATGCTTTTCTATAAGTGATGCTATTTTCTTGTCTGCCGTTTCTTTTAACGGAAGAACAATCATTTCGACATCACTAAAGTCAAGATTTTTTGGGATTTGGTCCAAACTTCGAAACCTGAGCCTGATTTTTTCAACAGATTTTTTGTTTTCTGTTGAAAACTTAATATGTTTTACCTCATCTATAACTGAATTGTCAAAGAATAAGGAGTTAACTCTGCCCCTCTTTTCGAGGAGCAATTGCAGGGATTCACGCCTGAGGCTGTTGATTTCAGAAACAGGAACCGCAAGGCAATCTTCAATGGAAACATTTATTTCACCTGTAAAAAAAGGTGTGCCCCCTGTTTTCGAAAGCTTCTCTTTCGATGTTTTTTCATCGATAGCGTGATTTTTTGCTTTTTCTGGATTTTTGCCTTCAACTGTGACACTATTTGAATTGCAGTCGGCTGCGGTAAGCCGAACGCCGTTTTTGGTAATTGAAAGGTCAAAATTGACTTTGACACACTGTTTCTCAGCATTTTGGTATAAAGATCTAATCCTTTTCAGGCTTTCTTCCGAGGATTTTACATCCTCGTATCTCCTGATACCAAACATATCTTTATCTATTCTGC
>DATALE010000183.1:0-9591 GCA_036261235.1 Ruminiclostridium sp. | reverse complement strand
TAAATATACATAACGTCCGCAGGCTAACGCTATAGCTTTGAAAGAGGAAAATATATGCTGCATATGTATAATGAAATTTTTGAACAGCCACAGGTCATCAGAAACTGCAGCGACGTTAATGTCGGCACACTGCTGCGAATAGCCGCTTTAATTAATGAGCGGAATATAGACAACATCTATATTGCCGCGCGCGGCACTTCAGACAATGCGGCAACATACGGCAAATATATGTTTGAAGTCCTGACCGGACTGCCTGTTGCTCTTGCCGCAGCCTCGGTCATAACAATTTACAATAAAAAGCCCATTCTTAATAATTCATTGGTTATAGGCATTTCACAGTCCGGTGAGGCGAAAGACGTCGCAAGGGTTGTCGAATCGGGAAAGGACTGCGGCACAATAACTGTGGCTATAACAAATAACCCGGACAGCCCGCTTGCGAAACTTGCTGATTTCAACCTTGACTGTGCCGCCGGAAAAGAGTTCAGCGTCGCCGCCACAAAAACTTTTACTGCAGAGATGTACCTTATCGGCCTTCTTGCCGCATATACAGCAGTCAGTAAAGATACTATCGAAAAACTGAGCCAAGTGCCGGAACTTATCGAGCAGACTTTTTCCGCCGTGAAAAATATTAAGATACTTGCACTGAAATATAAGAATTTTGACGAGTTCATAATCCTTGGGCGCGGTTTTAACTATGCCATTGCGCAGGAATCAGCGTTAAAGATAATGGAAACTTCATATGTACGGGCAAAGGCTTTTGCCACTTCTGATTTTTATCACGGCCCTCTCGCTATATTGCAGAACGATATACCTGTTATGGTTTTCGCCCCAAAAGGCGAAACTGAAAACGATACGAGAGAAATACTTAAAAAGATTAAAGCAGCCGGGTCGGCGGCACTTGTCGTAACTGACAGCACCGACAAAGAAATCTCAGCACTCGCGGATGATGTATTAAAAATACCGTGTGCGCCCTGCGACATGATTTCACCTTTCGGCAGCGCTGTAACCGCCCAGTTGTTCGCCTGTTTCCTTGCCGTGGCAAAAGGCTACGATCCCGACAAGCCAAGAATGCTTAACAAGGTTACAATTACTCAGTAAAGTCTATTTCAACATGCTTTCCCCCTCCTTAATATATGAAAAGCCGATTCTTCGGAATAATTCCGGGAATCGGCTTTTCGCATTTTTTAATACTTATTCCAAATTAAAAGTATCCAAAGAATTCGCGTCAAAATCATTGATTTACGATTTTTACGCGAATTCTTGCTTTAAGTTTATTTGGAATTAGTATAAAACGGTCATTAACCGTTTTCTTTCAGAAAATTTTCAATTTCGCTTTTTGTGGGCATCGACAAAAGCGCACCTTTTTTTGTTGTAACGAGCGCTCCTGCCGCCGACGCAAACATTGTGAATCTGTCAATATCCCCGACTGTCAGTTCTTCCGTCTTTTTGCCCGATTTTATAAAAGAATAAAGTATTCCGCCAAAAAATGCGTCTCCCGCGCCTGTCGTATCAATTGTGTCTACCCTAAAAGCGGGCTGCTTTTTATATACTCCGTTATAGAAATACGCAGAACCTTGCGCCCCGAGGGTTATAAATAAAAGTTTTACGCCGTAATCTCTTGCAATGCGGCGCGCACCTTCGTTTAAATCTTCAGTTTCCGACAGCATCCGGCACTCATCGTCTGAAACCTTGACGACATCGGATAGGGTAAGTCCGGCTCTCAATATTTCGATTGCGGTATTTTTGTTTTTCCAGAGCGGTTCCCTGTAATTCGGGTCATAAGTAATCGTAAGTCCACGTTTTTTTGCTTCTTCCGCTGTTTTAAGAGTTGCTGTCCTTGACGGCTCGTCCGTCAGTGATACGCCGCCGAAATGAAATATTTTCGAGCTGTCAAGCAGGCTGAGTTTAACATCAGCCGGGGTCAGCATTTTGTCAGCCCCGAAGTTTCTTACAAAACCGAAGGACCTGTCTCCGCTTTTGTCAAGTTCGACAAAAGCAAGTGTTGTATTATACTGCTTTGATAAAATAAGCCCTTCGGTTCCGATACCCGAATCAGAAAGAATATCTTTCAGCTCCCGGCCGAATATATCATCCCCCGCCTTGCCGATAAATTCCGTGCTGACTCCGAGTTTTGATAAAAGCGCCAGAACATTTGCCGGCGCTCCGCCGGGATTGCGTTCAAAAACAGGATTGCCGCTCCCGGAAAATCCGCTTGGTGTAAAATCAATCAAAATTTCTCCCAAAGCTATAACATCAGGCATTGCCCACACCTCTTGTTTGCGTATTATTTTTATTCCTTATTATGCCTGCCCGGCTTAAAAGCCGGAGCATTATGGTATTGTATGCAGGTTAGTGTTACAATAGACATATGAACAGTCTTTTTAAGATGGAGGATTATATGATCTCAGAAACGAAAATTACAGTCCGGTACGCCGAAACTGACCAAATGGGGATAGTCCATCATTCCGTATACCCAATCTGGTTTGAAGCAGCAAGAACGGATTTTTTTAAAAAAGCAGGTTATTCCTACGCGAAAGTCGAAGAGCAGGGATTCTATCTTCCTGTCGTCGAACTTAACTGCAAATATCAGGGTTCTGCTTTATACGGCGGCGACGTTGTTATAAAAACCCGCATTTCCGGCGCTACTTTTGTCAGATTATTTTTTGATTATGAAGTCATCGACCCTAAAACGGGAAGGCTGCTTGTAAAAGGGAAAACTGTCCATGCCTGGACTGATAAATCGATGCACCCGGTAAGCATTAAAAAAAAGTCGCCTGAGATATACAAAGCAATAATGTCTCTGATTTCAAATGGTTAATACTTATTATAGCTTATAACTTCTGAAAAAGTCTTTCTCGGGCGCGCGGGCGGCTCATCGTCCGGGTATCCGAGCGGCGTTACCGCAACGACCGAAACGTCGTCGGGTATGTCCAAAACCGCCTTAACCTTATCCTCATAAAACAAGCCGATCCAGCATGTGCCAAGACCTTGTTCGCGCGCTTCAAGCAGCATAAATGACATGGCAATCGAAGCATCAATTGTTTCAGCCGGCTGTCCGCATGCCATCATGCGATGATAAGTTTCGCAGACAACAATAACCGCGGGGGCCATTCCGACCTGTTCCTGGTCGCCGCAGGCCTCTTTTAGCCGCGTTATTTTTTCTTTATCAGTTACGGCAACAAACCTCCATCCCTGGAAGTTGCTGGCGGATGGTGCCAATCTTGCCGCTTCAAGCACGGCATTCAGCTTTTCTTCCTCGATCGGTTTTGAACTGTATTTTCTGACACTTCGTCTGAGTTTTATTGCGTCCATTACATCCATAAGGTTCATTCCTTTCAGCAACTGTACTGTAAATATTATAAAGCATTACATTCCGTTTGTCTGCTTTTGACCATGAATAATATTATGAAAAAAAGAAGCTGTATTTTTCATATTGAAACTATTTCGGGCATTAAATATAATATAACTATAGGGCGCACAGCACTAATTTATATATATTGCATTTAGCCCGAACTATATAAATCGAATGATGTCTCAAAGCAACATTAGATTATATATATAATTATTAATTATGATTTTTCCGGAGGCGAAGCATTGAAAAGAAAAAAGCATAAATGGTTAAAAAGGATTGTTATAACTTTCCTTGTCCTTATTATACTCACAGTCGGCGCCGGCCTTTCCTATGCTACAAATTACCTTTTCAATTTCGCGCTTAACTGTGAAACCGGGTGGCCTTCAACAATTGGCAAGCCCAGTGATGACGCCGCAAAAGAAGCAATTTCGCGCAGCAGGGCGTTTTTCACTGAAAATAACGCACAAACACTGAGCATAAAATCCTTTGATGGATTAACGCTGACAGGGTATTACATACCGGCGAAGGAAAAGTCCAGCAAGCTTGTTGTCCTTGTACACGGATACGGCGGAAACGCACAGGGTATGTCCTCATACGCTAAATATTATCTTTCAAAGGGTTTTAACATATTCGCGCCGGATAACCGCGCTTTCGGGAACAGTGACGGAACATATACCGGAATGGGGTGGCTCGACAGAAAGGATATTGTAAAGTGGATAGATACGCTCACTAAAAAACTTGGACCGGACACCCAGATTCTGCTTCACGGCGTATCTCTGGGCGGCGCGGCGGTTATGATGACAAGCGGTGAGAACCTGCCGTCAAATGTAAAGTGCATTATTGAGGATTGCGGGTACTCTTCTGTTCACGATGAGTTTGACTATCAGATAGGGCAGCTTTTCCATGTACCGTCATTCCCTCTTTTAAACCTCGCAAGTTTTGAAACCTCAATGCGGCTCGGATATTCATTTGAGGACGCAAGCTCCGTTGAAGCGGTTAAAAAATCAAAAACACCTATATTCTTCATTCACGGTTCTGCCGATACATTCGTTCCGACAAAATTTGTGTACAAAGTTTATGACGCCGCGAAATGCCCTAAGGAAATCTGGATTGTCCCGGGAGCGAAACATGCCCAGTCCTTTAACGTTGACACACAGGGGTATGAAGAGCGCATTGAAGCCTTTTACGGCAAATATATGAAATAAGTTTATGCAAAAAATTGCGGGCCGCCTTAAAGGCGGCCCGTTTTGTATCATGTTCAGATTTTAGTCTTATTTTTATTCCGGCTGCGCCACGCTGAGATTTGCGAGTGCTTCCCTCAAAGCTTCAACCGGTGACTGTCCCGATTTAAGTTTAACTGAAATATAAGGCTTCTGCCCCGCGCTCACCATTACGCGTCCCCTGAGCTTTGCGACAAGCACGGAAACCGCTTTGAAATCTATTTTGTCGGTAAACAGCATTATCACTTCCCCGCGCTGGGAAATTTCACGGATTCCAAGCCGTGCGGCGGTATTACGGACAAGCGCGACATCGACAAGAGACTTAACCGCCTGCGGAGGGTCACCGAACCTGTCGATAAGCTCGTCTAAAACGTCGGACATATCCTCTTCATTTCTGATATCGGCTATTCGGCGGTATATTTCAAGGCGCTGATTTGAACTTTCGATATATGTTTCGGGAATGTGGGCGGAAATCTGAATATCAACCATACATTCATAATCAACCGGCGGCTTTTCGCCCTTTTCCTCAAGGACAGCCTCATTCAGAAGTTTAAGATACATATCGTAACCGACCGCTTCCATATGCCCGTGCTGCTGCGCTCCGAGAATATTGCCTGCACCGCGTATTTCAAGGTCACGCATCGCGATTTGGAAACCCGAACCGAATTCGGTGAATTCCCGGATTGCAGAGAGCCGTTTTGTAGCTATGTCGGCGAGAATTTTCCCACGTTTGAATGTAAAATACGCAAACGCGCGCCGTGACGACCGCCCGACCCTGCCCCGTATCTGATGGAGCTGTGATAGCCCCATGCGGTCGGCGTCCTCGATAATCAGTGTGTTGCAGTTCGGGACATCAACGCCGGTTTCTATTATTGTCGTGCAGACAAGTATATCTATGTCGTGATTCAAAAGGCGTTCCCAGACGCGGGACAGCTCTTCCTCGTTCATCTTTCCGTGACCGATTCCGATTCTGGCTCCGGGAACAAGCGACGCAATCTTCCCAGCCGTGTTTTCAATTGATTCAACACGGTTATGCAGGTAATAAACCTGACCGCCGCGCCTTAACTCCTTGTGTATAGCGTCCGCGATTACGCTCCAGTCGTGTTCAAGAACATAAGTCTGAACGGGATGCCTGTCCTGCGGTGCTTCCTCAATTATCGACATATCTCGAATTCCCGACAGCGCCATATTAAGTGTGCGGGGAATAGGCGTCGCGGAAAGCGTCAGAACATCCACATTTTTAAACTTTTCCTTGAGTTTTTCCTTGTGAGCGACCCCAAATCTCTGCTCCTCATCAATAATGAGCAGTCCGAGGTTTTTGAATTTAACGTCCTTTTGAACAAGTCTGTGCGTACCGATGACGATATCAAGTTCGCCGCGTCCCAGTTTCCGGATTATTTCAGCCTGTTCCTTTGCGGTTCTGAAACGTGAGAGAAGTTCAACACGGATTGGGAAACCTTCGACGCGCCTTGTTATCGTCTGATAATGCTGCCAGGCAAGAATAGTTGTCGGCACAAGCAAAGCGCACTGTCTGCCGCTCATAACGCATTTGAAAGCGGCCCGAAGCGCAACCTCCGTCTTTCCGAAACCGACGTCGCCGCAAAGAAGCCGTTCCATCGGCATTTGTTTTTCCATGTCATTCTTGATTTCCGCGGCACAGCGAAGCTGGTCGTCCGTTTCAGTATATTCAAAGCGTTCTTCAAATTCTCTCTGCCAGTCGTTGTCCGGTTCAAAGACAATTCCTTTGACTTTCTGGCGTTCGGCATAAAGCGCAATGAGTTCCTTTGCCATATCCTTGACGGCGGCCCGTGTTCTCGATTTAACCTTTTGCCACTCCGCACCGCCCATTTTGCTGAGTCTGACATTGCTGTCCTCTCTCGCGCCTATATACTTTGACACGAGGTCAAGTTGAGTTACCGGAACATAAAGCGTGTCTGTTCCTGCATATCTGATTTTGATATAATCCTTTATCACGCCCTGAACGTCGAGCTTGTGTATACCCTCGTAAACACCGATTCCGTGAGCGGAATGAACAACATAATCGCCCGGAGTGAGTTCCGCAAGACTTCTTATCTGCTTGCCTTTTTTAAAACGGTGCCCTGTGCGCTTTTCAGCACTGATATGCCCATGGGTTATTACAGAAAAGGAAATAGCCGGGTATTCCATTCCGGCGGAAAGCGTTCCGGGAAGGACAAGAACACTGCGCGGCGGCGGCGCTTTGATATTATCGACTGAAATTGTGTCGCTGCCGTAAACAGCGATTTTCTCACCCAGCAGATCATGAACGAGTGCTTCGCAGGCGCGGGAGGTTCCGGCAAATACAACAGCTCTTCCGCCTTTGTCCATAATGGTTTTCAAATCTTCTGTCAGAAGCGAAACTCCGCCGCCCCATACAGAAAGCTGTTTTGCCGTAAAGTGGATTATATCATGCACTGAATTTCCATAGGAAGCGTGGACAAATGTATCAAGATAGACAGCTCCGCGCTTTTCAAACAGTGCTTCCAGCTCGTCCATTTCTATATAATATCGGTCAAGACCTTTGCAGAGTATTCCGTCCTCAAGGAGTGATTTTAAATCTTCACCGTATTGCCAGAGCGTATTTTTTGCGCGTTCAAAAACCCTTGACGGTTCGCTGACAAATAGAATATCGTTTTTCGCATAATCAAGCATTGTCATCGGCTTTGAGCCGTAACTGAGGGGCAGATATCTGTCGTTTGAAGATAATGCAGCCCCGCCGCGCAGTCGTTCAATATCACTTTCTAAGGACGCCGCTGCTTTGTCCGCTGTTTTTGATTTAAGGCTGTTTTTTATTCCTTCGATTTTATCAGCAAGGCTTTCAAGTGAATCAAAAACTACTTCCATTGCCGGAGTTATAAAAACCGAGTCAATTTCATTGAGCCGCCTTTGCGTTTCAATATCGAACCAACTGATTGTATCCGGTTCGTCGCCCCAAAACTCAATACGCACAGGATTTTCTGAATGCGGCGGGAAAAAATCGACGATTCCCCCGCGCAGTGCGAACTGACCCATGCCGTTGACCTCGTCCGAGCGCGAATATCCGGCGGAAATCAGCGCCTTTACAACATCATCAAGAGGAATTTCAACGCTTCTTTTTATTTCTATCGTTCTTTTTATATATTCATTTTTAGGGATGGTAAGCTGCATCAGAGCGTCGGCGCAGGCGACGACGGCATTGTAATTTCCCTGAGCCATATGACCCAGCACCCGAAGTCGTTCATGTTCGAATTCATGCGAAACGCCCTCCACCTGCCGGAGGGTAAAATCGCGTGTCGGGTAAAAATAAACTCCACCGCCGAAAAATGTCTGCAAATCGGACACCATTTTAACGGCTTCCTGCTCATCGGCTGCAATGACAACAGCTTTCCTGTTTTTCAGTTCCGAGAGGGCATACACCGTATGAGCCTTATGCACTCCGGATAATCCGGTTGCCGAAACAGGGCGCGACAAATCGACCGCACCCGAGAGAGCGCGGAATTCCGGAAGTTTATTTAAAATATCAACTAAAAATTTCAAACAATCACCATCAGACGTATGCTGAATATTTTATAGCTATTTCGAAAAAGATTACAACTGTTGCTTATCTGATTTTACTGCTGTAAACAAGAATATCAGATTTCATTTCTCCAGTTCTTTTTTGAAATTGCTATAGGCATACGAGAAAGTCAGTTAAAATCATTCATAGCCTTTGCGGCACCGTCAGTTATAATTGTTTCAACGGCGCTTACGGCCCGGGACACAGCATTTGTTATCAGTTCCGCGTCCTCTTTTGAAGGTTTTCCCAGCACCCATGCGGCAAGGTCATAATCAGGTCTTGGTTTTGCCCCCACACCGACCTTCACCCTCGGGAAAACATCGGTACCTGAAAGATAGATTATGCTTTTGATTCCGTTGTGCCCTCCGTCAGTGCCCTTTGGCCTGACCCGGATCTTGCCCGGAGCGAGAGAAATATCATCATATAATATTATTACGCGTTCCATCGGTATTTTATAAAAACCGGCGGCATCCCTTATCGCCTCGCCGCTCGAATTCATGAATGTCTGCGGCTTTAAGAGCAATGCCCTGTGCCCGGCGATAACCGCGTCCGCACAAAGGGATTTGAATTTTATGCGATCAATTGATGCTCCGCATTTCTGTGCGAGTGCATCAACAGAAATAAAACCTGCATTGTGCCGTGTGCCCTCATATTCGCGGCCGGGATTGCCGAGGCCGGCTATTATATATTCAATTTTTCCGGCAGAGACTATGGTTTCTTCGATTTTTCTTTTGCCGAACATTTTGTCCTCCAAGGATTATTTTTTCTTGCCTTTTAGTTTTTTTGCCGCCCAGCCTTCAATATTTTCCTGCCTCGAACGGGCGACCGAAAGTGCCCCATCTGGTATGTCTTTCGTAATCGTTGAACCCGCCGCAGTATAAGCGCCGTTGCCGACCTTCACCGGGGCGACAAGGTTGGTATTGCAGCCGATAAAAGCGTTGTCACCAATTGTAGTACGGCTTTTTTTGACGCCGTCGTAATTGACGGTTACGACTCCGCAGCCGAAGTTTACTCCGCCGCCGACGTCGCTGTCCCCGACGTAGGTAAGGTGCGCAACTTTTGTGCCTTCTCCGATATTCGAATTCTTAACCTCGACGAAGTCGCCGACATGAACGTTCTTCTCAAGCACACAGTTTGGCCTGATATTTGAAAACGGGCCGATTGTCGCGCCGCTTTTTATTTCAGAATCTTTTGCCTGCGAAGCGTTAAATACAACGTTGTCACCGAATACACAGTTGTCAATCAACGAATTAGGACCGATTACACAGCCTTCGCCTATTTTTGTAGCGCCTTTGATAATAGTCCCCGGCAGGATAACCGTGTCGTGCCCTATCCGGACATCAGGATTTATATTAACGCCGGAACAGTCAACGATTGAGATTCCCTTTTCAAACAGCTTGTCACATACAATTGTTCTTGCGATCGCATTAAGCTCCATTAGCTGTTTGCGGTTATTTGCGCCGGCA
>DATALE010000180.1:0-2484 GCA_036261235.1 Ruminiclostridium sp. | reverse complement strand
CAAACTGTTTGGGTTTTAGTTGTCGAATTATCATAAACATGTGTCCTTTCAAAGTCGGACAACCGTTGAAAGAAATTTCAGCGCATGGTATAATATTTACACTGAAATTGTCTTCGGACAGTTGTCAGTTGGGGGAAGTGGCTTCTTGCTTTGCGAGAAGGGAGCCGCTTCCTTTTATTTTTTATCTTTCAGGTCACGAATAGCCTCTCTTATTCCATCAGCTCGTTTCTTTTTTGTCCGTTCACAATAATCATCTAAAATTTCAGCTTCATTATTGTCAATCCGAACAGTTAACTTAACCAACTTTGGATTATCAGAAAAAGGCCTGCCTGCTTTTTTGTCGGACAAAACCATCACCTCTATTGTTGTCGACATTAATATTATAATAATTGTCGACATTTATGTCAAGTACTAAATCAAACAACTTAACAAAAACAGAGACTGTGCCACCTGAAAATGACGATGTTTCTTTACCAATTATCTTATTCGTTCAATGTTGGTCATATTGGTAGAAAACAAGGGGCGTTCTGTATGCCATCAAATCATCACTAAAAAACTCATGTCACAGAACGGCCCCTACCCTATAAGCTAAAACTCTTTATCTAACAATAACTTTTTTAAGGAAACGCCATAAAGCAACACATAACGTTACTACTATAATCCCGCCTAAAAATATTATAGGTTTCCTATAAATAATAAAATGCGTAATAATCATCAAATACATTATGCTGAATACAACTCGTCCAAACCATTTAATGAATTTTTTATAAGCCTTACTAAACTTTTCATGATTTAGTCCCATATAATCTAACCCTTTCATTTAAATTACCATTCGATACCTATGTCTAATCCTGCTCCCCATTCAAGTCCTGCTTTCGCTCCTAATGTTAATTCTTTATCATCAAACTCAGCATGTATATCTGCTTCTGCACATTCAGCTTCGCCATGTGGTGATACAACAATTTTTATTCCGCCCAATTTTAGAGTTTCTGAGAATTTTAATTGTGCGGCAGCAGCTGAGCCTCCTAGAGCAAGACAAACACCATTTTGATTTAATTGTGCCTTTGCTTCGCCTTCTGCATGACCAATTGAAAATTCGGCTTGCGTTGTAGATATACCATGTTTTGAAGATGCGTGCATGTTAAATGCATTTACTGATCCTTCGATTTTCGCATTTAAACCATGTTTATTCAAACTTCCTCCAATATCTCCTTTAGCTTGGCCTAAAGTTAAAGAGGCATTATCGTTACCAAGTTTGGTCAGCCATGCTTCATGGCCACCATATCCTAAAAAAGATATATTTTTATTACTTTTAATTGCATTAACAACTGTTTTGACCGCTTTTTTAACTGCGTGAGCAACTGTTTTGATCGCTGTTTTAACTGTGCTAACAACGCTCTTAGCAATATTCGAGAACCATGAACTTCCATCAGTATCTTCTCTATTTACAGGATTGTTGCCGCAGTAAGCGAATAGATTCATCCCTGTTAAATCACTGCCAACCGATACTTGATTATCCGCATTTAAGAACCTTCCCGTGTTCGGGTCATAGTACCGACTTTGCAGATAATACAGTCCTGTCTCGGTGTCGTAGTAATAACCCCTGTAGCGGAACGGATTTATCTTGCCGACAGTTCCGGCAAGAGAACCGCCGATGTTAAGAAGTTTTCCCCATGAATCGTAGGTATATGTTACCACCTCGTTCATATTGCTGTCAACAAGGCCGATAATATCGTTCTGGGCGTTGCGTTCGTAATAATATAAGTTCCCGTTGAGGTTCATATAAGCAAGGTCGCCGTCTGAATCATAGGTGTAGTGAATCGTATTTGTGCCGTCGGTCTGCCATGCTATATTGCCGCCCTCAAGGTAATAGTTGGTCGCGGTTCCGTTCACCGTTTTCTGCGTGCGGATTCCGTCGGAGTTGTACTTGTAGCTTATGCTGGTTTGTCCGTTCGCGGCGGTCGCGAGCTTTCTGCCCTGCTGCCATGTGAAGTTCCAGCCGCCTATATAACTCAGCGGATTGCCGATTGCGTCATAGGTTATCGCGCTTCCGTCATAGCTTGTCAGCTTATCCTTCCAGTTGCTGTCGCCGTAGCCATAGCTGTGCACCGCGGTCGGCGCACCGAGTGTTCCGGTGGTATAGGCGTACTCTGTTTTTGAAATCAGGTTGCCGCCCACGTCGTAAGAATAGGTTACAGACTTATTAATATATGCGTTGTCTTCACGGATAAGCTCATTCAGTTCATTGTACTGATATGCGGCTTTCTGCGTGCCGTTTTCACTGATTGCCGTTATATTGCCGTTCTTGTCATAGGCATAGCTGTAATTGTGAAGTGAAGAATCCGTGCCGCCGGCGTTTTTGCTTATCGAATACCCGGAAACGAGCGTGCTTGTGTTCCCGTTAACTATCGCTTTCAGTTGAAAAAAAGCCACCGGATTATTCCGGTGGCATATTGTCCACTTATACGCCCTGATAAATCAGAA
>DATALE010000178.1:0-2423 GCA_036261235.1 Ruminiclostridium sp. | reverse complement strand
CCGACTGAATTAAGATCCTGGCAAGCCTCAATTACGCGCTTTGCCATTCCTTTTTCAGCAGCCTTAAGATATGAACGCGGATCATAGACTTTCTTGTTGCCGACCTCGCCTTCAATTTTAAGAACTCCGTCATAGTTCTTGAACATATGGTCAACAACTGGCCTTGTGAACGCATACTGTGTATCAGTGTCAACGTTCATCTTAACGCAGCCATAACCAAGTGTTTCAGCAATGTCTTCCTTGGCTGAACCTGAACCGCCGTGGAAAACAAACAGGAAGCGTGAGTCGTCGCCGTATTTCGCTCTCAATGCATCCTGACCTTCTTTTAAGACTTTCGGACGAAGCTTTACGTTGCCAGGCTTATAAACGCCATGGACATTGCCGAACGTTGCTGCGAGCATGTAAGTCGCGTCAGGAATCTTACCGAGCGCTTCGTAAAAACGAATCATATCTTCAGGGGTTGAATACAACTTTTCATTTGTTACGCCTGAATTGTCCTCGCCGTCTTCTTCACCGCCGACAACACCGGCTTCGACCTCGAGAATAATCTTGTTCTTAGCGCAGCGTTTGAACAAATCTGTTGCAATCTCAATATTCTTGTCAAGCGGAATATCGGAGCCGTCGAACATATGGCTGTTGAAAAGGTTGCTCTCGCCTCTTGCACGACGTTTTTCTGTCTCTTCAATCAGCGGAAGGACAAATGAAGGCAATTTTGCCGCTTTGCAGTGATCTGTATGGAGAGCGACAAAAATGTTGTATTTTTTTGCAACAAGATGAACATGTTGCGCAAGGCTCATCGCACCGATCGCGCTGTCCTTGATATAGTTTCCGGAAGCGAATTCGCCGCCGCCGGTTGAAACCTGGATTATACCGTCTGACTCAGCCTCGGCGAGACCTTCGAGAACAGCGTTTGCGGTTTCAACAGAAGAAACGTTAAAAGCTGGATAAGCATATTTGTTCTTATATGCAGCTTCAAGCATGGTTTTGTACTGATCATAATCTACTACCGGCATTTTACACACCTCGTTAATTTATTAGTATAAATATTATACCATACTGATTATGTTTTTACCAGTATGCGCATATTTTTCTGTTAAAATTAAAACAATGAATTTTTACTTTCTCTTAACAATGAGTTAAAAATTATGGTTTATATTAAAAATACAAACTTAGTTTCCCACCCTTTCATTCTTATAAACCGCTTAAGGCGGTATAAATTCCTTTGTTATTCCCTCCGGCGTCAAGCCGAAGGGCTTTTTTGTTTTGAACACTTTATAGTTTCCCAATTGTACAATGGTCGCCGCGTGAAAAGTCAGGTTCATATCCGGCAGACGCTATCCTTCTTGAAAGACAGGCAAGGCACTCTGCTGCTTCTTCTCCAGTGCAGATTTTATTGTCATACAGGGAATAATCCCGGCGGTGTCCAACCGGCGAAAGATTCGGCATAACCACATTCGCCCCTGCCTTCAGTCCCTTTTCTCTGCCATTTGGGTCAGCCGTCCCGAGCGCTGTCGTCGCCGGAATAAGCGCTTTGGGAAGCATGAGTCTTACAAGAGAAAGCATAACCAGTGTCAGCTTTACGCTCCCTGCTTTTTCGTTTGCAAACTGCGTGTCACTGTGGGGAATAAACGGACCGATTCCGATCATATGAGGCTCAAGTTGACGAAGAAAGACGAGGTCGGCGGCAAGATTTTTATAAGTCTGGTGCGGTGATCCGACCATAAATCCGGCGCCCACCTGATATCCGATTTCTTTTAGGTTATAAAGGCACTGCTTTCGATTTTCAAGGCTCATCGAATTCGGGTGAAGAATTCTGTAATGTTCGTTTTCCGCAGTTTCATGCCTCAAAAGATAACGGTCTGCTCCCGCCTCAAAATAGCGCTTATATGATTCCTTTGACTTTTCGCCGATTGACAGTGTAACCGCGCAGTCTGAAAAACGCTCTTTTATTTCTCTTATTATACTGCATAACATATCATCGTCGTAATATAAGTCTTCACCGCTTTGCAGAACAAATGTCCTGAACCCCAGCGCATGGCCCTTTTCACAGCACTCAATTATTTCCTGAGCGCTGAGCCTGTAACGCACCGCGTTTTTGTTGCCGCACCTGATTCCGCAGTAATAGCAGTCATTTTTGCAGTAGCTGCTGAACTCAACAAGTCCGCGGAAAAAAACCTTTTTACCATAGTACTTTTTACGAACGGCGTCGGCAGAGTCAAAAAGCCCGTCCGCATCGTTCTTGTCATAATATTCAATAATCTCTGTCAATTCGTCTTGGTTCATATCTTTTATATTATCAAAGAGAAAACTCATTTTATTTACATCCTTTTAACGGGGTGGCTTCGATTCTGTCTTCCACCCTCGCAGCAGATACGTCAGTTCTTTTCCAATTAAAAGTAAACTTAGCTTCTACGAATGGCAAT
>DATALE010000176.1:0-5712 GCA_036261235.1 Ruminiclostridium sp. | reverse complement strand
GCTTTAAAGTTATAAACCGGCCTTATTGTCCCTATAATGTCAACGGTATCAGAAATATTCGCGATAATCTCATCCATTGGCTTATATGCAAAAGGTGACTCGTCAATGGTACTTTTATTGACTGTGGTAGAATATATTCCTTCCATAGCTTGTTTGAACTGCGTCAGAGTGATGCTTTCTTTTGCGGCGCTGCGGCTCATCAATCGTCCGGCACCGTGCGGCGCGGATTGGTTCCAGTCGTCGTTGCCTTTTCCGATACAAATCAAACTGCCGTCACGCATATTCATCGGAATCAGAACCTTCTCACCGGCTTTTGCAGAAATCGCGCCTTTGCGAAGAATCATTGTTTCAATTTCGATATAATTATGAATAGTTGTAAAAGTATCCTCTACCTTGAATTTCATTTGTTTCACGATTTCCCGAACAATGGCTTTGCGGTTAAGTTCAGCGTAGCGCTGCACAATTGCCATGTCATTTATGTAGTCGTCGAACAGCGTTCCTTCTGCAAAAGCCAGATTCTTATCAACCTTCAGATAGTGCAGCTTTTTGAGCTCTATCTGGATTTCAGTTTCACGGCCCTGCGCCTTTAAAGCCTGAATGAGAGCGGAGCTGTCATTCAGGCGCTTATTGAGCCGCCGCGCAGCTTCTTTTTGATAATACTCGGCAACCTGTTTTCCAAGGTAACGGCTGCCGGAATGAACAACGAGATAAATTCTGCCGTTATCGTCACTGTCAAGCTCAATGAAATGATTACCTCCGCCAAGCGTTCCGAGGCTGAGTTTAGCGCGAAGCAGATTCACATGTGCGGCGCACCGGAGGTTTGAGATATCCACCTCATTCCAAAACTGATGCGCCTTGTCACGAACGGCGAATCCGGCAGGAATATGTTCATGAATCACCCTGTCGAGCTTCTGCAGCTCAACATGAGTATCTTTTAGAACTACTGTTTCCATGCCGCAGCCGATATCGACGCCCACAAGGTTAGGCACGATTTTGTCGCTGACTGTCATCGTTGTGCCAATTGTGCAGCCTGCTCCGGCATGAGTATCAGGCATGATACGGATTTTACTGCCTGCTGAGAATTCCTGATTGAGAAGTTCTATAATCTGTGAGATTGCTTCCTGCTCAACATGATCGGAAAAGACTTTGGCAATATTATATTTGCCTTTTAATTCTATCATAAATCGTTCCTTTCAAAATAACGCAAAAAGCCCGGGATTTTCATCCCGGGCTTTGATGTCAATATAGCAAGGCTCTAATTCACGCCATGCTTATCTATGCACGGGAGTTTCACATCCATAATTGCTTTTGGAGAATATTTAAGCATGACGTCACCTTCTTTCCATTAATATGTATTTCATCATAACACCAGTGACTGGTATTGTCAACTCTATTATTGAAAATCTTTCTGGTGTAAAGATTTATTAATAAAGGCTGCGATCTCCGACTATCTTCCGCAAACCTTAATTCCATGTTTTCACCAATTGTGGTGAAATCTTTAAAAGCCAAAGCTGAGGACAAACCTGTATTTTTGTTAATCGGCTATTCGGCTTGTCATTGGTGACAAGTTGGTTATTAACAGCATAACCGCTATATTTCTTTAAACTGTTGAAGAATAGAATCCAATACTTCTGAATCATTTTTTATGCCGCTTGCACTATCACAATCAAGCGCTTCAGATATAACAGGATAATCATCAATAAATTCAAGGTTCCGTATTTTATTTGTTCCAAACTTTTTTAATGTTTTTACTAGTATTTCTTTTTTATTTGTCCAGACTTTAAAATATTTAAAACTCGTAACAAATACTTCATTAAGTGATTTATTATCATATGTCGCTATTCCAAATTCCAAAAAGCCGTCATTTGTCAATTCAAACTTATAGGTATTAAAGATTTTAATTATTTTATCGGTTTTTGTAAACTTGCTCAAGTTGGGCTCATCTTCCTTGAACCCTATGATGCCATAGGAGGAGTTTCCCATTAGTTCTCTTGCAAGTGCACAAAATACATCCCATATTTTATCTGAATCAATATTGATTTCTGCACAATAAGAATATTTCTCACCCTTAACTTTATAAAGTTTATATCCTGAAACAATATTTGCAGCGTTTCTGTTTCGATTGATTTCCGCTATATCAGAATTGCTTGGATACTCATTATCTTCAGGCACTCTAATACCAATAGGTAATTTATACATTTTAATTCTCCATTCTCGTTTGTAAAAGGTATGCAATAATTTTACCATTTTATACATCACAAGTAAATGGACATACTAATCCTGTTATACCTTTTTAGGAGTGATAAATATGTCCACACAAACAACCCATACCAATAAATTAATCAATGAAAAATCCCCTTATCTTCTTCAGCACGCCCACAACCCCGTCAACTGGTACCCGTGGGGCGACGAGGCATTCAATAAAGCAAAAGCCGAGGACAAGCCTGTATTTCTTAGTATCGGATACAGTACCTGTCATTGGTGTCACGTTATGGAACGCGAATCGTTTGAGGACAATGAAGTGGCGTCTATTCTCAATGACAATTTTATAAGTATAAAAGTTGACCGTGAGGAAAGGCCGGATGTTGACAGCTTTTATATGAATGCTTGCGTTGCTCTGAATGGTTCGGGCGGCTGGCCACTTTCATGTTTTTTAACGCCTGAAAAAAAACCATTCTTTGCCGGAACCTATTTTCCCAAAAACGACAGCCGCTATGGTACCGGTTTTATATCAATTTTAAAATATATATCTGAAATATGGGAAAATAAACGTGATGATGTTTTGGATGATTCTCAAACAATAACTACTCATGCAAACAGAAATACAAGCAAATCAGAGCTCAAAGAAAATTGTGAAGATATAGCGTATGGACAGCTTTCCGGAAGTTTTGAACCAGAGTACGGAGGGTTCGGACACGCGCCCAAATTTCCAACCCTCCATGATATTTTATTTTTGCTGAGATACGGATTTATAAATAAGGACAGCGACGCTTTCAACTATGTTAAAAAAACACTTGACTCGATGAAAGCCGGGGGAATATTTGACCATGTCGGCGGAGGTTTTTGCCGGTATTCGACTGATGACAAATGGCTTGTTCCGCATTTTGAAAAAATGATGTATGATAACGCGCTTCATATTATGGCGTATGCTCAAGCCGGGGCGATTATTAATAAAGAGTACTTTGAAACAGTAAGAGAAGTAATTGAATTCTGCACGAGGGATATGCTCCATCCTGACGGCGGATTTTATACGGCGATTGATGCCGACAGCGAGGGAGTTGAAGGTAAGTATTATGTTTTTACGCCCAGCGAAGTTTCGAAGGTATTGGGAGAAGCTGACGGAGAGCGGTATTGCAAACTTTTTGATATAACAAAACATGGCAATTTTGAAGGAAAGAATATTCCGAACCTCATTGGCGTTTCACTTTCGGAAGAAGAAAAAAAGTTTGCGTTGGACGCAAACAAAATGCTGCTCGCATACAGGCAAAAAAGAGTTGCACCCGCGACTGACGACAAAATTATGACGTCAATTAACGGACTGATGACAGCTGCGCTCGCAAAAGCTGGAGCAATTATGAATGAAAAGAAATATATCGAGTATGCCGGACGAAGCGCTTCTTTTATTTGCAACAACCTGATAAAAGACGGCAGAATTTTAAGTTATTGGCGCGGAGGAGCAGCGGAAATTCCTGCGACGTCCGACGATTATGCATATTTTATTTGGGGACTGCTTGAACTTTATGAAGCTGAACATTATTCCGGATGGCTGTCGCTTGCGGTGAAATATTCAGATGATATGGACAGGCTTTTTTGGGACGAGCGTGACGGCGGTTATTTTATGACGGGCAAGGATACCGACGACCTGCCTTTCCGTCAGAAGAATCTGCACGACGGCGCGATTCCGTGCGGCAACTCAGTGGCGGCACTCAACTTCGCTCGGCTTTCCCGTTTATGCGCAAAACCCGAATATGAGCAAAGGGCAGCAGCAATTCTTGAATCTATGGCGAAAAATATAAATGCGTATCCGTCGTCTTGCTGCGGCGCATTATGCGCGGATCTGTTTTTAAAAAGCAAAGGCCGCGAAATAGTTTTCGTTAACGGTGAAGGTATCGACAAACTTATTGATTGCCTGCCTGCGTTTTCTCCGTTTACGGTTACTGCCGTATGCGGCGAAGGATTCGAACAAATGAACGAGCTAGCTCCGTTTTTAAAAGATTATAAAAACAATAACGGCAAAGCGGCGGCATACCTTTGCAGCGGCGGCTCTTGCAGTAAACCGGTTTCCAATATTGACGAATTTAAAGAACTTTTAAGTACAAAAAAAGAAATATAAAAAATCGGGCTGCTTTGATTAGTTAAAGCAGCCCTTCAATTTAAGTTAAATTTTATTATTTAACCCAGAACGAAACCTCGAAACCTTGATATATTTTCGGATTGCACTGATTTAAAGTTATCAGGCTTAAGATCAGAGCTGCCTGAAATAATATATGGTTTATCGTATTTTTTAGTAGTATCGATATTTTTAATTGCTGATAAGAAATCACCGGATGGCTTTGTATTAATAATATCCAATGAATCCCACCAGTTGATATTTTCCTCATCATTTTCAGAAATATAAGTCAGAAAACCGCTGTAGCTATTTCGAACTTCATGTATAAGCCGCCGCCACAATAAATCGTATTTTGTCAGGTTGGGTAAGGCAGATCCTACAGAAAGTATGGAACAGCCGACTTCTGTTGCAATCTCGGCAACATGCAAAATAAATTTTGTGTAACTTTCAAACCAATTGCTCGGGAAATTTTCGGCTTGTATTGAGCCGCTTTGCGGAGTTTCAACTTTGATTGTTGGTTTCAGAACGACACGAAACCCTTTTTTATGTATGTAATCTACCAGATTTTCAATTTCCCAATCATCAGGAGTCGATGAGCAGGAATTCACGAGATCAAGTGAACTGAAGTTTTTCTGCCAGATATTTATCGGCAGGACAACTGTGTTGAAATCAAGATTATCCAAAATGGAATTGAGGGAAGCGAAAGTATTTCGGCTGGCAAAGTCACCTTTTTTTGCCGAATCACCAAACGATACGCCCTTAATAAACGGGAAATCGACAATACAATCCGTCATAACATAATCCCCTTCAACAAGCTGTAAAATTTTAAAGAATAAAATTTCGATGTTAAGGTGTTCCACCTTTTTACTGAACATCAAAAAATTTCTTTAAAAGTAATTATAGCCCCTAAAAATGCAAAAATAATGTCGAATTAAGTCTGTTCTTATGGATTTTTGTTGATGACATAAAATGTGATAAATTTACATCTCAGTAAATTAACTTGCCGCCGTTTAAGGCGGCAAAAAATTGTTATTGGTTTTTATATTTTCGGATTAGATCAATATAAGCTTCCGCATTCTTTAGAAGATAGGTTTGTTCGATATCCGAAAGAGCACGCTTAAATGTTGCGGGACTACCCATAAAAAGTGTCCCGTCAGGCACTTTAGAGCCTGTGGTGACAAGTGATCCGGCTGCAATTATACAGCCTTTTCCTATTTCAGCCCCGTTTAAAATAATCGAGCCCATACCGATTAATGTTCCGTCCCCGATAATACAGCTGTGAAGTACGGCGTTATGTCCGACGGTAACATTTTTGCCGATAACAAGAGGCATTTTAAAATCGCAGTGAAGTGTGCAATTATCCTGTATATTTGAGCCTTCCC
>DATALE010000168.1:0-43442 GCA_036261235.1 Ruminiclostridium sp. | reverse complement strand
AACACAGCTTACAAGCTTGTTAAAGATAAAATAATTAAAAGCGTTCAAATAGGGCGGCAACATAAAATTCCAAAATGCTACATAATAGACTTTTTACTTAACAATGAACAAACACAACCTACTATGTGATATAATATTATTTGTCAATAGTGGGTTGCTTGTCGATATTCGAAGGAGGATATATTCAATTATGACAGGTAGCTTACAAGTTAAAAATGGCGTTTATTATGCCGTCTTAAATTTTAAGGATAAGAGTGGTAAACGCAAGCAAAAATGGGTTAGCACAGACCTTACAGAAAAAGGCAACAAGCGCAAGGCAGAGCAGGTATTAAATGACCTAAAGGCACAGTACGATGAGTCAGACTATATTGAACCTTCAAAGGTTTTGTTCTGTGACTATTTGACAGAATGGATTGAACTGAATAAGAACAGTCTTCAAGTTACTACATATGATAATTACAAGCATATGCTCAAAAAGCATATTTACCCTTATTTCAAGGAAAAGGGCATAGTTCTTAGTAAATTGAAGCCAATTGATATTCAGCGATACTATTCAGAAAAGCTAAAGGATTTGTCACCCAATACGGTTATTAAGCATCATGGCATTATCCGTTCTTCCCTTGCCTATGCGGTTAAAACCAACTTGATTAGAACCAATGTAGCCGATTTGGTAGACAAGCCAAAGCGTGAACGCTATGAAGGTTCAGCTTATTCTCTTGATGAACTTAACAAGCTGTTTATAGCGGCTAAAGGCTCTCCAATTGAAACACCAATACTGATAGTAGCCTTTTATGGGTTAAGACGTTCTGAGGTCTTAGGCTTGACGTGGAATGCCATTGACTTTGACAACAAGCTTATTTCTATTCGGCGAAAGGTTGTTCGTGGCTATAATGATGATGGAAAACTTGTGACAATGCCACAGAACAAGCTAAAAAGCGAGACAAGCTATAGGTCATTACCTTTGTGTGGTATCATCCATGACTATTTGAAGCAGATTAAAGAGGAACAGGAACACAACAGGCAGATCATGGGTAATGAATATAATCACGAATTTGACGAGTATGTTTGTGTCAATCCTATGGGGACATTGCTCAATCCTGATTATATTTCAGATGTGTTTAGTAAACTGCTTGCAAAGAATGGATTAAGGCACATTCGCTATCATGATTTAAGACATAGCTGCGCTACTCTGCTTGTGCATTTAGGCTTCAATCTGAAGGATGTACAGGAATGGCTTGGACACAGTGATTTTCTTATTACGGCTAACACCTATACGCATGTTGACATGACAGAAAAGGTTAAAATGATGGATTCAGTAGCAGATTCATTTGAACTCACCAAAGCACTTTATATTCATGTTCAACCGGAATGTGTTAGAAATGAGTGTTAGAAAGACTAAGTTTTCAATGGTTTTGATAAATTGTAGGCAAAAAAATATTTTATGATTCTCCATGAAAAAGGTACTTGAATAGCTAACACGGTAGAAAAAACACGTTAGAAAACCCCATATGTTAGAAAAGTGTTAGAAATCAAGCGATTTAGAGGTATAAAATCAATGTCTTTACAACAAAAAAAGAATCCACAAACGGCTAATCTTAGCCATTCATGGACTCCTGTGTGTGGTTGCGGAGGCAGGATTTGAACCTACGACCTTCGGGTTATGAGCCCGACGAGCTACCAGGCTGCTCCACTCCGCGATATTTAGTTGATTTCCTGACTGCTTTTATATTATAATACATACACTGAGCAATGTCAAGCAAAATTATTAATCTTTTTCATCAGCCTTAAACGGAACGGTAATTCAAGCGCAAATTTATTATGCCCGGTTGATCGAAAAATATATACAAGGAGTGTTTTTTTGAATATCAATAAAATAATTATTGTAGGACTCGGCGGTTTTATAGGTTCTTCGTTAAGGTTTATCGTTTCATATTTCAGCTCAAAATTTTTCGGAAATAATTTTCCGTCAGGAACTCTTATCGTAAATTTCGTAGGCTGCCTACTAATGGGCTTTATCATGAATGTAATCCCGAATTCGGATATGCGTTTGTTTCTTACGACGGGGATCCTCGGGGGATTCACAACTTTTTCTACTTTCAGTTATGAAACAGTGTCACTCATAAGTGAGGGTAGGGTACTTATGGGAGGACTTAACGCAGGGCTTAACCTATCATTTGCGATTGCCGGCGCATATGTAGGAAAAGCCCTGGCAAGTCTTATTTAATCAGTTGAAGTTTTTTCTTCTTAACAAAATTCGCATGGAATTGATAACGGCGAGCAATGCGACGCCGGTATCTGCAAAAACTGCAGCCCAGATATTTGCATACCCTAAAGCACCCATTATCAAAACTAAAAACTTTATGCCAAGTGCGAAAATAATGTTCTGTAAAACGACTGCCCTTACAAAACGTGAAATTCTCATTGCTGTCGCGATTTTTTCAGGATTGTCGTCCATAATCACAATATCGGCCGCTTCCACTGCTGCGTCGGAGCCGATTCCGCCCATTGCAATTCCTACATCTGCTCTTGCAAGTACAGGGGCGTCGTTGATTCCGTCACCTACATAAGCAGTAATGCCATTCTGGGATATCTTCTCAAACTCAACGGCTTTGTCGGCAGGAAGCAACTCGGCACGGTAATCGTCAATGCCGATTTTCTCTGAAATATTTTTTGCAGCGCCTTTTCGGTCGCCGGTCAACATAATAGTTTTTTCGATGCCTAAGGTATGCAGGAGCTTGACTGCATTTTTTGAACCGTCTTTAATGATGTCTGAAATTATAATACAACCGAGAAATTTACTGTTTTTTGAAATATAGACATGAGTTCCGGCTTTGTCACATTGGGTAAATTTTATATTTTCCCTCTGCATCAGTTTTTGATTGCCGGAAATAATAACGCCTTCGGTTGTTTTCGCAATAACGCCCATTCCTGCTATTTCGCTGCAGTCAATTACATTCTGCCTGTTTATATTATTTCCTGCGGCTTTAAAAATGGATTTGGCAATAGGATGGCTTGACAAAACCTGCGATAACGCCGCTGTTTCAATAAGCTGGGAACGGGAAACATCTTTGGCGCAAATAATATCTGTGACTTCAAAGACACCTTTGGTTAAAGTTCCTGTTTTGTCAAAAACCATATTCTTTACATGACTTAGCTTCTCAAGATAATTCCCGCCTTTGACAAGTATACCGTTGTAGGATGCCGCTCCGATTCCCGCGAAGAAACCAAGTGGAACAGAAATCACGAGGGCGCACGGACAGGACACAACAAGAAAAACTATTGCCCGGGAAAACCAAACTGAAAACGGTTGAGCGAAAAATAACACAGGTATGACCGCGATGAAAAACGCGGCAGCGGTCACAATTGGTGTATAAACACGCGCGAATTTCGTAATAAAGTTTTCTGCTTTTGCTTTCTTGCTGCCGGAATTTTCAACGAGGTCAATAATTTTCGCTACTGTCGATTCGCCGTATTCTTTTATAACGTTAACCGTCAGAAGCCCACTGCCATTCACAAATCCGCTTGAAACATTATCGCCCGCAACAACCTCGCGGGGAACCGGTTCGCCTGTAAGCCCGGATGTATCCACAAAGGAATGTCCTTCTATTATTATTCCGTCAAGCGGAACGCGCTCATAAGGCTTTACGGCGATTAATTCGCCGACTTTTATATCAGCCGGGTTTACTTTGATTAAATTGCCACCCTTTTTCAGGTTTGCATAATCGGGCCTTAAATCCATAAGATCAGTAATTGATTTTCGTGATTTATTTGTCGCCAAATCCTGAAAGAATTCGCCGATCTGATAGAAAAGCAAGACTGCTGCACCTTCGGCATATTCTCCGATAGCAAAAGCCCCGATTGAGGCGATTGCCATCAAAAAGTTTTCATCGAATACATGCCCTTTTCTCAGATTCCCGACGGCCTTGACAAAAACTTCCGCACCGGAAACAATAATGCAGACTGCAAAAACTATCCCAACCGCAGCCTGTGGAAAGCGGAGAATATTTACCGTAAATCCAACGGCATATATAAGAATTCCGGCGATAAGGCGTATCAGTTCTGACTTTGAATTTTCTTCTTCATTCTTGTTTTCGGATTTATCCAAAGCAGAAAATTCAATCATCGGGTCAATGCTTTTAACAGCTGCTTCAACGCTGATTATCAAATCTTCAGAATTATTGTTCTCACAAACAAGCGCTAACCGTTTCGAGATTACATCTACACTTGCGGATTTAATTCCGTCTATGCCGGAAACTTTTTTCTCAATTTTTGCCGCACAGTCAGGACAGTCCAGCTTTTTGAGTATGAATATCCTTTCTTTGACCATGATAACCTCCTAAGTACAAACAAAATTTAGTTTTTTTCCTGTACATGTGTATGTCCTTGTCTGAAGAGCTTGTTTATATGCTCATCGCAGAGAGAATAATAAACTACTTTTCCCTCGCGGCGGAATTTTATTACACGCGCTGAACGTAAAATCTTAAGATGATGAGAAATCACAGATTGATTCATACCGATTAACGCGGAAATATCACAGACACACATTTCAGAAATCATGAGTGCGTTTATAATTTTAAGCCGTGTGCTGTCGCCGAACATCTTAAAGAATTCAGACATATTGTAGAGGGTTTCATCGTCCTCAATCTCTTTTTTTACATTTTCTATAACATCATCATGAATAATTGTACAATTACAAATATAATTCTTTTCATTCTCATCCATAAAAAACAGCTCCTTTTTACTATTAGACATATGAATAAATGTTCATATGTTAAGATAATAATATCACCGGCAACGGGAAAATGCAACATAAACACAAATTAAATTTTATATTTTTATATAAAATTTAGTCCCAAGTGACGTTATACTAATTCCAAATAAACTTAAGGTAAGAATTCGCGTAAAAATCGTAAATCAATGATTTTGACGCAAATTCTTTGGAAACTTTTAATTTGGAATAGTATTAGTTGCTATTTTCCCCAAACGAATTTATCTATAATTTTCGCATAACTCTGAATAATCTTAACAACCTTGATTGAAACATTTGTATCACTATAGTCCGGCGGCATAAGCACCGTCTCATGGCTTTTTGCCGCTTCGAGCGCAAAGTTTACAGCCTGCTCAACAGCCTGAGAGCTGACGCCGCCGATAACGATTGTTCCTTTGTCAAGTACCTCCGGCCTTTCTGTTGATGTTCGAATCAATATTCCCGTAAACCCCAGTATAGCGCTTTCTTCTGAAAGAGTGCCGCTGTCAGAGAGTACGCAGAGTGCGTTTTGCTGGAGGTTATTATACTCAAAGAAACCAAACGGCTTTAAATTGCGAACGAGAGGGTGAAATTTAAAGCCGCGCTTTTCAATATATTTCATGCTCCGCGGATGTGTCGAATAAATGACCGGAAACCTTAAAAGCTCGGCAATACTATTTATTGCTGTCATCAGTGACATAAAATTATTCTCGTTATCAATGTTTTCTTCGCGGTGCGCCGAGACAAGGATAAACTTTTTGCTTTCAAGTCCAAGCTTTTTTAAAATTTCTGATGATTTAATCTGTTCCGCATGTTTTAATAATACTTCGCGCATTGGTGAACCTGTAACAAAAATATGTTCCTTACGAATACCTTCCGATAAAAGATAGCGGCGCGCGTGTTCGGAATAGGGGAGATTGATGTCTGAAATATGGTCAACAATCCTGCGGTTGGTTTCTTCCGGAACATTTTGGTCAAAACATCTGTTGCCGGCTTCCATATGAAATATCGGTATTTTTAATCTTTTTGCAGAAATAGCGGAAAGCGCGGAATTTGTGTCGCCTAAAACAAGAAGAGCATCCGGTTTCTCCTTAGTGAGTATTTCATAGGATTTTGAAATGATGTTTCCGATAGTTTCACCGAGCGTTTTTCCGGTGCTGTCAAGGTAGTAGTCGGGTTTGCGCAGGCCAAGTTCCTCAAAAAATATCTGATTGAGGGTGTAGTCCCAATTCTGACCTGTGTGAACAAGAATGTGATTAAAATAAAGGTCGCATGCCTTAATCGTTTCGGATAAACGTATGATCTCCGGACGGGTGCCGAGAATCGTCATTAACTTTAATTTCCCCATTTTGCGCCCACCTTATCGCTAATTTTATTTATACTTTTTCATAAAAAGTATCCGGTGAACTGTCACAGAAAATTTCATTTGCCCAGAACAAGGTGATTAAATCATCATTACCGATATTTGTAATCGAATGGGTATATCCTGCCGGTATATCGACAACGCGTGGATTATTTCCACTTACTCTGTATTCAATTTTTTCATTGCCGCCGAGTTTGCGCAAAGAGATTGTCGCTTCGCCCTTAATCACGAGAAATTTCTCCGCTTTTGTATGGTGGAAGTGGTTACCCCGCGTAATACCGGGTTTTGTATTGGAGATAAAAATCTGCCCCATGCCATTAGATTTTATAAATTCAAACAGCCAGCCGCGTTCGTCATTCTTTACTTTAAGAGAGTTGGCAAAGTCGTTTTCAGGCAGGTATGATATGAATGTACTGTATAATTTCCGGTCAAAATCTGTTTCCAGCCGCGGCATAACAAGCGTTTTTCGACTTTCATTGAAAGCGTAAAGTTTATTCGCAAGTTCGCCAAGTTTTATGGCGTATATTTTTTGGATTGAACAGAATCCGCATTCGCCCCTGGTTTCCTGATTATATAAGGCGTTCAGGAATCCTTCCGCAACATCTCCGACATAGGCAAGCTGCAGTACAGTTTCGCGGCTATTGACAGAAATTGAAAGTCCGCGGGCAATGTTGTGGCAAAATGTTGCGACAACGGAATTATAATTTGGCTTGCACCATTTGCCGAAAACATTCGGCAGGCGGTAAATATATGTTTTAACCCCGTTCTCTTTGCCGTAATTTAAAATTAAATTTTCACATGCTTTTTTGCTTTCACCGTAAGGATTATTACTTTGTGCCTGTATCGAAGAACTGAATAGAATTGGGGACTTATTCCCGGATTTTTTAAGCAGATTCAGAAGATGAGATGTAAAACCGGTGTTGCCTTCAGTAAATTCTATTTCATCTTTCGGGCGGTTTACGCCTGCGAGATCAAATACAAATTCACATTTGTCCGTATACTCTGCCAATGTTTCCCGCGGACAGACGGTATCAAATTCCAATATATCGTCAAAGCCTTTGCTTTTCAGATAAACAACAAGGTTTTTGCCTATGAACCCATTGGCTCCGGTTACAAGAATTTTCATAGCTTTAAGCTCCTTTTTTTAGCTCATCATTAACATATTTGACGCTAAGAAGCTTTTCCATGGTTTCCTCCAAATTAAGCCTTCTTGTATTCTGTGAATTATATTCCTCATAGTTCATGATATCGGGAACACCCTCGTTTATCTCATAATTAAGATCCCGCGTGTCCATCGGTATGCGAAAGTAAGTTCCCAAATCTTCGCATTTTGATTTCTCCTCTTTTGTTAAAAGGGTTTCATAAAGCTTTTCTCCGTGCCGCGTACCGATTATTTTTATTTCGTTGTTGGCGTTGAACAGTTTTTTTACTGATTGCGCTAAAATATTGATTGTACTTGCAGGTGATTTCCTTATAAACAAGTCACCCTGCCGTCCGTATTCGAAAGCATAAAGCACCAGATCGACCGCTTCGTCGAGATTCATAAGGAACCGCGTCATTTGGGGGTTAGTTATGGTGAGCGGCATACTATTCTTTATCTGCTCAATAAATAATGGAATGACTGAGCCACGCGAAGCCATGACATTTCCATATCTTGTACAGCATATCGTAGTTTTATCGGAATCGACAGTTCTTGCTTTTGATATTGCAACTTTTTCCATCATTGCCTTGGAAATACCCATCGCGTTTATCGGATAGACTGCTTTGTCTGTTGAAAGGCAGATTACTTTTTTTACCCCGAATTCAATCGCCGCCGTCAGCATATTTTCTGTTCCGAGAATGTTTGTTTTTACAGCTTCAATCGGGAAAAATTCACACGACGGCACTTGCTTTAGTGCGGCGGCATGAAAAATATAATCCACACCGTTCATTGCGTGTTTCAAACTCTCCGAATCACGCACATCTCCGATAAAAAATTTAATTTTATCGCTGTGATATTCATGTCGCATGTCGTTCTGCTTTTTTTCGTCCCGGGAAAATATGCGTATTTCACCGATATCTGTGTCAAGAAACCGCCTTAGCACGGCGTTGCCGAATGAGCCTGTTCCGCCTGTTATCAGTAATGTTTTGTTTTCAAACATCAAAAATGCCCTCACAATAATCAAATGCAGAAAATAATTTGAAGTGATATTACGGTGTTGCCTAATCCTCGCCGTAAAAGCCCCTCTTTGAAAAATCGACTGATATATTCTCTTTTTTGAAAAATTCCTCAACGTCTTTTCTGACCCATTTTCCGTTTCTGATTCTGCCGCAGTATTTATCACCGATATCAAAAATCAGGTCGCCCGTATTGATAAAGAATCTGTATTTACTGTCGATTGTCTGGACTTCCCATTGCCATGGGTTCATTTCTTTGTCCAACAGCTCAATGAGTATTTTTCTGTTCCAGATGCTTGGCATGCAGCTGCACATATAAACTTCACGGTTTGGTCTTAACCCGAAACCTTCAAGCCCCACGTCATAAACCTTGCCGAATACCGTTTCAAAATTGAAAACGGCGATATCGGAATCAAAGTGCTGTATGCAGTAGTCAATTCTTTTTTGATCGACATCTTTTCTTATAAAGAAATCATCAAGAAGAATAATTACCAAATCCGTATTGATTTGCTTAAGGGCTTTTTTGACTCTCTGTGTCCAGCTTCCGGTTTCTTTTATGGTATGAAAATATTCGCAGCCCTTTGTTTCCGTTACGATAGATACTTCATAAGGGCAGTCCCAATATTTTTTGAATAATTTATAGAATGGCATCCATGCGTCGCTGTAATTGTCGCAGGTTATAACCATTACATACGTCGATAGATTGCCCTTATTCCAAACGGCAGTTGGTTCTCCCAATTTGCTGCACCTTCCATAGTAGAAATTTAAATCGGTTTTTTATATAAAAAGCAGTCGGAATGTCGAAGCATTGAATTTTATATATAACATAATAAATATTTAATTTATCTGTAGGGCGCACAGTGCTAATTTATTATGTTATTTATTGCGTATGTGCGTTTCGCGAAGCGAAAAATCGCACACGTATATGGCGTTTAGCTCGAACTATATAACTGAATGATGTATTAAAACATTATTCGGTTATATATAGTCTATTTTATGTACAGGCAAGGGTAAACGTGCGCAACGTGCAGGCTTAAAGCTTAGCATTAACATGGATACTGACGGGCTCATATTATATAACACAACGAATTTATGTAATAGAACGATTGTGTATTTGGCAAGTGTGTGCCTGCAGCTACGATTTTGCTATAACGCAATGGTGACAGTTTTTCTTGGAGGATCAAATATGATTACTGTGTTAACGCTGACTTATCAGCGTCATTTCATCCTGGAAGAAGCCATTGAATCTTATCTGCGCCAGAATTTTGAAGAAAAATCTGAGATGCTTATTATAAATGACAGCCCTAAGGTTGAATATGTTTACGAACACCCGAAAATCCGGATTATAAATCTCAAAAAAAGGTTCCCGTCAGTCGGACAAAAACTGAAATTCGGTTTTTCAAAATGTAAATATGATAATATTTTTCGCCTTGATGATGACGATTTGCTGGCGCCGGATGCGCTCAATAATACATGGGACGACATACAAAAACATCCTGATTATGAGATTTATCGCAGCGACGGTCACTATTTTTTTGAGCATAACAAGTACAAAGGAATATCCGGCAGTGTGAACAACGGAAACGTCTATACTAAAAAATACTTGTCACGTATTGAAATTCCCAATAAGAGTTTTGGCGAAGATTGTGCCATGACGTTTGATTTCAATGCCAAAATATATGTATCCAACCGTAAGCAAAAGACCATGATATATCGGTGGGGTATGAGTACCTATCACATTTCGGGGATGGGGGACATCAGCAGCGATGATATGAAAGATTGGACTGACAAGATAGTTGATTCTGTGGCCAAGGAACGAAAAACAAGCCCGGAGGAGGGAAAACTGGTTCTCAATCCGCATTTTGATGAAGAGTATTATGAACAGATTGCCGACTGAGTCTGCAAACTTGATGCGGTTAAGTTTCGGTGAACAAAAAAGGCTGCTTTGAAGCAGCCTCATTTTTTTGAGTACTAATAATCGCTTTTATTTATTTTTAGCTTCTTGTTCATTGATTTCAATATCGCTGTTGCTGAACTGAACATCGCTTATCGACACATCGTGTATGCTTTCCTCAATCTGAGCCTCCATTTTCTTCAGAGCCTCCTGCTTGTCGGTTGCGTAAATTGTTTTGCTCATAACCCCGGTGAATCTGACGCGAACGTCAAAAGACGCCATAAATTCCGCCTCCTGTATTTTTGTGTTAGTGTTCCCGAAAATCTAATTGTTATATACTCATAAATTAACTCTAATAACTTCAAGAATAGGTTAAACTTATTTCTTTTTGTATTATGACGATTTTATTTAATATATGGTTGGTTAATGTAATAAAATGGTATATAATGAAAATATCAATAGTAAAATATGACATTTACAGATATAAAGTCCGCTAATTCACGGCTAAATAAAGGTAAAGAGGTGAAACTTAAGAAACAGAAAGAAAAATGGATTGCATTCTATTGGCCAAAACCGGTTTTTGCAAAAAAAGTTTAAGCGGAGGGATAAAAATTTATGAAGAACAAATTGCTTGTTAGAATTTTCTCTTTTATAATGGCATTTGCCGTTACAGAGGTGATAGGCTTTTCCGGCTCAAAGTTTTATGCGACAGGTTCATCTTCGGTTGGCAATATGAAGGTAATGGTGCCGGCATATTTTGAGCCAACAACAACATATTGGAGCAGATTGGCCGCTCAGGCGGCAAAGATGCCAGGAAGGCTTTATGCCGTCGCAAATCCTGACAGCGGTCCTGGATCGGCAAAGGACAGTTCATACTCAACAGGAATTAATAACGTTCGCTCAAACAGCGGCAAGATTTTGGGCTATGTTGCAACTACTTACAGCAACAAGTCGGAAGCTGACGCTAAAGCGGAGATTGACAAATGGTTCTCATGGTATTCTGTTGATGGAATATTTTTGGATGAAATGCAGAGTGAAGCGGGACATGAGCAGTATTATCAGGATCTTTATAACTACATAAAATCCAAGAGTTCGTCGGCGCTGGTTGTCGGAAATCCCGGATCCAATACGATAGAAAGTTACCTCTATTATAATGGTAGCCGGGTTGCAGATGTCCTTTGTATTTATGAAAACAGTACCGGCTTAAATAATTTTACTCAATCCTCATGGGAATCAAACTATAGCCCTGACAATTTTTATGTTTTGCCATATAATACATCATCGAGTTCATGGCAATCGACAGTGAACAGGGCTGCGTCTGTCAATTGCGGATGGATTTATTGCACAGATGATAATTTGCCAAATCCGTGGGACACATTGCCATCATATTTTGAACAAATGTGTGATTATATTGAAGGAAGTACAGATAGTTCCCTGAATATATCAAATGTGGGATCCTCAAGTTTAACCAATTCGGGTGCAACAATTACATGGACTACGGATAATGCATCCGACAGCAGGGTGGACTATGGAACCGATGCCTCTTATGGTTGGGCGGCAAGCAGCTCTTCAAAAGTGACCAGTCACAGTATTACCCTTACCGGATTATCACCAAATACAACCTATCACTATAAAGTTACATCTAAAGATGCTAACAATAACAGTGCAGTAAGTGCTGATAATACATTTACGACATTGGGCAGCAGTACAATAACAATTGATGGCAGCTTCAGTGACTGGAGTGGAATTTCAGCTTTTTCTACTGATCCGCAGGATGCCGGCGGCGGAAGCGGGGACGTAAAAGCACTGACTGTTGCTTCAGCAAACAATAATCTCTATGCAAAGCTTGATGTCTACGGTATTTTTTCTATGTCGACCGTAAATATACTCTATTTGGATACCGATAATGTTTCAACCACCGGATATTACGGCGGAGGATGGCCTCAATTCGGAGCAGATTATCGTATTGTTTACAGCAACTATTTTATTCCGCCAAAGCTTCAGCAGTTTTCGGGTTCGGATCAGGGTGACGACCAATGGACGGATGTTGCAGCATTAAGCGGTGCTTATAGCGGAAGTTCAGCGGAAATTGCAATACCGTATAACACCATGAATTTGACTTCCGGGCAGACCGTTAAGTTAATGTTTAGAGCTTCTGAGGATGCGGCACCCGATTTTTGGAGAAGTTCACAGCCAACATATACCTTGAATTAGTAAATATCAATATATAACAAAAGCCTGACGCCATTTTTAATGGTTTCAGGCTTTTTGCGGTATTAATACTTATTCAGAATTAAAATTCTTGCCTTAAGTTTATTTGGAATCAGTATAAAACTCTTATCTTGCCGGTGGTCAAAAAAGTTTAAAATTTGGATAATTTAAGCGTGTGTGATACTCTTTTGCCGGACTTTATGACAACCTGCTTTTAAAATCATCATAGTTAAACCGGTGTAAAATTCTGCAGTCCTTTTCTTTGTCGCATAATGCGATTGTTGGCAATGCCATTCCGTTAAAAGTATTGTTTTTAACCATAGTGTAAATAGCCATATCGCCAAAGGTCAGCCGGCTGCCGGGCTTTAACTTGTCATCGAAAGAGTAGTCGCCGATAACGTCACCGGAAAGACAAGTCGGTCCTGCAAGACGATATGTGTATTGCCTTTCATTCGGTTTTCCTGAATTGAGTAACGGTGGGGTATACGGCATCTCAAGAACGTCCGGCATATGGCATGCCGCCGACGTATCCAAAATCGCAATGTCAATTCCGTTTCGTATGGTTTCAAGCACAGTGGTTACCAAAAATCCCGCATTTAAAGCTACCGCTTCACCCGGCTCAAGATAAACCCGAACATCGTATTTTCTTTGAATTCTGTCGATGCACTTTTCAAGAGCGCCAATGTTATAACCGGGTTTTGTAATATGGTGACCTCCGCCGAAATTCACCCATTTCATTTGATAGAGGTATTTTCCAAACCGTTCTTCAACAGCTTCAACCGTTTTTACAAGCGCGTCAGAATCCTGCTCACACAAAGTATGAAAATGAATACCGGACACACCGTCGAGCAGCTCAGGCTTAAAGTTTTCAGAGGTTACCCCAAGCCGCGAACAGGGTGCGCATGGGTCATATATTTCATGTCCCTCCTGCGTTGAAAACTCGGGGTTAATGCGAAGTCCGATACTTTTTCCGGCTTTAAGTACTTTTCTCTTGAACTTTTCAAGCTGAAAAAATGAATTGAAGATTATATGATCGCACAGTGAAACTATTTCATCAAATTCATCTTCGCGGTATGCGGGCGAAAAGATATGGTTTTCTTTCCCCATTTCTTCATGCCCGAGACGGGCCTCGTACAAGCCGCTTGCGGTCGTGCCGTCAAGATACCGGGCAATAAGCGGATAAAGAGTATACAGAGAAAAAGCCTTTTGCGCGAGCAGTATACGGCATCCGGTATGATCGATTACACTGTGGAGAATTTTAAGGTTATTTTCAAGAAGAGTTTCGTCAATAACATAGCATGGGGTGGGGAGCTGTTCATTTCTCATGTCAGTCTACCAGTTCTGGGTCAAAATTTTCTTTCCAGGGCAGCCCCCACTTATTAAGCTCATCCATAAATGGATCGGGATCGAATTCTTCGATGGTATAAACGCCCGGCTTATTCCATTTTCCTGTCACGAGCATCATTGCGCCAATCATTGCGGGTACTCCGGTTGTATAAGAGACAGCCTGTGACCCAAGTTCCTTAAAGCATTTTTGGTGATCGCAGACGTTGTAAAGGTAGTATGTTTTTTCTTTGCTGTCTTTTTTGCCCTGAAAAATACAGCCTATGTTTGTTTTGCCCTTTGTGCGCGGGCCAAGGGTTGCAGGGTCTGGCAGTATGGCTTTAAGAAATTGGAGCGGAACTATCTGCATACCTTCATAATTAATCGGCTCGATAGATGTCATGCCGACGTTTTGCAGGCAGCGCAGATGGTTAAGATAGCTTTCCCCAAAAGTCATAAAGAAACGAATGCGTTTGATGCCCGGAATATTAAGGGCAAGCGATTCGATTTCCTCATGGTGGAGAAGATACATATCTTTTTCACCGATTTCAGGGAAATTGTATGTTCTCTCAATTTCCATCGGCTCTGTTTCGACCCATTCGCCGTCTTCCCAGTAGCTGCCGTTTGCGGAAACTTCGCGGATATTGATTTCGGGGTTGAAGTTGGTAGCAAACGGGAAGCCATGGTCACCTGCATTGCAGTCAAGAATATCAATATAGTTGATCTCATCAAAGTGATGCTTAAGTGCATAGGCAGAAAATACGCTTGTTACGCCCGGGTCGAACCCGCTGCCGAGAAGCGCTGTGATACCGGCTTTTTCAAAGCGTTCACGATACGCCCATTGCCATTTGTATTCGAATTTTGCCGTATCTTCCGGTTCATAGTTCGCAGTATCAAGGTAATTTGTTTTTGTTTCGAGGCATGCGTCCATAATAGTTAAATCCTGATAGGGCAGGGCAAGGTTCATCACGATGTCAGGCTTCTCCTTGTTGATCAGTTCAACAAGCGCATCGACGTCGTTTGCGTCAATCTGTGCCGTAGTTATTTTGGTTTTGCCTCCGGAAAGTTTGCTTTTTAAGGCGTCGCATTTTGATTTTGTTCTGCTGGCAATACAGATTTCTTCAAATACATCACTGTTTTGACAGCATTTTTGAATAGCAACTCTGGCTACTCCCCCACAGCCAATGATTAACGCTTTTCCCATTTTTGCTTTTCCCCTTTTAATATCCAATTCGCATTCTGAAAACTTAAATAAAAATAAAAAAACACAAGTGAGGAGCGGGAAAGCACCCATCACTTGTGTTTTGCTTTTTTCACAATCATGTAAATAAAACACAGGTTAGACCCACGCTTTATTACACAGAATGCAGGACTTTCAGAGTTTATATAGCAAATAATTACTTTTACTACTCTTATTGACCGTTTCACAAGTTATTGTGCTGTTACCGCACCGGTTATAAGTAACCAACTTATAAAATTTGAGCTTTTAACTCAATCAATAAGGCAACAGAAGTTGCCATTCGGCATTCGACCGGGCTTGTCCGTATAGCCCTTTAGCTTTTTTAATAAAAAAGCGGTCAAAAACTTTTGCATTCAAAACTCTGTATTAAACTTTGTTTTGTATGAACTTATTTATTATATTGTAGTTAATTAAAAAAGTCAAGGTATTTTATAAAAATACATTATGCGATGCTAAAAAAACTTAAATTTTGCCGATTATAAATTTAATCACGGAAATACAAGGCAGAACCTTCGCCGTTGAAACTTGATATACACTTAACAAATGCCGCCAAATAATTAAGATTTCATTTAAGCCTTTGATTGGTATGATAGAAATTTTCCCAGGGGTCGCCGCCGCTGATTTTTTTGAGTGCGTCTGCCATATTGATTCCGTCGGGAGCCACTGTGTCAAGTTCTTCCCATGAAATGGGCATAGAAACATGAGCCCCTTTTCTCGCCCTTATGGAATATGGTGCAATACTTGTGGCGCCCCTGCCGTTTCGAATCCAGTCAATGAATATTTTGTTTCTTCTTTTTTCTTTTCGTATATTGCTTGTGTAGCGCTCAGGCCACTTCTGTTCCATTACTTCAGCGATACGTTTGGCAAAGTCGTGAAAAGTATCCCAATCCACCGATGGAACGAAAGGTACGACCACATGATATCCTTTTCCTCCGCTGGTTTTGAGATAAGAAATCAGTGAAAGCTCATCGATAATATTTTTTATGTCCCGAACGCCCTGCCGAACCTGTTCAAGCTCCATTCCCTCGTCCGGATCAAGGTCAAAAACCATCATATCGGGCTTTTCAAGATTTTCTGCGCGGCTTCCCCAGGTGTGAAATTCCAAAGTACCCATCTGAGCTTCGGATATAAGTCCGGCTGTATTTTCAATATAAAAATATTCTTCCTGTTCTCCGCTGTTTGTCGTTACCGGTATTGTGACGATTCCTTTGTTATCCGGG
Source organism: Ruminiclostridium sp. (assembly GCA_036261235.1). Classification (GTDB taxonomy): domain Bacteria; phylum Bacillota; class Clostridia; order Oscillospirales; family Ethanoligenentaceae; genus Ruminiclostridium_D. Next base: position 27,287 of record DATALE010000168.1, on the reverse strand, counting down.
CCGGGATGTTTTTTGAAAAAGCATGACGCCGATATTCCTTTGGGACAGCGCACAATGCTGAGAATCCTGCCGCCTACATATGGCATCATGCGTTCCGACACTTTTGCGTAATACTGCACAACATCAGCTTTTGTGACTTCAGGATTTTCATAAAGCACCTTATTCGGATTCGTGATTGTTACCCCGCCGATAACGATACTGTTGCCGCCGCTTGACTTTATCGGCTTCCCATAATCATTAACAGTGGGGTGTTCCTCATTTGTTTTTTTATAATCCATCGTTTTATCGCCCGCATTTTCCATTACTATTTCCGTTGGTTTCTTGTCTGTCCGCAGACCCTTGAAACTGGCCTGCCTTAACAGGTTATCTTCAGTTCGTTCGGCAAATTTAATTTCCGCTGCAAGCAAAGGCTCAAGCCATGTAATCTTTTCGTTCTTCTTAGGACTTGGCGCATTTTTAAAAGGAGCTGTTTCAGTTTTTAAACTTTCAAATTTCTGTTCCAATTCTCTAATACCGCGTCCGGATAGCCCTGATCCGGCACGCCCGGCATATATAAGTTCATTTCCCTGATAAACGCCGAGAAGAAGGGAACTGATGCCACTTGCTTTTTTATCTGACAGAGTATACCCTCCGATAACAAATTCCTGTCGTTTGTCGCATTTCAGCTTTATCCAATCGCCGTTTCGTGTTCCACTGTACAAGGAATCTGCTTTTTTACCGACTATTCCTTCAAGGTTTAACTTACAGGCGGCAGAAAAGCTTTTCTTTCCGTTTCCCCGGACGTATTTGCTGTAAAAAAGATTTTTGGGTGAATCGGTCATCAGATTTTCAAGCGTTTCTTTTCTGTCAATAAGGGGCCGTACTCTCAGGTCTTCGCCGTCCAGCGCCAGAATATCAAAAATGATGTAGGTAAGATTTTTACCGCCCGGGTCGCGCATATAGTTTTGCAGAGCCTGAAAATCGGTTTTCCCATGTGCATCGGTTATTACCATTTCGCCATCAAGAATAATAGCGCGGCCTGCCGCCCAGCCGAGAAGGGAATAAGCGATATCCTGAAACCTTTGTGTATAATCATTGCCGTTTCTTGTTATAAGTCGAACGCTGCTGCCTTCAAGATACGCGACAATTCTGTATCCGTCGTACTTCAGCTCGTATAACCATTCATCTCCATCAGGAACAGTATTCACAAGTTTGGCAAGCTGCACTTCCGCATGGTCAAATGGGTTTCTTATGATTTTTTCACGTGCCCCTTCCTCAATTTCCGTCATGGTGCGCCCGGTTCTGATACTGGTGTCAATCCCGGATATTCCGTTGGTATCTTTTGCGTAATCATCTTTTTCTTTAATAAGCAGCCAGTTGTTTTCTTTTTCGCCGGGTTTTGCTTTTAGTCTGACTAGAGCCCATTTTCCCTTCAGTCTTATTCCTTTCAGAACAAATTTAAGCGAACCACTGATCAGCCCGTCGTCTACATTTATCTGCGGCTCCCAATAACCTTCATCCCAAAGCATTACCGCTCCGCCGCCATATTCTCCTTTCGGAATGTTCCCCTCAAAGTTCCTGTAGTCAAGGGGGTGGGCTTCAACCTGCACAGCGAGTCTCTTTTCATGAATGTCATAGGAAGGCCCTTTTGGTACTGCCCAGCTTAAAAGGACCCCGTTCCATTCAAGTCGCAAGTCGAAGTGATCCCTGCGGGCAATATGATGCTGAACAACGAACCTGAGAAGCTCTTCAGGCTCTTCTGCTTTTCCTTCTGGTTCTCCGGTTTTCTCAAAGTTCCTTTTCTGATTGTATTTTTCAAGTGCAGACATTATTATTCACCTTATTCAAGGCCTCCCGTACCGGCTTTTTTGGGTAATATTCCGCCGCCTGTGAGAGGGTTATCCAAAAATTATTTGTACAAAATTGTCAGGAAAAACATATTATTTTTTCTCTGACGCTCCGGTACATTTCCTGGGAAATACATTTACCAAACGTTACGTTATAAAAAAGTAAACAGTATGTGTTGTATCAAAGAAAAATAATCTGAAATTTATTATTGACATGAGATTTACTATGTGCTATAGTTTGGTTAGTGGGTTAAATCATTAACACAACATCTTGGATAATCGGGGGACGCAGTAACTTTGAATAATAATATGCCGGTGTTTATGCAAATTATGGAGATGATTGAAGATGGTATCCTCTCCGGTGTCTACAAAACCGATGACATCATTATATCTACCACGCAGATTTCAAAGCTGCTGTCGGTCAATCCGACAACGTCAGTAAAAGCCGTTAGCAATTTGACGAATGAAGGCATTCTATACAAAAAGAGAGGAATAGGAATGTGTGTTGCACAGGGCGCAAAGGAAAAAATCTTTTTAAGACGAAAAGAAGCATTTATGGGTGAAATAGTCCCGGGATTTTTAAACGAAGCGAAAAAACTTGGCATCACACAAGATGAATTGATTAGAATCATAAGGAGCAAGAATAATGATTAGTTTTTATGATGTTACCAAACGGTATCGAAGAACGACTGCGCTGGATGGCGTTTCGATGGAATTCGAAGAAAACAGGATTTACTGTCTCCTCGGCAGAAACGGTGCAGGAAAAACCACTCTGCTAAAACTAATAGCCGGACATATTAACCCAACCTCCGGCACAATCAGGGTTGACGGCAAACCGGTCAGCATGCTAAAAATGCCGGAATGTGTCAACTTTATCGAAAACAGAGCTTCTCAGTTTAATTTAAGAGTAGAAAGCATGATAAATACAGCCAAAGAACTGGATGACAATTTTGATATTGATTTTGCGCAAAGTATGTTAAGAAAATTCCGGCTGGATGAAAAGAAAAAATATAATCAGCTTTCATTCGGTATGCAAATCATGATTACTACACTGTTAAGCCTTGCGAGCAATTCGAAAGTCGTAATTTTAGATGAGCCTGTGCTTGGCTTTGACGCGATTATGCGAAACCAATTCTACGAACTATTGAATGACAGCTTTGAAAACCACCCGCGGCTTATTATAGTATCCACCCATCTTATAGACGAGATTGCAAAAAGTGCACATGAACTTATTATTGTTGACAAGGGAAAAATTGTTTTTCAGTCAACTGTCAATGAAATTGATGAAAAGGCATATTCCATAACGGGGTTGACCAAGGATATAATTCCGGTTCTAGATGGCTTAAAAGTTATTGGGCAAAAAACAATCGGCGGTTTCACAACAGCCTTTGTATATGGCCCGCGAACAGAAGCCTCGCAAAACATCACAATACAGCCTCTCGGGTTGCAGGAGTTTTTCATCAATATGGTTGGAGGAAATTCAGATGAAAATCAACTTTAATAAATCATGGGTTATAGCAAAAATAAATTTCAGGCACCTGAAACTGGCATACATAATAACAATTCTCACCGTGCTTTCCGGAATATCAAATTTGATTCAATATCTGTTTATTCCTTCGAATAACAAGTATGTCGATTCTGCCAACTATCTGTACATGCTGGTAATTCTCGCTCCGATTTTTGTTCCCGCTCTGAATTTCAGAAAGATAATGCACTTAAATGGCAAAAAACTCGATTTCTACTGGGGTTCTTTAATCAATTATTGCATTATTGCGGCGGTTGTTTCTTTTCTGAATATTGTACTTTACCTACAGTGCAAGGCAATTTTCGGCCCCAACCTGACTGTCTGGAATTTAGTTTCACTCTTTGGGTGGATGAGGCACGGTGTTGCAGCTGCATTTTTTCAGCAATTTGCCTTCTTGATTTTGGCTGCGATCGCTATACATACCTTGGTATCCATTCAGACGTTCTGGTTTGGGTGGGCCGCCGACGCGATTTTAGCCGCGGTAATAAGTGTCTTCATTCCTATTCCTGTACTTCGTCAATCTCTGCTCTGGTTTTTCAATCTGATTATATTTAACGACAATGCTTTCCTACAAATAATAGTATGCCTGCTCTTAGCTGCTGTAATCTATTCTTTATATCTCCCGGCCTTGCAGCGTAAGAAAATCTGAGTTTTTTTCTTAACTCAATAAACCGTAAAAAAATACCGCCTGCCTTTAAACAGACGGTATTGCAGCAATGTTAATTTATCTCTTTTTAACCGGGAAGCAGACCTCGGTTATCATTTCGTCTGGGTTTTGTGTCTGGGCGGGGCCGACATGATAGATGCAAAAAGTCGGGCCGTTAAATTCGTAATTGTTGTCTTTTACCCAGTTGGCGACCGCCGCGTTTACATCTGTAATCTGATTATAGCTTCCCTTGAATGTTGAGGAAGCAATGAGAATCGGAGAGACTGTTTTAAACACGACATGTTCCGTGTTCCGGTAGCTGCCCTGAACAGAAATCTGAATTTCAACATCGGGATCCTCATCTTTATAGCACTCGTCGTGGAATATAGCAATTGTGCTGCATGAGCTTGCATACTGTACATTCTGGGGCGCGAGTTCTTTCATCATAAGTTCCCAGAGCATACCTTCCTTATCATAGGCGGGAATAATCTTTCTTACGCTTGCGACAACCCTTTGCGGCAATTCCTTTAATATTACGCTGTGGTCCATAATACATTTATCCTTTCCAAGTCGATAAATTGTAGTTTCAAGAAGCAGCAATTGTCTGCCTTCTTTTTCGATTTGCTCTTTAATCTCAGCCTGCTTCAATAAAAGATAATGTTTCAGTGACTCTGGGTCTCTGTATGTCTTAAGAATTTCTGCAATTACGGACAAACCGAAGCCCATATCCTTAAGCGCGTTGATTTGGTTGGCATCCGGCAGCTGTACCTCGCTGTAATAGCGGTATCCCGTAAATTGATCGATACTCACGGGAACAAGCAGGCCGATTTCGTCATAATGGCGCAGCATTCGGATACTGATTCTTGAAAGCTTTGAAAAGTCGCCGATCTTCAACATTTTTGTTTCCTCGCATATATGTGATTTTCTTGAGCTCGTTTATAGTTTAGAGTATACCATAATGTGAGAGTCAATAGGTATTTGCAAATTCTTCTTACATAATAAAAAAATGCCCCGGCTTAAACTTGCCGGAGCACAAAACTGTTAACCAAAAATATCAAACATATAAGAATAAGTGTTCTAAAAATTAAATTGATTGTCGCACAAAATAAATTTCAGGACTACATTCATCATGTTCCTATTTTAAACTTGCGCTGTGAATAGGTTTATACAAAAGACGCCCGCCGTCTCGTCTGCTTTCAAACAGAGTTGAGCTGCTTACATTTACTGTGATTTCGGGAACAACAATACGGCTGATGGCTGCAGAATCGCAGACAGCTCTGCGTATAAGCGTTATATGGGGAGTAAACTGCCGTTTTTCGGGATCAAAACCGATTTTTGAGAACTCCTCATCAACAGCTCCGGCGAGTTTTGAAAGTTGTTCGCCGTTCATCCCAAGCCATACTGTTTTCTCACCCCGTGAAGTGAAAAATCCGCACTTATCCGCTTTCAGTTCAAAGCTGCTTACCGCTGCGGAGGCTGTATCAAGAGCTGCTGTAATGCGCCGGATATCTGACCTGTCCACTTCACCTAAGAATTTGAGCGTGAGGTGCAGGTTTGATACCGGCGTAAAGTTTCCTGTTACGCCGGCTGATTCAAGTTCTTCATAAAGTGCTGAAATTTGTTCCTTTGTTTTGCTTTCGAAAGCAATTGCTGTGAAAAGCCTCATAATCAAACCATATAATCTGCGACTACACGGTTATCTATGACAGAATGAACAAATTCTTTTACTCTGATATGTTCCGGATGTACCTGATAAGTTTCAAGAGCGTCATGATCGTTGAATTCAGAATATAATACAACGTCATATCCGCCTGGGTTGTAGTTTATTCCGACTTCCATTTTGAAAGCGCCGGGTACGACACCCTGAAGGCTCTCAAGTTTCTTTTTCAGTTTGATTGCATTTGCTTTTTTATCTTCGCCTTCGGCAAATGGTTTAAGTTTGTACATGACTATGTGTTTAACCATGGCTGCAAACCTCCGTTTAAAATATGATATTGAAAAATGAAAAACACTAAACATTGTCTTGAAATATTCTTTTTCAAACCACATGATTTATAATTAAATTTTAAACAATACTATTGCTATATTATGAAAATTATTACAATGTGTCAAATCACTTTTCAAATAATAATTTGATAGAATTTTATACCGGTTCAATCCAAAATGCAATATGTAAATATGAATTTTTTATTAATTATTATTAATGTGCGTTCCAGTACTTCCTGTCAAGGCTGCGATATTGAACGGCTTCGGCGACATGTTCCGCTTCTATTTTATCGCTGCCGTCGAGGTCGGCGATTGTCCGGGATACTTTGACAATCCGGTCGTAAGCGCGTGCCGACAACCCCATACTTTCGAAAGCGTCTTTCAAAAGTTTAGTTGCGCTGCCTGTCAGGATACAGAATTCTCTTAACATTGATGGAGTTAAACGGGCATTGCATGATATCCCGGTGCCATTGTACCTTTCCTGCTGAATTGCCCTGGTCTTATTCACGCGCTTCTTTATCTGAGCAGACGGTTCTCCGGCTGACGGGGAGGTAAGCTCACTGAAGTTTACCGGAGGAACCTCGACATGCAGGTCAAGACGGTCAAGCAGCGGCCCTGAAATTTTCGCCAGATACTTTGAAACCGCGCCTGACGGACAAGTACATTTTCTTGTCGGGTGCCCGTAATATCCGCATGGACATGGATTCATCGCGCATACAAGCATAATTGAGCAAGGGTAGGTGAGAGTGCCGGATACCCTTGATATGGTTACCGAGCCGTCTTCCAGAGGCTGCCGCAGTATTTCAAGCGCTTCCCGTGTGAACTCCGGCAGTTCGTCGAGAAATAATACGCCGTTATGGGCAAGGGATATTTCACCGGGTTTCGGAATACGGCCGCCTCCGGCAAGTCCGGCTCCGGAAATGGTTTGGTGCGGTGAGCGAAACGGCCTTGTATGTATCAGCGGCGTAGAGGATGGAAGAACACCGGCGACTGAATGAATTTTTGTGGTTTGGATAGATTCATCAAAAGTCATATCAGGGAGAATTGAAGGTATTCTTTTTGCCAGCATACTTTTGCCGGAACCCGGCGGGCCTACAAGTAATATATTATGCCCGCCTGCGGCCGCAATTTCGATAGCACGCCTTGCCTCCAACTGTCCGCAGACATCGGCAAAATCAGGGCTTACAACAGTTTCGCTCCGTGTGAATTTTAACTGTGAAGCTGGTGTAAGCTTTTCTTTGTTATTCAAATGGTTCAGAAGCTGCGGAATATTTTTGACCGGTAAAATCTCGATATTTTCAACTACCGAGCCTTCAGCGGCGTTACCAAAAGGAATAAAGAAGTGTTTGAATCCGGCTTCTTTTGCCTTGATCGCCATTGGCAGAATACCGCTGACCGGCCTTATTTCACCAGACAGTGAAAGTTCCCCGGCAAATGCGCAGTCATTGAAATCACCGTCAAGCTGTCTTGTTGCGCAAAGCAGGGCGATGAGCATAGGCAGGTCATACACAGGACCTTCCTTTTTTATGTCTGCCGGGGAAAGGTTTATCGTGATTCGGCTGACAGGGAAATCGAAACCACAGTTTCGCAGAGAGGAACGTACCCTTTCACGGGATTCCTTAACTGCGGCGTCGGGAAGCCCGACGACGTCAAATGACGGCAGCCCTTGAGAAATGTCGGCTTCGACCCCGACAACATAAGCGTCAAGGCCATATAATCCAAGACTTTTCAGTTGAGAAAACATCAGCTCACCACCAGAAGTTATTGACGAGTTAACGCCTTTATAAAAAATAAAAATTATGTCGAAATTTGACTTTTGCAATATTATACACGCATTTTCCTCATTTTACAATATTAATTCGAAAAATTGCAAAAAAACTGGCGGTGCTTTTGCACCGCCAGTTGTATGTCATAGATGAGATATTTATTTCAATATATCACCGACAGAATTGAGAATATATTTCGGTCTGTACGGAAACTGTGACGGGGTGTGGATATCGCTGACCCCGCTGAGGACAAGGATAGTATCAATTTCTGATTCGATTCCGGCAATTATATCCGTATCCATGCGGTCGCCGACAATCGCGGTATCCTCGCTTTTGCATCCAAGAAGCTTGAGCCCTGTGCGCATCATCAGAGGGTTAGGTTTTCCCACGAAGTACCCGGTTTTTCCGGTTGTAAGCTCAATCGGGGAAACCAATGACCGTGTGGCAGGAGCGATTCCTGTTTCGAGCGGATTTGTATAGTCGGGGTTTGTCCCAATGAGTTTCGCACCTTTAAATATAAATTTTACGGCGCGCTGAATGTTCTCGAAATTGTAGTTTCTGGTGTCGCCGACGACAACGTAGTCGGGGTTCACATCATTCATTGTAATTCCAACGTCATAAAGTGCGTTGACGAGTCCCGGTTCGCCGATAACATAGGCACTGCACCCAGGCGACTGTGAGGAAAGAAATGACGCTGTCGCAAGTGCGCTTGTATAAAAGTGGTTTTCTTCAACGTCCATACCCATGCGCTGGAGTTTTTGACGGAGTTCACGAGGTGACCGTTCGCTTGAATTGGTAAGAAATAAAAATCTTTTGTTTTCGTTCTGAAGCCAATTTACAAAGTCGGCGGCGCCGGTAAGCAGCTGATTGCCGTGGTATATAACGCCGTCCATGTCGCATATAAAACCTTTTTTGGCAAGTATATCATCGAAAGCCATGATTAACCCCCATGCGCCGAAATGAATGGCATATTCCAGAAACTCCGGCTTAAATTAAACAATCATATTTATATTTTATCTCCGGGAAAAAGAGTTGTCAATAAAATACCTTCTTTTGAGTATTCGTCATTGCTAAATGTATCTGACTGCCGTGAATACTATTATCAGCTGTACGATAAAAATTGCCGGTATTCCCGCCATGAATTTTAATTTACGCGTTTTGTGGTGTATAATAATCATTGTTAGGAACATTGCGGCAGATCCGCCTAACACAGAAATGAACAGAAGTGTTCGTTCTGGGATTCTTCTGCCGTGGGCAGACGCACTTATTTTATCTACGGCTGTGGCGATTATTGCGATTATACTTATTGCGATGAGGTAAATAAGGCTGTATTGATGTATAAATTCTTTTAACATAGACACCTCTGAAATTCTATTTTTGATACAAGAAAGAATACACCAGACATAAACCTGCGTCAATCATCAAAAGACGTGAGGCATAAATATAGTAATAGAAGACTTCTTTCAGGCATATATTGTGATGACGATATGCCGTTGGAGGGATACATATTGTTAAGGTCGTTTCGAAAACAAGGCAGTGTAAGTTTAAGCATCTGGTTTATTCTTTGCAATATATTCATATGTTCAACGGTTTTTTCAGGTATTACGGTTATAGTTTCAGCAGGTGGACTAGCTAAGGTGCTGTTTTCAACGTGTCCGATTGTAGAAACTTTTGTTAAACCGGATAACGGGCTTCATGGAGTTTGGGTTACAACTGTGGGCAACAAGGACTTTCCGTCAAAAAAAGGCATGTCAGTCGTCGAACAAAAAAAGCAGGCGGATCAAATTCTTGACAAAGTAAAATCTTTGTCATTGAACACGGTATTTTTGCAGGTCCGCCCAGGTTCAGATGCTCTTTATAAATCGTCAGTTTACCCATGGTCTGCTGTGCTTACCGGCACCCAGGGACAGGACCCCGGATATGACCCCCTTCAATATTTTATTGAGGGGGCACATAAACGCGGACTGAAGCTTTACGCGTGGGTAAATCCTTATCGCGTACAGACAAAATCCGATCCGAATTCCCTTGCGGACAGCAATCCGGCGAAGGTGAACCCAGGTTGGACTGTCGTTTCAAGCGATGGTCAGTTATATTTTGATCCCGGAGTTCCACAGGTGAGAAATATGGTTGAAAATGGCGTTATGGAGATTGTCAATAATTATAAAATTGACGGTATCGTTTTTGACGATTATTTTTATCCTGACAAGAATTTCGGCGACAGTGCCACATATAAATCGTACGGCAGCGGGAAAAGCGTCGAAGATTTCAGGCGTGACAATGTAAACAAGATGGTCAGCGAGGTACACACAAAAATAAAAGCGGCAAATCCGAAAATAGATTTCGGCATAAGCCCTGTCGGTGTCTGGGCAAACAAAAATCAAAACTTTTTGGGCTGCGACACTGACGGCGCGTTTTCATCATATTACGACCAATACGCAGATACAAGGCTTTGGGTTAAAAACAACTGGGTCGATTTTATATGCCCTCAGATATATTGGTCAATAGGCTATGATAAAGCTGATTATTCAACGATACTTGACTGGTGGGCAAGTGTTGCAAAGGGTACTAAAGTAAAACTCTATGTTGCGCACGCGGTTGAAAAACAGGGAAGCAGCGAGGAAGGGTGGAGTTCGCCGGACCAAATACTTTTGCAGTTAAGAGCGGCGGCAAAGTTTCAGGAGTACAAAGGCAGTGTGTTTTTTGATTATTCCGATCTTTGTAAGAATGTTGACGGCGACGCTGACGCCATAGCCAAGTACTATAAAGGAAAGCTATCGGCTAATTCTTTTGGCAACAAGCTTGCCGTGACGTCTCCCAAAAACAATACGTCGACGAATGAAAGTAAAATTACCGTGACGGGGACGTCTGACGCCAATTATCCGCTGACGGTCAACGGAGCGTCAGTCGAACGGAGCCCAGACGGATATTTCAGCTATACTGTAAATCTTGTTACTGGGGAAAATACTATTACGGTAAAACATAAGGGCGAAACAAAAACCATTTCCGTAATTTCAAAAACACTGGTATTAAAATCCGTGCAGCCGCAGAAAGATATTATTGCTGACGGAGGTTCGCAGATAAGTATAACAGCCGTGGCTCATGCAGGAGCAACGGTATACGCAACAGTACATGGTACTCGCGTTACGATGGTTAGGGCTGACGCTAACGGAACGGACGATGACGGTGGAAATAATAATTCGAACAGTGATTATGTAACTTATCTCGGTTCATTTATAATGCCCGCTGCGGCGCCGGAAGCACAGGATCTCGGGAAAATTTCAGTAACGGCCATGTGGGGCGGTTTTACAAAATCAATGGAAGGCGCACACCTGAAGGTTAACTCAATGACGGTAAAGACGGGACAGAAATGTATTGCGACCATAAACCCGCAATCCCCGATCAACAAACAGTATGTCGAATCATTTATTTACGCGGATAATCTTTACCGTCCGGTTGCGTGCCCGCAGCTTCCCGGTTCGTGGGATTATGTCGAGGCAAACGCAGACGGCACTCCGAAAAAATATTTTTGCGGGAACCTTTCATATTACAGGCTTTCATGCGGACTGATGCTTTATGCGGGAGACCTCAGGATTGAAGCTAAATCTTCGCCTGCACCAAATAAAATAAAAGGTGTGTCGCAAACAGCAGCGGACAACGGGCGTTATACTGAATTCGCTTTTGATTTTACGTCAAAAGTCACATATAACGCGTGTACCGATATCGCTTATAAAAACAGCGGTTATAATACAAGCGGGAAACGTGACTATACGGTTGACAGCTTTAACGCAGGAAATTATTCGATTTACTTTTTTAACACCACAGAAGCGCCAAATATAAATGTAACCGACAATCCACTTATAAGTTCGGCTAAGATTACAAAAGTAAACGACACTACTGTAAAATACACGTTCAAGTTAAAGAAATCAGGCCGATTCTATGGCGCCAATGTATTTTACAACAGTCAGGGCAAACTTATTATTGATTTCAAAAACCCATGGGATGGAAACATTGCCGACCTAAAGGTTTCGATTGACGCCGGGCACGGAGGTATTGATTTTGGGGCGGTAGCAGGCAATGTTAATGAAAAAACACTTAATCTTGATTATGCGGTCACAGTAAAAAACCTGCTTATAAATAAATACGGACTCAAAGACTCTAATATTTATATGACAAGAACAACCGACACTCTCATTGCCCCGGATAAAGGGCAGGATTTGTCAAAGAGAACAATGGATATGATAAATTTCGGTTCGGACTTGTCCGTTTGTATTCATCAGAACGACGGCGGCGGAGAGGGCTTTGAAACATACTATTTCCAGCCTTACAGTCAGGATCTTGCTGCCTGCGTCCAGTCAAATCTTGCGCAGGCATACAAAAACTGCGGATTCGCCCATACAGACCGAGGATATAAATCATGCAGCCAGACTGCATATTATTCCTGCCGCCAGACTCAGTTTCCATCGGTTTTGATTGAGTGCGGATTTATTGACAACGCGAATGACCGAGGCTTTTTAACGGGATCAGCAGGAAAAGACGCGATTACTCAGGCAATCGCGAAAAGTATAATTGACTATGCCGGCAGGGTGAAATAAGTGAAAAAATCAATAATGACCATATATATAATATAAACACTGCTTTACAATTATCTTGACTTTATCAGGCAGATAGTCTATATTATTGATTGGACGAATATTGGTATTATTTTTACTTTTACCGAAGAAAAATAGTACAATAATATGTTACCTTAACCATACATAATAGCCAGACTTGAATTACTTATCAAGGCTTTAATAATATTTAACTGCAAAAATTATTTTTGAAGTGAGAGAAAATAATTTTCAACAGTACGCCCGGTTGAATTCAAAATCCGGGTGATAATAAACTATTTTAAATAGGGGATAAAAAATATGCAGGGCGCTATTCCATTACTTTTATTACTCTTAATTCCTGCTGTGACATCTCTTGCTGTTCTTTTTTTGAAAAAACAGAATGTTCGCACTGTAATTGTCACAATTTCTTCATGCGCTATGATTGCGTCAGCCGTTGTGTTATGTATAAATATACTGCGTAACGGCCCATTTACCGTATCAGCGCAGAATGCCGAATGGGCAGGGGTAATTGTTACGGTTATTGACGCAGCGACGCTGCTCGTCACTTTATACTTCGGCTTTAAGCTGAAGGAATGGAAGATAGTTCTTCCGGCAATAGCACAGGTCTGCGCGGTTTTTTACCTTGAAGTCGTTGCAAGACCTGAAGAACCACGTTTTCTTGTTAATGTGGACAACCTCTCTCTTGTTATGACATTAATTGTTTCAATTATCGGGCCGCTCGTTGCAATATTTGCAATCGGCTATATGAAACAGCATGAAGAACACCAGAAACTCAAAGAGACGCGACAGCACTTGTTTTTCGCGGTAATTTTTCTGTTTCTGTTCGCAATGAACGGAATCTGCATAACTGATAACCTTATGCATCTGTACGCATTTTGGGAAATAACAACTCTGTGTTCTTTCCTGCTTATCGGGCACGACAGAAAACGCGATTCATTTATCAGCGCGAAACGTGCATTGTGGCTGAATTCGTTTGGCGGCTTGTTTTTTGTTCTTGGCATAATCTTCATAATCAACAGTATCGGCACAATTTCGATTTCAGAAATAATCGATCACGGTTCGGCATCGTCGCAAATTCTCATCATTGGTTTGATGTTCATATGCTGCGCAGGGTTTGTCAAATCTGCTCAGCTTCCGTTTCAGTCATGGCTGCTTGGAGCGATGGTTGCTCCGACACCTGTTTCCGCGCTTCTTCATTCATCCACGATGGTTAAAGCCGGCGTGTATGTTATAGTTCGTTTTTCACCTGTTTTCGGCGGACATATGCCGGGAATATTGGTTTCCATGGTCGGGGCTTTTACTTTTGTCGCCGCGGCGGCGCTTGCTATAAGTCAAAGCAACGGCAAAAGGGTACTTGCATTTTCTACGATATCAAACCTTGGGCTGATAATTGCCTGCGCGGGCCTTGGCGGACCGCAGGCATTAACAACAGCCATTTTGCTGATAATATTCCATGCTGTTTCAAAAGGGCTTCTGTTCCTGTGCATGGGTACTGTCGAACTTAAAATCGGCAGCAGAAACATCGAGGATATGTTCGGCATTTTTTCAAAAATGCCTTATACAACATCTGTCATGATTCTTGGAATGTTGTCAATGATGCTTCCCCCGTTCGGTGTTTTGATTACAAAATGGCTTGCCATTGAAGCGTCTGTCAATGTTCCTCCCGTTATGTTCCTTTTGGTACTCGGAAGCGCGTTTACTATTGCTTTCTGGGTTAAATGGCTCGGCGCGGTTACGACAATCTACAAAACCGGACGCGCAAGAATTGAGGATATACCGATGTCAATTAAAATTGCGCTCGGTATAATAGCGGTGTTTATTCCAGTTCTTACTGTTTTGATGCCTCAAATAAACAATTATGTAATTTGGGATTCGGTATCTCAGCTTCTGAAAGCAAAATCCGTAGTTTTCGGCAGCAATGGCGGAATATATTCATTTTCCGAATATGGAATTTCAGGCGGATTCGGCGGTATTATCCTGCTGATCGGCGTAATTGCTGCCGCGGCAATAATTTTCTTTGTCAATGCTAAATTTAATAAACCGAGAATTGTTGCACCTTATGCCTGCGGAACGCTTGGCGATAAAAAAGGACGCGATTTCTATGGACCGCAGGATAAAATCGAAAAAGTAAGACTTCATAACTACTACTTCAGCGGGATTTTCGGTGAAAAGAAGCTTATGCCGATTGCCAGCGTGATATCGGCCATAATTATTCTTATTATGTTTGGAGTGTCCTGATAATATATGAATATTCAATTAAGCACGCTCACTATACAAATAATCATAGCGGTTGTTGTTATAATCTTAGCACCGCTTGCAGGCGGTATATTAAGCGGCGTTGACAGAAAGCTGACTGCGCGTATGCAGGGCAGGCAAGGACCCCCTGTTATCCAGCCTTTCTATGATGTTATAAAACTGTTCGGGAAAGAGCGTATCGCGGTAAACAAAATGCAGGATGCTTATGTTATAAGCTATGCAATTTTTAACGCGGTTGCTGCTGTTATGCTTTTTACCGGTCAGGATCTGCTTATGCTCGTTTTCGTTCTGGCTATAGCTGATGTTTCACTCATCATGGGTGCAATGTGCGTCAGGTCTTCCTACAGCAGAATCGGTGCTCAGCGTGAAATTATTCAGATGATGGCGTCTGAACCGGTTATAATCTTTACGGCAATCGGTGTATATCTTGTCAATCATTCTTTCCTTGGACTTTATGTGTTTATGAATTCAAGGCCGCTGATACTGAGCCTTCCTCTGCAGTTTATCGCTTTGCTTATTATACTTACTATCAAACTTCGCAAGTCTCCATTTGATTTTTCAACGTCCCATCACGGTCATCAGGAACTTATCAAGGGGCTGACCATCGAATTTTCCGGCTTTCAGCTTGCACTTATAAATATAGGCGAATGGTTTGAACTCGTTTTGCTGCTCGGGCTTGTCGCAATATTCTGCGCACAGCCTTTCTGGATTGGAATAATTCTTGCGGCGGCAGCGTTTTTTCTTGAAATATTAATAGACAATATAAGCGCCCGTACTACATGGGCATGGATGCTCAAGGTTGCCGGAACGGCCGGAATCGGCCTTTCAGCCGCCAATATCATATTACTTTATTTGAGATAAATAATACCCCAAAAAGCATTACGGAGGTGCATAGCTTTAATGGGTCTTTTAAGCCGAGCACGGACGAAATCCCCGTGGATTATTCATTTTGACTGCAACAGCTGCAATGGCTGTGACATAGAGGTTCTCGCAGCGTTAACGCCAATGTACGATGCCGAAAGGTTCGGCGTCGTAAACATGGGCAATCCGAAGCATGCGGATATTCTGGTTGTGACCGGTTCCGTTAATCACAGGAATCTGAGAGTTCTACGCAACATTTATTCACAGATGCCGTCTCCAAAGGCTGTTGTTGCGGTCGGTGCATGCGCTTGCTCCGGGGGAATTTTCAGAGATGCCTATAATATTCTGGGCGGAACCGACAAGGCGATTCCTGTTGATGTCTATGTTCCAGGCTGCTCGATTAAGCCGGAAGCGGTTCTTGACGGTGTTGTCAAAGCAACCGCAGTCCTCAATGACAAACAGGCTCAGCAAAGGCACAGAGATTTTCTCGAATCAATGATTGCTGTCAGCGACGAGCCTTTAACCTCCCCGACAACCAATACTGTAAGTCAGGAGGATACTCTCCATGATTGAAAATCTTGAAACCGCAGCAGAAAATGCAGTTGCTTCAAAGGTGCATGAACTAAAAGATAAGGGCTGCAGATTTGTCACAATGACAGCCTGCACCAACTCTGACGGCACTGTCGATGTATTCTATTCCTTCGACAAGGATTACAAACTCTATACATTAAAAACAACTGTGCAGGCAGGAACTTCACTTCGCAGTATATCTGATATTTACCTTGCTGCGGCATTTGCGGAAAATGAGATAAGCGAGCTTTTTGAAGTAAGTTTTGCAAATCTCGCGGTTGATTACGGCGGGCATTTTATTCTTGCTGACGGAGCGCCGGAATCACCTTTTGGCGCGGGCGTAATTATCGAAAGAAAGGGCGGCAGCAATGCAGAACAATAATATAGTATTACCTTTCGGGCCTCAGCATCCTGTATTGCCCGAACCGCTTCAGCTTAAACTTGTTTTAGAAGATGAACGCGTTGTCGACGCTGTTCCGGGCATGGGATATGTGCACAGGGGGCTTGAACGCCTTGTTGAAAAGCATGATTTCATGCAAAGTGTCTATGTCGTTGAACGCATCTGCGGAATTTGCAGTATAATGCATGCGCAGGCCTATTGCCAGGGTGTTGAGTCTTTACTTGGGCTTCAGATTCCCGACAGGGCAAAGTACTTACGCGTAATTTGGGCAGAAACGCACCGTATGCACAGCCATCTGTTGTTTTTGGGACTGATGGCGGACGCTTTCGGCTTTGAGTCGCTCTTTATGCAGTGCTGGCGTATACGCGAGCGCATTTTGGATATAATGGAGCAGACAACCGGGCATCGTATAATGGTTTCGATCAATACGGTCGGCGGTACGAGGCGCGACCTTACACCTGAAATGCAAAGACATATACTTAGCGAAATGCAAATTATTCGTGACGAGTTTGACAAAGTGGCAAAGACGTTTAAAAATGATTATACAATAGCCCAAAGGCTTCGCGGCTGCGCACCTCTTGACAAGGATAAAGCGTATGAACTCGGCTGTGTCGGCCCTGTCGCAAGAGCAAGCGGTATTTCACAGGATATGAGAAATCTCGGCTATGCCGCATATAATGACCTCGATTTTGCTCCCGTGGTGTTGCATGAAAGCGACTGCTATGCAAGAACAATGGTCAGGGTTATGGAAATTTACCAGTCAATGAATCTTGTGCGCCAGGCAATCGGGAAACTGCCGGAAGGCGAATTCTGCGTCAAACCGAAGGGAAACCCGGACGGGGAAGTAATTTCGCGCGTCGAACAGCCGCGCGGTGAAGTCTATTATTTCCTGCGCGGAGACGGCTCAAAGAACCTCAAAAGACTGCGTCTGCGCACTCCTACTTTTGCTCATCTTCCGTCACTTGTTGAGATGCTCAAAGGCCAGCTGCTGTCGGATGTGCCCGTGATAATTCTTTCAATTGACCCGTGCATAAGCTGTACTGAACGCTGATAGATTTTCTGAAAGGCAAGATGTGAAGAATGCTGGATTTTATAACGGTAGCACTAAAAAACGTTTTTTCAAAACCTGCTACCCGGAACTACCCGTTTGAAAAACGCGCACCTTATGACAAACAAAAAGGTCATATTGCGATTAATATAGATTCATGTATTTTCTGTGGAATGTGCGGGCGAAAATGCCCTGTCGGTGCAATAATGGTCAACCGTGCCGAACGCAGTTGGTCGATTGACCGTTTCAGATGTATTATGTGCGCCGCGTGTTCGGAGTCATGCCCCAAAAAGTGCCTGACCGTTGCATGTGAATATACATCTCCCGCCAATTATAAAAGCATCGATAAATATATAGGTATGCCTGTCGCTCCAAAGGCAAGTCCAGATGCAAAGCCGAAAGCTGACGTTCCGGCGAAAGAAAACGAAAAAAATGCATGAACTTCCGGTAGTTGTTGATATACTAAAAGTGATTGGTGAGCAATCCGAAAAAAATGGAATAAATAAAGTGACTCAGATTAATCTTGTAATCGGGGAGCTTTCGTCAATTATTGATGAATCAGTCCAAATGTATTTTGACATTATGAGCGAGAAAACTGTTTGTGACGGAGCAAAATTATCATTCGAACATGTTCCGGCAACGCTGAAATGTAAAAGCTGCGGAGCGGAATTTGGACACATCAAAAGTTTCGACTGCCCGAAATGCGGCGGTGAATCAGTTCTTGTAAAAGGTACGGGACGGG
This sequence comes from Ruminiclostridium sp., assembly GCA_036261235.1. Lineage (GTDB taxonomy): Bacteria > Bacillota > Clostridia > Oscillospirales > Ethanoligenentaceae > Ruminiclostridium_D. The sequence continues at coordinate 9,051 of DATALE010000168.1, read as the reverse complement.
AATTTTATATAAAATCGTTTGACGGAGAATAGTAAAAGTAAAATCGAGGAGAAATCAGTGGAAGTTATTATAATGAAAGAACTGCTTGAGGCAAACGAAAAAATTGCGGAAGAAAACCGCAAATATTTTGCTTCAAGGCATATTCTTGCAGTAAATCTAATGGGAGCGCCTGGTTCGGGAAAAACAACTCTTATCTCTGCTGTTGCAAAAGAATTAAAGGGCATTAAGGTCGGCGTAATTGAGGGCGATATCGCGTCGTCGATCGACGCGGAGAAACTTGAAACCGAAGGAATCCTGTCATCACAAATCAATACATGCGGCGAATGTCACCTTGACGCACGTGTTATAAGACAGGGCGCGGATCAGATTGATATAGAGAACGCTGTTGTTTTTATAGAGAATGTGGGAAATCTTATCTGCCCAGCAGAATTTGATCTTGGCGAGAACATCCGGCTTCTTGCGGCAAGTGTACCGGAGGGCGACGACAAGCCGTATAAATATGTCCCGATGTTCAGTTATGCTGATGTTGTTGCGCTGACAAAATGCGATTTAAAGCAGGCGGTTGGCTTTGATACAGAATATTTCGAAAAAGGTTTGCGTGCTGTCTCAAACGCTCCGATTTATGAACTGAGCCTTAAAAAGGGCCAGAGCGCAAGCGGCGCGGCGCAGCTTGCAGAATTTTTGCGCAAAAAATACGAGGAACTGAAAAAGGCTGATTAACTATGGCAACAAAGCACTTAAAATTAAAAGTTTTCGGCGTTGTTCAGGGTGTAGGTTTCAGGCCTTTTGTCCGACATCTTGCTGTTAAATACGGAATCGTCGGTTCTGTATGCAACAAAGGGCCGTATGTAGACATTGAAGCACAAGGCGGGGAGCAATTGCTCGCCGCTTTTTTGCACGATTTAAAAAAACGAAGGCCTGCACGCGCCGAAATAAGAAAAATTGAAACCGAATCGCGGGAAATAAAAGAATACAGCGGTTTTGAAATTATAGAGAGCAAAGACAGCGACGGCGAAGTTTTCCCGTCTCCGGATATAGCAATATGTGACGATTGCGCCCGGGAATTATTTGATAAAACGGACAGACGCTATCTGCACCCATTCATTAACTGCACTGCTTGCGGACCGCGGCTGACAATATTAAAGTCGATGCCGTATGACAGAGTACGCACGAGCATGTCGGAATTTGAACTGTGCCCGGATTGCCGTGAAGAATATAAAAATCCCGAAAACCGCCGTTTCCACGCTCAGCCAGTGTGTTGTAATTCATGTGGCCCGACACTGAAACTTTTAAAAGCGCCTGAAAATTTTAAGCTTGAAAGCTCTATTTCAGCGGTAAGAAAAGTGATAATGTCGGGCGGAATAGCAGCAGTCAAAGGAATCGGAGGTTTCCACCTTTGCTGTGACGCTAAAAATACCGACGTGGCAAAGAGATTGCGAAGGCTCAAAAACCGCCCGTCAAAGCCGTTCGCCGTCATGGCAAAAGATATAAATACGGCAATAAGAGAAACTTTTGTGGATTCAACGTCAGCAAAAATATTACAGTCGCCGCAGAAACCGATTTTACTGCTTGAAAAGAAAGATAGCGGACAAATTTGCCACGAGGTTGCTCCGGATAATCCGAATCTGGGGCTAATGCTGCCATATGCTCCTGTTCATCTTCTGATTTTTAACTACCCTGACGGTCAGGATTTCACCGACTGCCTTGTTATGACGAGCGGAAATGTAAGCGGCGAGCCAATTTGCAGTGACGACGAAGAGGCTTATGAAGAATTGTCACCGCTGTGCGATATAATCCTTTCCAATAATCGCGACATATTGTTAAGGGCGGACGATTCAGTTATGTCAGTTTACAAAGACAAGGAGTATATGATTCGCCGTTCCAGAGGATTTGTCCCGCTTCCATTTAATTTTATAAAAAAAGTTAAGATTCCGATTTTTGCGGCGGGCGGTGAACTTAAAAACGTTTTTGGCCTGACGAATGCGGACAAGTTTTATCTGTCGGCACATATCGGAGATTTGTCCGGTGAAAAGAGTTTAAGCGTTCTTGAAGACTCTTACGCGAAAATGAAGAAACTTCTGCGGATTGAACCCGAAGCGGCTGTTTGCGATTTGCACCCCGGTTACAACTCATCCGCGTTTGCAAAATCATTGGAGCTTCCGGTGATTGAGGTTCAGCACCATTTAGCTCATATTGCTTCCTGCATGGCGGAAAACAGGCTTGACGGTGAAGTCATCGGAGTTGCTTTTGACGGAACAGGATACGGAAACGACGGAACAATCTGGGGCGGGGAATTCATAAAAGCCTCTTACAATGGTTTTGAACGGCTTGGCAGTATTTCACCTTTTAAACTTGCCGGAGGCGATGCGGCTGCCCGGAACTGCTGGCGCTCTGCCATCGGCGTACTTGTTGAAGCGTTCGGTGAACAAGCAGCTAAAGAATATGCCCGGGAACTCAGATTTTGCTCCGAAAAAGAACTTTCTGTTCAGATAAATTTAATAAGAAACCAAATAAACTGTGTAACTACGACAAGTGCCGGGAGACTATTTGACGCTGTCAGCGCAATTCTCGGACTATGTTCAGAAAACACCTACGAGGGTGAAGGCGCTGTAAAAGTCGAGTCAGCTGCAAAACGTTATGCCAAAGGATGTAATAAAGCAGTATCATTGCCTGACACAAGTACGAATGATATAATAAAAATACTGGCGGAACAGGTCACGCAAGGAAAAGATGCCGACATGCTGGCATATTCTTTTCATTGCGCGCTCGCAAAGCTGATTTTAAATACATGTAAAATGTGCAGTGACAAAACCGGTCTTGACCGCGTGGCTTTGAGCGGAGGTGTTTTTTCAAACGGCCTTCTTTTGTCATTAAGTGAAAAATTGCTCAAAGAAAACGGTTACAAGGTTTTTATACATTCAATCAGCCCTTGTAACGACGGTGGAATTGCTCTCGGACAGGCCGCCGTCGCCGCAAGTTTAATAATGGATAATTGAAAAAAGGAGAAAAATTATGTGCGTTGGCTTGCCCGCGTTAGTGGAATCAATTCAAGACGGAGTGGCTGTCGTTAATTCAACAGGCGCGAAAAGAAAAATTTCAATCGAGTTTTTGCCTGATATAAAACCCGGTGATTATGTAATGATTCATGCGGGTATGGCAATTGCGCGAATAACAGCCGACGAAGCGGAGGAAACGCAAAAAATCCTCGAAGAGCTGGAGGAACTTTATGACACAGAACAGTCTCATTAAAGGTCTCTCAGAAAAAATAATTAATTACAAAGGAAAAACCATAAGAATCATGGAAGTCTGCGGGACACACACACATGAAAATTTTCGCCTCGGAATAAGGGCGCTGCTTCCTCCCGATATAAAACTTATCTCCGGCCCGGGCTGTCCCGTCTGCGTAACGCCGGTTTCCTACATCGACGAGGCAATAGAGATTGCGAAAAAAGGAGCTGTGGTTTGCTCGTTCGGTGATCTTCTTCGCGTTCCTGGTTCAGATGGTTCATTATCTGATTTAAGAGCGCTTGGTGCGGATATAAAAGTCGTTTATTCCCCGCTTGACGCACTCAGAATTGCAAAAGAAAATTCGTCAAAAGAAGTGGTGTTTCTTTCTGTTGGGTTTGAAACGACTACGCCGATAACCTGTTCTGCAGTAAAAAAAGCATATATTGAAAATGTCGGGAATTTTTCTCTTCTGACATCAAATAAGACGATGCCTAATGTTTATGAAAAGCTCTCTGACTGTGCCGACGTTTTTCTATATCCGGGGCACGTTAGTGCCATTTCCGGAACAATCTTGTATGAAGAACTGAAAGGACGCGGAATATCGGGTGTAGTTGCCGGTTTTACGGCTCTGGAATTGTTATCCGCTCTTGTTGCGATAATAAAAAATAGTGCAAAGAAAAAACCGTTTTTCATGAACTGCTATCCTAGGGTTGTCAGCGCCGGCGGAAACAGTGCGGCGCGTGATATTACAGATGAAATCATGGAACAGAGCGATGCTGTTTGGCGCGGCCTTGGAAACATTGAAAATTCAGGTCTAAAAATACGCGAAAAATATTCAAGTATGGATGCACGATTAAGGTACAAAATCGGAAGCACCCAGAACAAGGAACCGTCCGGCTGCCGGTGTGGTGATGTTCTCTGCGGCAAAATTGAACCAAAAGAGTGCCCGCTTTTTGAAAGGTATTGTACCCCTGAAAAACCGTGCGGAGCGTGTATGGTGTCGGGTGAGGGCGCATGCGCGGCTTATTACAAATATGGTGAGATGTGAATAAGTGAGCACAAGTAACAAAGTGAAAATAATTCCTCAGAGCGACAAACTCTTGGCTTAGTGCGAAAGGATGATATATTATGCAGAATATAATTACTATGGCGCACGGCGCGGGAGGCGAAGTAACCAGACAATTTATTGAAAGCGCTTTCAGAACAGCTTTCGACGGCTCATTGCTGACAGGTGACGACGCGGCGGTTCTTGACCCGATTGGTGGGAAAATTGCAATGACGACCGACGGCTTTATTGTTTCGCCGCAGTTTTTCCCCGGCGGAGATATTGGGAAGCTGAGCATTTGCGGCACTGTCAATGACCTTGCCTGCATGGGCGCCAAGCCCCTTTATATCACCTGCTCATTTATTATCGAAGAAGGCTACCCGGAAGATAACATTAAAAAAATAGCTTTGTCAATGGCGGCGACAGCAAAAGCGGCCGGGGCACAAATAGTTGCCGGGGACACAAAAGTTGCAGAAAAAGGACATTGCGGCGGCGTATTCATAACAACGACAGGCATCGGTGAAGTCAAAATTCCCGGTATCGGCGGCGATAAAGTCCGCGACGGTGACGCGGTGATAGTAACAGGCGATATTGGACGGCACGGAACGGCAATTTTACTCGCAAGGAACGATTTCTTTATAGAATCGGACGTTACAAGTGATTGCGCACCTTTGTGGAATATAGTCAGTGACATGATTGCACACGGGGAAGTTCACACGGTAAGAGACGCGACAAGGGGTGGAGTGGGGACGGTTTTGAACGAAATCGCGCAGGAAAGCGGAGTTCATATAGAAATAAACGAAAATGACATACCGGTTTGCGGGGAAGTCCGCGGGGTTTGCGGAATGCTGGGGCTTGACCCACTTTATATGGCTTGCGAAGGGCGTATGGTGGTCTTCGCTCCGCAAAAGGACGCGGCGAATATTCTCAATGCGATAAAATCCCATGAAGGTGGAGAAAATGCCGCAGTCATAGGCACTGCAAAAAAATCCGACAAAAGAAGGGTTTCTGTAAAAACATTAACCGGCGGCAGCAGAATTTTGCCTCCTCCGGGAGGGGAACTGCTTCCACGAATTTGCTGATTATAAAATATTATAAAAAGCGCTGCGAAACAGTGAATGTTCCGCGGCGCTTTTTATTTCCAGTCTTTCCATATATCCGGCTGATAACCTATGGTCGCCTGTTTACTGTTTCTCACGATTGGAGAAACGAGAAGTTTTGGGTTGTTTAAAAGCATCTCCTCCAAGGGTTCGGACGGAACAATATACTTAAGATTGAGCCGCTTGTATTCGTTTCCGTCAGTATCAAGCAGGTTATTAATACCGACAGCTTTTGCAACGCTTAAAAGCTCACCACGGCTCATTCCATAGCGGTCAACCTCAATGCTCTGAAAATTGATTTTTCGCTCTTTGAAATATCTTTCGGCTTTTTTGGTGTCAAAGCACTTCTTTCTGCCGAATATCTGAATATTCATGTAATTTCCTCCTGGTAAACTGCGTTAATAAAAGAACCGCTGTAATTATACCACGAACTAAGAACGCAAGTACAAAAACCGTACAAACAAAAAGCAAAAAGATTTCATAAAATGAAAAAGGAGGAAGAAGATGGGCTGATGAAGAAAAAAAGGTTTATCAGAAAAGTTGCGCCCTTGGCACAGAAAGCGATGGAAATAAGCGGTATTCCCGCATCCCTTGCAATTGCCCAGGCGGCTGATTCAAGCAGATGGGGAAAACGAGTTCACGGCAATAATCTGTACCACACAAGAGCATATGGATGGAACGGGCGGACGCTTATAGTTAAAAGCAAAGGAATAGACAGCGGCAAAAAAACTGCGTTCCGAGATTTATACAGATGTTATGATAATTGGAGTGACAGCATTGACGATTATGAGGAATTTTTGACCAAAAACCCTCGCTACCGGAACTTGTTCGATGCTAAGAATTACAGGGAGTTATGCAGGAATGTGCAGGAAGACGGATATTCAAATGACCAGGGGTATGCAAACAGGCTTATAAAAATAATCGAAAAGTACGGTCTTGCACGTTATGATAAAGTGCCGTAAGTTTATAATTAATTTTTTTCGGCTTCTATGGTGAAAATTTATAAGGCGGTGTTTTAAATGGATAATTCAGATATTTTTACAATGTTGATGAGTTCGGGGCTGTTCGTTGTCCTTTTGGGACTTGTTATAAGCATAATCAAGTTTGGCAAGACATGGATTGATTCAAAGACGGCCGAGACGGCAGCGCGGATAAAAGATCTTAACATCAGAAATGCTGTTGAAGCGGCTGAGGATTGCGTATCCACTGTAGTTCTTGATATGGCACAGACTGTCGTTGATGACCTGAAAGAAAAATCGGCGGACGGAAAACTTACAAACGATGAAATTGCTTCAATTCAGAAAGACGCTTTAACTCGTGTAGAAAAGTTGATTACAACTGATGTATTCAATACCATAGATACCGTTTTTGGTGATGCACAGACCTGGTTGAAATTTAAAATCGAGGCCGAAGTAAAGAAATTAAAACTTGCAGCCGAAAGTAAATAGCTGAAAACTATTTCCCAGCCCGGACTTACCGAATTGGGGAATAGTCTACTTACAGAAAGTGAATATTTTATGAAAGTTGAATTTTTTTGATTGAATATGTCGATGTATTGTTATATAATAAAGACAATAAATATTAGGTTTAACAGCATGGCGTATAAGACATTAATAGGCTTCAAGGCCGGTGAATAAATTAATGGGGAGATGCTGAAAGTGAATGACCTTATAGAGACCACAGATGAATTAGTTGAAGAAGATATGCAGCACGGCAGATACCTTACATTTTCACTTGAAAAAGAAGAGTTTGGGATAGCTATAAATTATGTTAATGAAATTATCGGGATGCAAAAGATTAATGATATACCCGAGGTTTCCAGTTTTGTAAAGGGCATTATCAATTTAAGGGGAAACATAATTCCGGTAATTGATATGCGTATAAAGTTTAAAAAGCAGCCGTGTGAGTATGACGACAGGACATGTATCGTTATCGTAAATATAGGCGGCATTTCGGCAGGCTTGATTGTTGACAAAGTCGCCGAGGTTTTGAATATTGAAGACAGTGAAATTGCTCCTCCGCCTGATTTCAGAACCGGTTTTCAGAACAAATACATAAACGGAATCGGAAAACTGAAAGATAAGGTCGTACTTCTTCTCGATTGCGAAAAACTGTTCAAGGAAGATGAACTTGAGGAGATAAGCGCTGAAAAAGAAAAGGCGCAGATTCCGGAAAGTATAAACGAATAATGAATCTATTCCGCCGCTGCTGATCTTAGAATAGCGGCGGATTTTTATTGACAGCGCAAAGGGATATAATAAAAATTAATCTTAAAAATCTGGTGATAATAATGGGCGGATTTACTTCTGAACTTGAAGAGGCAAAAGACTATATCAGAAAAATAACAAAAATAAGGCCGACTGTCGGACTTATTTTAGGCTCCGGTCTTGGTGAACTGGCACAGGAAATCGAAAGTCCTGTTTCGATTTTTTACGGGGACATTCCGCATTTTCCGGTTTCGACTGTTCCAGGGCATAAAGGCTGCCTCGTTTTGGGGCGGCTTGGCGGCAGGGACGTTGTGTGCATGCAGGGAAGATTTCATTTCTATGAGGGATACAGCATGAAACAGGTTGTGTTCCCGGTCTATATTATGAAAGTGCTGGGAACAAAAGATCTTCTTGTGACAAATGCCGCCGGCGGAATAAATAAATCCTTTTCTCCTGGCGATTTAATGCTGATAAACGACCATATTAATCTCATGGGCACAAATCCCTTGATAGGCGTCAACAATGATGAAATCGGGCCGCGTTTCCCGAGCATGACAGAAGCGTACAGCTCTGATTTGTTAAAGGCTGCAAATGACGCCGCTTCAAAACTGGAGATGGAGCTGCAAGAAGGCGTTTACGCGGCCCTTACAGGCCCCAGTTATGAAACTCCCGCGGAAATAAGGTTTTTACGAACAATTGGAGCCGACGCTGTCGGAATGTCTACAGTCCCTGAGGTGATTGCAGCGAATCACTGCGGTATGAATGTGTTGGGAATATCCTGTATCACAAATATGGCGTCAGGTGTTACGGATAAACCGCTCAATCACAGCGAAGTAATCGAGACTTCAAAAAAGGCTAACAGCAGATTCAAACTGCTTGTAAAAACGATTATCGGTCTTTCGGATTAATTAAGGACAATGGAGGAAACGACATTATGAGTTTTATTGATGACATGCCAAAGGTTGACCTGCATAATCACCTTGACGGCGGTTTAAGACCAGAAACGGTTACTGATATCGCACAAAAGGAGGGTATTGCGCTGCCCACCTATGACGTCAGGGAAATACGGAGTTATCTTACAGTGGAAGATAACTGCGGAAGTCTTGTCGAATACCTTGAAAAATTTGATTTGCCCCTTTTGTGCCTGCAGTCAGAATATGCGCAGAGACGGGTCGCAAAGGAAGCGGTTGAAGACGCCGCAAAGCAAAATGTAAAGTACATTGAGGTACGTTTTGCTCCTCAGCTAATGGTAGAACGTGGTCTTTCATGCAGCAATGTTATCAAGAACGTTATTGACGGCCTCAAAGACGGTGAAAAGGAAACGGGAACTGTTGCAGGCGCGATAGTATGCTGTATGCGTCACCATACAAAAGAACAGAATCTTGAAGCCATCAGGGCAGCGGCAGAATTTTTGAATAGAGGACTTGCGGGTGTCGATCTCGCGGGTGATGAATTCCATTTTCCGCCGCAG
>DATALE010000162.1:0-4704 GCA_036261235.1 Ruminiclostridium sp. | reverse complement strand
GCTTTAACTGTTCAGGAGTCATTTTCATCGGATTTTCTGTGATTTCAGCCGGGGGTTCAATGCCGTTATTGATACCATCAATACCAGCCGCCAGGAGTACCGAAAGAGCAAGATACGGATTGCACGCCGCGTCCGGGCTTAACAGCTCCAGTTTTGCGCTGCCGTCACGTACGACAGGAATACGAACCAGAGGGCCGCGGACACTTCTTGACCATGTTGTGAAGCTTGGCGCTTCATTGCCGGGAACAAGCCTTTTGTATGAATTGACAAGCGGGTTCGTAAGCGCGGTGATACCTTTGATATGTTTAAAAATACCGCCGATAAAATGCCGTGCTTCCTTTGAAATTCCAACTGGATCGTTTTTGTCGGTGAAGATGTTCTTGCCGTTTTTATAAAGCCACATATTGATGTGCATGCCGCTTCCCGCTTCATCGCTCAGGGGTTTGGGCATAAATGTGGCATGAAGTCCGTGCTTTTGCGCAATTATTTTTACAACCATTTTGAAAGTCATGATATTGTCGGCAGTTTTGAGTGCTTCGTCATGACGGAAATCAATTTCATGCTGTCCTGCCGCGACTTCATGGTGGCTCGCGTCAATTATAAAGCCCATATCTTCGAGAACAAGGCTCATTTCGCGGCGCGCGTCTTCACCAAGGTCAATCGGCGCTAAGTCAAAATAACTCGCAGTGTCGTGAGTCTGCGTTGTCGGCAAGCCGTGGTCATCGGTATGAAAAAGAAAAAATTCACATTCCGGCCCGACATCGAATGTGTAGCCATCTTGAGCGGCCTTTTCTAAAGTCTTTTTAAGTATATACCGCGGGTCACCGGAAAAAGGAGTTCCGTCCGGAAGATAAACATCGCTGATAAAACGCGCGACCCTGCCCTGCTGGGGCCTCCACGGTATCATATTGAGCGTTGACAGGTCGGGTATTAAGAGCATATCTGATTCTTCGACCCTTGCAAAACCTTCGATAGACGAACCGTCAAAAATTGCACCGTCCAAAGCACTTTCAATGTTGCTTTCGTTGACGGCTATATTTTTCATTATGCCGCCGATATCTGTGAACTGAAGCCTTATAAACTTTACGTCGTTATCTTCTACAAAACGCAGCACGTCCTCGCGTTCCAAGAGAATACCCCCTTAAATAATTTGATATCAATCCCAAGTTAAAAAGTTATAACAATATGATAGTTTATTTTATCCCATAAATCAACAAAGCGCCGTGACTTTGCAAATTTAATGCAAAGTCACGGCGCATCTTTGCGCTGATATTTAAGGCGACACGCACAGTTCACGGTTGCCGCATTTAACGCGGTTTTTGTTGTGTCTGACGGCGTGTAAGAACATTTATAATTATGAGGTGTTGCCTTAACTATTTTGTTACTATTATTTTACTATAATTTTTGGGTTTGTGCAACAAGAATATTCTGTAAATAGATTTATGCCGCAAAAAAGCGCAAAATTCTTTTACTCTGGAGAAATTTGCGATACAATAGACATATTAATACTTGCTGTCTGAATTCCTGCGCTGTTTTTGAACGGCGCAGGTAAGAATAATACCAATAAAAGCGGATAATCGGGGGACTTAAAGTGAAAATCGGCAATGTTGAAATAAAAGGATATGCGGCTCTCGCACCGATGGCGGGTGTCGCGGATACAGCGTTCAGAACGGTTTGCCGAAAGTTCGGGGCATGCTATGTCGTCGGTGAAATGGCAAGTTCAAAGGGGCTTTCCATGTCTGACAAAAAGACGGCGGAGCTGCTTGCCGTAACCGAACCGGAACGTCCGATGGCTGTTCAGCTTTTTGGAAATGACCCTGAAACAATGGCCTTGGCGGCAAGAAAATCGGAAAAGTTTGAACCTGATATAATCGACATCAACATGGGCTGTCCTGCGCCCAAGGTTGTTACCAACGGCGGCGGCAGCGCATTGCTCAAAGACCCGGTGCTTGCCGGAAAAATCATTGAGCAGGTTGCAAAAGCAGTAAATACCCCCGTTACGGTCAAAATCCGAAAAGGCTGGGACTTATGCCACATTAATGCGGTTGAAATGGCGCATATCGCACAGGAATCCGGCGCGGCGGCTATTACTGTACACGGTCGGACGAGGGAACAGATGTACCGTCCTTATGCGGACCTTGAAATAATAAGAAAAGTCAGGCAAGCCGTTAACATTCCCGTTATCGGCAACGGCGACGTAACTTCTCCGGAAGCCGCCAAAAAAATGTATGAGGAAACGGGCGTTGACCTTATTATGGTTGGGCGCGGCGCACTCGGAGCTCCGTGGCTTTTCAGACAGATTGAAGAATTTTTGAGTACCGGCAGGGTTACAACGAACCCTGATATAGAAGAACGTATGAGAATCATGGTTGAGCATGTTCGCCTGATATGCAGTATCCGAGGGCTTTACTGCGGAATCAGGGAAGCGCGAAAGCATGCGGCGTGGTATATGAAAGGGCTTGACGGGGCCGCTGCACTGAGAGAAAAAGCAGGGAAGATGACTCAAATTGAGGATATAGAAAGGCTTGCAGAACAGGCGGTTTTACTAAATAGATAATATTCTGATTGTTATTTATTCTCATTCCAAGGCCTTTTGCCGTCGAGCCAGCCGCTGCTTTTCCAGTGTCTACAGTCAGTTTTATTCCAGTGCTCCTCCTTCATTGTGCTTTTCATTAAGTTGAAAATAATTACTGTGAACAGGCGCGGCCTGAGCTTTTCGATTTTTCTGCTGGTATTCAGTACTTTTGAAGACAGATTCTGAATACGGTTTTTGATTTTCTGCTGTAATTCGGGTTTTATCTCTTCCCATTTGGAAGCTCTGACGTTTGCGCCAAATGAGAATATTCGTTTGACGCCCCAGAATGTCAGACTTCGTTTCATTGTTTTGTTTGTTGCAGATGTTCCTGAACCGGCCGCCGTCGATATTACTATGCCGACTTTTCTGAACATTGACGCGTTCGGTCTGTGCGGCATCCATCTATAACCCAGATGGTCAAGGAAAGCCTTCATCTGGCCGCTGACGTCAAGAACATAGCATGGCGAAGAAAGAATAATTAAATCCGCTTCATCAAGTGCGGCGACAATCGGTCTCATACTTTCATAATGCGGGCAAGTACTTTCTCCATTGTTGAAGCATGAAAAACAACTGTTGCAGAAATGCGGCATGTCACGCGGCAGGAAAAATTCTTTAACCGGCATGTCCTGTTCTGCCGAAAGACGCTCAAGCAACAATTGAGTGCAGTGATATGTACTTCCTTTGTGCATAGTTCCGTAGATGACAACGGTTTTCATAAAATTCCCCTTTTAAAATTAAAGAATAGAATCAGAGCGGGTAAAGATTTAAAGCGCCCTTATCTTTCAAGGGAGCATCAATTTTACCCGCTCTGTCTAAATTTATTTGTTTTCCTGAATAATATTCTTTTTTTTCTCGACTCTGACTTTTTCTATTCGTTTTTCTTCAACGTGCTCAACGGTAAATATAAAGTCGCCGATTTCTACGGTTGGGTGTTCAGTTTCACTCGGGATTCGTCCGAGCCTGTCGATGATGAGCCCTGCGAGGGTGTCATATTCGCCCTCGGGAAGCTCTGTATCCAAAAGGCGTTCGACTTCCTCAATGTCAGTCGTGCCTTCGACCGTATAAGTTGAATCGTCAATAACGGAATAATCGTCCGATTCATCGTCATATTCATCCTGAATACTGCCGACGATTGATTCAAGCAGATCTTCCATTGTGACGATGCCGGCTGTCCCTCCGTATTCGTCGATGACGACTGCCATATGCTGTTTTTGTTCGGTCAGTTCCACAAATAAATCCTGACAGCGTTTTGTTTTTGGAACAAAAAGAGGAGGACGCATGATGTCGCTAATATCAATATGCCTGTCAACAGTCATGCCAACGAATTTTAACATATCCTTGGCAAAAACTATGCCGACAATGTCATCAAGATCGTCTTTGAATACCGGAATTCGTGAAAAGCCCTCGTTCATCGCAACATTAACTATATCGGTAAGCGACGCGGTATTTTCGACTGCATAGATTTCCGTGCGGTGCGTCATTATATCGCTCGCTGTTCGGTCATTGAATTCAAAGATGTTGTTGATCATCTCTTTTTCGCTCTCGTCAATAGCTCCCGTTTCCTCGCCGACGTCAACCATCATACGGATTTCTTCTTCGGTAACGTTGTTCTGGCTGTCGTTCGGGCTGACACCGAAAATATGCGCGACTGCATTTGTAGAGTGGGACAGCAGCTCTACAAACGGCAGAAAAGCAACGGATATCCCGTTGAGAATTCCCACAACCCTGAGCGCCAGCGCCTCGGAGTTTTTCATTGCAACCCTTTTCGGAACAAGTTCACCGAAAACAAGTGTGAAGTATGAAAGAAGAATCGTTATTATCACAACTGAAACTATTTTGACAACCGAAGGTGAAATTGAGCTTCCGCGAAAAGCAAGGGTTATGCGGTCGGCAAGGCTTTCAGATGCCACCGCGCTTGAGAACAGACTTGACATCGTAACTCCGACCTGGATTGCGGCGAGAAAATTACTTGGCTTTGACAACAATTTTTCAAGCAGTATTGCCCTTTTGTTTCCATCATCAGCCAGCCTTTTTATCTTTGTGTCATTTGCCGTTATAATCGCCATTTCGCTCGCGGCAAAAAAAGCATTAATACTAATCAGTAATACAAGCAGAATCAACTGCAGCAC
>DATALE010000153.1:0-18148 GCA_036261235.1 Ruminiclostridium sp. | reverse complement strand
GTTTGGTACAATATTAGCATAGCTTGAACTGCTGACTACAGTTGGTTTTACAAGCTATGCTAATTTTCGTTATAATGAGAAGGTAATGGCTTGACGATCCTCCGTTGGAACTTAGCGTTCGCATTAGAAAGTGTCAGCCGCCTTCTTGTTATAAAGATTCGATTAAGCAGGTTGTTCCGATTTTTGCTAGTAGTGAGGAACCACCTTAGCAAAAATTGCGTACGCGTCACGAACCAAAATGAATCGTAATAATCACTGTGCGGAAACATTACACATCTTGATTTGAAAGAAGAAATGTTCATTGATTAGTGTCGGCATTGATGTTTCAAAAGGTAAAAGTACTGTTTGCATTATGAAGCCAGGCGGCGAAATACTCTGGCCGCCATGCGAGATGCTTCACTCTATGGAAGGAATTCTTGCGCTTGTTCACCGTATTAAGTCCTACGATGATGAGGTGCGCGTCGTTTTGGAAGATACCGGGCACTACCACTGGCCTGTAGTCAGCCTGCTTGTGGAAAAAGGTATCTTTGTTTGCTGCGTAAATGCTCTGCGTATGAAAAAGTTTTGCTCACAAAGCATTCGCCGTGCAAAAACAGACAAGATTGATTCTGTCCATATCGCAACTTTTGGACTTACATATTGGAGTGAATTAATTCCCGTATTGCCTGCCGGTGATACTTACCGTGAACTCAAATTGCTCGCTCGCCAGTATTACCAAACTACCTCTTTACTGATTAAAAGCAAGGTCAATTTGAGCAATCTCCTTGACCAAGTCATGCCGAATATCCAGGATGTTTTGCAAGACAGTGCCAGCAACCACAAACTCACAGACTTTGTAAAACGTTATTGGCACTACAGTCACATCCTTGAAATGGGTCAGTGCCGGTTTACTGCTGATTACTGTAAATGGGCAAAAAAACAGGGATACCGTCTGTACGAACGCTTGGCGGAAGAAATCTTCGCCATGGCTCAAAACGGTATCCCTGTACTTCCGAACTCCCAATCCACAAAAATTGTTGTTACGGAAGCAGTGCGAATCCTTCAAGAGATAGAAGTATCTCGCGACACCATTTTAGCACAAATGCAACTATTTGCAAAGACATTGCCCGAGTATGCTGTTGTGAGAGAAATGCCCTGTATTGGCGATAAGCTTGCCCCTCGCATCATCGCGGAAATCGGGAATGTTCGTCGTTTCAACAACAAGCACTCTCTAATTGCTTATGCTGGCATTGATGCTCCGCCTTACCAATCCGGTACCTTTAATGCTACCGAGTGCCATATTTCCAAGCGTGGTAACAGCTATCTTAGAAAAACCGGCTATGAAATCATGCAAAGTAAAATCCAACACAAACCTAAAGACGATATTGTTTTTGACTTTATTCAACGCAAGCGTAGCGAAGGCAAATGTGGCAAAGAGGCCATGATCGCCGGACTCAACAAATTTCTGCGAATTTACTACGGCAAGGTTACTGAAGCTTACAACACCATTGATGAACAATTGATTTTTGGCAGTGATATCTGATATGCAATCCTTGTTTGCATAGGGCGGTAAAAACTTTGTCCTTTCACCGCTCTGCCTTGCTATACTCTTTTTTATCACTTCCCGATGTGAAATTTCTTGCGTTTTCCACTTGATTTTTCTTAGCAGGTTTCCTTAATACAAATCATCAGCGGTGCGCTCCGCAGACTGCCCTTGCAGTGTAATCAAATATACAAAACGCCGCGTTATCCCCTTCGGTTCGCCTTATTCCGAACGATGAGCAGTAAGACCACGCCGCGTTTGGGTTCACCGAAAGCGTCTTATAAAAATCGCCGCCGTCCGCTATGATATTATGTTTCACTTCACCTGCGCTGTCGCGGCAGACTAACTCCAATTTGCAAGGAGTTTCACTGCCGATTGAAACTGAAAAATTATAAAGTTTTTTCAGCCTGTCTGGGGCTTTGAAATCGAAACTTTTTGAAAGCCAGCAGGCATCAAAGAATTTTCCGTCGTCCAAAGCGGCATTTTTATCGAAGATGAAAATTGTACCGCTGTTCTCGCAGACGCCCGCGAAATTATTCTCGTACCTGAACACAAGATTTAATTTTTGCGGCAGCTTCCAGATAAACCACGGAGCGTTTTCAGGCTTTTTTGTTCCCGAAAACTGCAAGTTATCGTAATTAAATATAAAAGCTGAGTCACCGGCTATGAGCAGATAAGAAGTCTCGTCACAGACAGCCGCGGCGTTTTTTAATACTTCCTGATCCGCCGACAAAAGTTTGGCGTTTACATTCTGCGACAGCATGCGAACCGCTCTTTTATCTCTCACGGTTGTTGACAAGAGAGAAAAAACGCCGCTTTTGCTGTTTGCCCAGACAAGCATGTTTGATAACAGCCGAAGAGTACCGGGCATATCGCAGCCGGTTCCGGCGTTCACTATTTTGGTCACAAATGTAGGGAAAGATTCAGAATCAGAATATTGAAGCGAATATATAGAATTCTTTTTGAATACGGCGAGGATGTCATACTGTATTCCAAAGGCTGTTATGGGATCAGCAGCCGCGCCTATATCTATATAATCGTCTTGAGCAAAATATGTCGGATCATTCCGGCTGCTGAAATATATCCGGTTCGGCGCGCTCTCGTCACCGGACAGAAAAATCCTGCCGCTGCCTGCCGACGACTGTGCTCCGCCGTCGTACCATGTTCCGATTGAACAATCCTTCACGGGAACCTTTTCATAAGTTTTGCTGTATGTCACTTCAAAATTATTTGTCAGCCCCAAAGATTTTGCGTCGGCGAGCGGAGCTGTAAGTTCTATTGTACCCGCCGCCCGGTCAAGCGACGCCGTGATACCGTTTTGAAGGCTGATTCCGTAATCCTTTGGAAAGTTAAATGTGTAAACCGAGCCGAGTTCCGCGTGATAAACAGCTGTCAGTGTATCGTTGTCAATCCCGCTTTCGCACAATCTGTAAACAATTGAAGTTGAATTTGTAGTAAACTTCTGAATTCTTTTTTTTGAAAGAATGTTGCGTCCCCCGACTTTTGTTCCGGCTCCTTCAGGAGTGCAGTTATCATAAAGGACGGGCACATAAGGATTTATATCCGAGACAACGGAGGCGGCAGTCAGATGCGGAGTTCCAAATGGATGTTCGTAACTTATAACATTCGGTGAAACCGCAAGAAAATATCCGCTGCCTATTATGTAAACCGCTTCTCCCTTTGCCGTCCATGTTTCACTGTCAGTCGATATTGTATTTGAACTTTCACTGCCCGACGGTATTATCACACAATTGTCAAAACTGCGTGATGAATAGTTTTTCACCCAATCGTCCGAATATATCATTGAGTCGGGAACCTGTTCCAAATTGCTGCCGTCATAACTCAGAACCGCGTTTTGTGTAACAATATATATTCCGTATCTTTCTTCAATCGTCTCTCCGTTTTTTATAACCCTTCTGAGAAGCAGCCTGCTTCCGTCATCGGGGAAAACCTTGATTATCGTACCGAACCCATGTTCAATAAACGTATTCAAGCCCGGTCTTAAACACAGTTGGCCGCCGTGAAGCCAGAAATTGAGCATATCCGGGCTTTCGTTGTCTTTAATCGAACGCGCGTTTTCTGAGAGGTTTATTCCCCCGTCGGCAGCAGAAACCAAAGTAACCATTCCTTCTGATTTCAGACGCGGTGTAGTTTTGTTAAGTGCCATGTTTTCACCTCAACATCGGATCGTTTGGAGAAATATAACATTCATTGATTTTAACCTCCGCCGTCTTAATCGACGGAACGAGCTTTTCATAATACAGGCTTGAAAAGTGATTGTACAAATCCACATCTCTGTCAATCAGCGCGAAGTACATGGCAAGTCCTATCGGCATTACCTTTAGAGCGGTTTTGTCGGAAAGGTCGATTTCCTGTTCAAGGTTTTCTATCGGCAAAGGCTGCGGAGCGTTTTCATATTCTGAAAGTTCATACTGCAAAACTGTGATATATGACGGCGCAAGCCCGTAATAACGGCTCTCCCTGTTCTTGTCTATCGCCCCGAGTTCACCGACGTGACAGATAAGTTTGAGTGCCGCGTCAGCTATCTCTTTTGCCTTAACAGACATATTATCTTCAACTCCTTTTTTAAAAAAACCGGCGGGCGGGTTCAAAACCCTGCCCGCCTTTTATCTTTACTCTACCGAAACAACGGCAATTGACACATTGCCGACGGCGCCGTCGGTGCTGGCGGCAGTCAAAACATAGATTTTTCCCTTATCCTCACCGCTGAGGATTTTAACCCTTGCGGATTCGACACGCGACATCGGAATGAAAATCTCAGTTCCCGGGCCGACCGTAAAATTCGCGTTGCCGAGTGCACAAAGCGCACCGTCTCCTGCCTTGATTGTTACAGTGGCACTCTGCGCGTTGCTGTTTTTGGCAACAAGGAAAATCCGGCTGTCCGAATTATCCGCTGTGAAGTAATCAGCTCCCGAAGCCGCTGTGAATGTAACCTGCGCTGAATTTGTTCCGAAAGGAATATATGTTTTAATTAGCTCTGACATTTAATTGTCCCCCTTTTTTCAGTCAGCTGCAACAGCGGCTTTGAGGCAAACCAGCTCCTGCGGTTTTACCGCCTTGGCGCCATAAAGCGTGAAGCCTTTGATACCCTCGCCGAAGCCTTTTTCGATCTCATAAGCTTTGAAATCAATTGATTTCTGCTGTGCAAAAGCAATTGATTCGCCTGTCCTTATTATATTGTGGTATATTGCGCCGGGAGTTCCGGCCGCGACAGGATTGCCGCTCGCGTCAGTTACCGGGATAGAATTGCTTTCGAAAACACTGCACCCGAAAAGCGGTCCGCGATAACCGTTTCTGCCGGTTGTATTATCCCCCTGCCCGATCATTGTGAACGCAAGCTGCAATTTAGAGAATACATAAGGATGGACTTCGAAATATATGTCGCCGTTGTCATATACGCTTGAGGAACGAATAAAGGCCAGCGCGTCGCTTAAATATGAAAGCACATTTTTGGAATTCAGTTCGTTGCCGGCTGACGCCGCGTCAATAACCTTCCCTGCCGAATCCTTGGCGATACCATAAATGAAGCTGTCCTGCATGGCGGCAAGGTTGTTTGAAGTTTTGCCTATAATAGCCCTTATCGTATCTGCGTTTGACTGAATACGGTCAATGTCGTCGACCTTGAAATTGATGTACTTTTTCTGGTCGATAAAAAGCTCAAGGCTTTCGTCTTCAATGCCCT
Organism: Ruminiclostridium sp.; assembly: GCA_036261235.1. GTDB lineage: Bacteria > Bacillota > Clostridia > Oscillospirales > Ethanoligenentaceae > Ruminiclostridium_D. The sequence goes on along the minus strand of DATALE010000153.1, from coordinate 12,923 downwards.
CCGGATCGTCGATTACGCCAGTTGACGGAATATCCTTGATTGTCGCTCCGCTCAGCCCCTGAATATGTACCCGGTCGCCTGTGCGGTTTATGTCGCCTTCAAAAAGCCCCAGCTGTTTTGAACGCCTACAACGCGTTTATCGCGGTCAAGAAGCAGCTGTGAAGACCAAACTTCCGGTTTGAAATTAGTAAAACTCATTACTTACCACTCCATTTTTTCATAAATTCATAAATTTTACCGCTGCGTATAAACTTTTCCTTATCCCTGCGGGGAAGCCTGTCCCATTCCTGCGATGTAAAATATTCTTTTTCCGGGGCTTGTCCGCCGATAAGACTGCCGATGGACGCCGCAATGTTTTCTCTGTTCGCGGTCATAGCTTTAAGTTCGTCGGAAAGTTTTGCGCAAAGCTCTTTTGTTCGCTTTAAATCCGCCGTGCGGCATGCATCCAGCGTATTCATACCGTTTGCTTTCAGTGACAGGACATCGTCCGGCAGCTCTATTTTCCCGTCTTTTACATATTCGGGATATTCACTTGCAATCCCCTCCTTTTCATTTTGTATTTCAGTGTCGCCCCGCTCTAACTGCGGACAAGTTACGGAATCTGCTGTACCGTCCTGTCCGTTCTTCATTTTGGCTATGAAGTGCGAGACATCGCTTTCGCCGCCTTTTGCGGCAAGTTCTTTTATAAAATCGTGAGACGGCCGGATACGGTCATAATCCAGACCTTTCTCAGCGTTTTCAATAAGTTCCGGCAGCGTAAGTTCAACGTTTTCCTTGTTGTGCCTCACGATATACTTTTTCTGTTCGCCATCATTAGGTAAATCCGGATTTTCAGCCGTGATAAGCGTTTCTTTCCGGCTTTTTAATTCTTCCATTCTTTTTTCCTCCCGTAATTACTAATTCATTCCGCTTTGAGCCCCGTCTTTAACAGCAAGCTCCGACAGCAGTTTTTCACGCATGGGCAGATAGCCGTCCGGCAGACGTTCGACATACTGCCTTGCATCAATTACCCCCGCGCCAAAAAGCCTGTTTAATGTATCTACTGAGTTTATTCCACTCCACGCGTTTGCCGCGCCGACGTCGATTTTTACTGACCAGAGCCTGTCACGTAATGATGAAGCGTCAAAAACCACATTTTTCTCACCGTCTTTGTCCAGGACCTTCATCCAACGGGGAACTGTACTGTATGCAAAAATCATGTCAAGCCAGTTTCTCGCAAAATCCTCAATCATCGCGTAAAAACGTTCCTTGACGGACTGTACCGGCATCGTTGCGGCTTCCCTCGCCATAACCAAGGCACTTGTGTTTGACGGATTTACGTTTCCAAGTTCAATATCGGTTACGCCAATAAGGCGTAGTGTCGTATTCATAAGCTGTTCCGGAAGTTTATAGACATCCGGCGGAAGCTTAGGAGGGTCAAGATATTTAATCGCTGCACCGATATCTCCGTTTACCGGAATCGCCGTGCCGACCGCGTTGCTCCAGCCCTTGACCATTCCCTGGTTAAATACGGCTTTCGGACATGCCGACTGCATGGTAAACAGCATTGACATTGCGTACATCTGATTTATGTATCTCTGCACAGGGATAAGCCCTGTTACCTCCGCGCGCCCGTGAAAGCAGTTTTTTCTGATTTCCCAGTTCATTACACTAATCGGGTAGCGCGTAAGTCTCGTATCCCACAGCGGACGGATAACGGCGGAATTCACTGCTTTTTGCGCCATAACATGCCCTCGCTCGTCTTTGAAAAGATAGAGCAGTGTTACGCATTTTGCATTCTCGTCATCCGAAAGCTCACGTTTTCCCATATCGCCGCCCATATACTCCATGTTATGGTCTGATGCGATAAGCGAAATTTCCGCCTTCGGCCGTCCGTTTGCCTTTGCCTGAACGATTACGTCGGACACAAGCTCTCGGCGGGCGATAATGATATCCGGCTGGTTTTGTATATTCCGATCATTCGGGTTTCCCGGATAAAGATTTACGCTGTCGATAAGCTGAACGCAGATTTGTCCGTCAGCCGCCTGCCCGGTTTCCGCCATACAGTCCCAATAGTTGTACAGAATCAAGTCACCAGTTACCGCCGCGTCCAGAAGTCCGTCGAGGTTCACAGCATCCATGTTCAAACGGTTCCAATCGGCGTCAAAAAGCGCATTAAGCATCTGCCGTCCTTCATCCGGCATTGATTTTAAAGCGATATCTGACTGTGAAACGAATTCAGGAAACTCTACGGAATCAAATTCAACGCCAATCGGGTTTGAACTAACTTCCGCCACCCTTTGCTGACAAGCTCGTTTAATAAAATTTATCACCGGTTTTGGTAAATCGGGGGCGTTGACCCCAACCCATTGATCTCCGGCAAAAAAGCGCTCGTTTTTATCAACGGCTTCATAAAGGCCGATGCTGTTTTTGAAATCCACACCTGCCTCATATTTCCGCCAGATTTTCTGGGGACTGATTTCTTTCTGCAAGTTTTTTCACCCTTTCACTTTTTGGGTCAACATGTGCCTTTAAACATAGCGCCCAACTGCTCCGAATAGCTCGGCGAACCGCCGTCCTTCTCCTCCTTTGCCGTTTTGAGTCCGGGCAGTCCGCCCATTTTTGCCACCATTGCGCTCGACTGTCCCTTCAAAAACGCCCACATGCCGAATACGCAGATGTAAAGTCCACATATCACGCCGGTTACAATTCCTATAATCATAAAATCACCCCTTATTCTAATTCCAAAGGCCGCAAAGATAGCTTTTCGTTATCTGCCGGTCTTTTTCAAATTCCGCCCTTTCTTGAGTTTGTTCCCCAAACGCTCTCCATGCGGCAAAATACCTCAGGGCGTCGGGCGCATGTGTCAGCTCATGCGGTTCCTTTGCGGCGTCTTCGCTGTTTTTTCTGTCATACTGCAAAAGCGGCAAAGTTCTGATGAGATTGAGGCAATTTTCAAAAATACACAGCCGCGCCGATACCGTGCCGTCAGCTTGTTTTTCCGGTTTGAGCCATTCCCTGAGGGCCATCCAGCCCTGCTTTCGGTCATTGTCCGCTTTGCAGAAATAAAGTTCGTTGTCAGCGAAAATTTCTATAACGCTTTTGCCGCTGTCCTTTGTGCGTCCCCATAGATCCGGAGGCGCGAGCCTTACAAGAACATTTTCATTTTCGCGTTCCAAAGCCTTGATTTCTTTCGCCGCAGAACTGACCACAAGGCCTGATTTATAAATTTCACGGTAAACAAAAGCCCTGCCCTGCGGAGAAACGGCTATCCAAAGCCCTGCCAGCATATCAAGCCCGTAATCGTTGACGTAATACCTTGTATAATTTTCGGGAATTTCAAAAGGCCTTACGACATGGATTTCCCTGTTGAATTCCGGGAAAAACTGTCCGGCGAATGCGTCCCATTCACCGTAAAGCCACGCCCTGCGCAAGTCTTCGGGCAGGCTTTCAAGCTGATGTAAATAATCCGGGTTTGTCCTCATCAAAAAGTCGTTGTCAAACACTTTTGCCGGAATAAACGTATAATCTTTCGGGCTTTCACCGTTTTTATAGCTTTTGTCAATAAAGAGCCGCTTTACCCACGCATGTCCAACACCGCCGGGATTGCATGTTATGTAAAACCGCTTTGGATGTTTGGGACTGCCGCCGCGAAGACATGCGTTAAGGCAGGTGAACTGAAATTCGCTGAACTGCGTCGCCTCATCCATGCAGATTACGTCATATTCCTGGCCCTGATACTGATTTACGTCGCCGTCATCGCTGAGATATCCGAGCTTTATTCTGCTTTTGTTGGGAAAATAAAGCGCCTTTTCGTCGGCACTGTAGCTGACAAATCCGTCAAGCTCGCGTCTGAGCGGTAAGGTATGGTTTTCCCGGAGTTCCTGCAATGTCCGTCTTAAAATAAGAATTCGTATACCTGGGTATTTCAGGGACAGAAGTATACATTTTCTTCTGAGCGCCCACGATTTTCCGCCGCCCCTGGCTCCGCCGTAAGCAACATATTTTGTTGATGCCTTAAGAAACTCCGACTGCCTTTTCGACGGGAACCCCATAAGCTTTACGATATTTTTAAGGTTTCTTTTTTTCAAAATCAATCACCATCTGTCGTCAGTCCGCGTAATTCTGAAGCTCATCCGCCACTTCGATTTTTACAGTTCCCTGCGGCTTATCGTCGCCTTTGTCGCGATAGCCGAAAGATGACCTGAGAATAAACGCCGCCATTGAGGCGTTGTATTTTCCGCGAAGCCCGTTTTCAACAATGTCTTTTTCAATTAATGTTCTTGCGTACTCAATCAAGTCATCAAACCCGTCCTCATTTTCTGACTGAAGGTTCAGGAGCGAGTTTCTGTCGAGCCCGAGAAATAATGCGAGTCCGGCAAGGCTTTTAACACTGTCTTTTTCGGCATATGAATTGATCATATCTTTAAGTCTTTTTTTTGAGTATTTCTTTAGCATTTTTTCGCCTCCGACTTATTTTCATTATCATTAATACGCTCAGTATAAATTTTCTTGTACTATTTCATACAAAATCATCGAATCGAGATTTTTCTAATAGCCCAATAGTTGCAAACTATGGTAAACATTTAAAAGTAAAAAACGGAATAAAGACAGCCTCACAATAATAGAATAAAAGCGGACAAGAACTGGAATTTAAAAATTCAAGCGAAATGCCCGGAGGTTAGAAAAAGGATGAAATTAAAAAAGACGGCAATGTCTTTGACACTTTGTACTTTAATTCTGGCGGCAGGCATAAACACTGTTCCTGAAAGAAGCCCTGCAGGTTCCGCGGAACATGAAACTGCTGTCCCGCAGTCTTCAAGGACTGCGGCAATCGGCAACGCTGTGATGGCTGACAAGACTGAAATTATAACGTCGGGAAACGTAAACGTAACGCCTGAAGAGCAAAAAGCTTTTTTCCCTCTGACACCTGTTCAGCGGGACCGAATAGAAAGAATTTTAATGACAAGCTGCGGCGGAGTAGGTTCAATGGAAATGGCAAAAGCAAATGCTCAGGTTATTCTTGACCGTGTAAAAAGCGGCAGGTTCGGCGGCTGTCTTGATGAAGTTTTAAATGCGCCGAACCAGTTTGAAAAGCCATACTCAGGACAAGTAAGTGATTTGATTAAATCCGCTGTATCCGCAGTCTTCGACAAAGGAGAACGGGTAACCGCCGAAAATATATATTATTACGTTAATCCGAATATAAGTTCCGTCGACCCGGCAGTATGGAGTAAAAGTAAGCGCTACGTCCTGACAATCGGCCACGGCAAATATATTCACGAGTACTGGAGCATTTAATGTGTTACGCCGCACCGCTTAAATGATTCGCGGCCTTAACAGCACTTTGAACTGTTGCCCTGGGCATACCGAACATCAGCGCTATTTTCTGATATGAAAGGCCGCTTCTGTACAGCTTCGCAATCTTCAGATTCCGTTTTGAAAGTTCGCCTGAATTTAATCTTCTTTTGGGAAATTTAAGAGGCGGCGCGGGCTTTCTGCGAAACTTTTCGCAGCCCATGCAGGAATAGCGGCGCTTTAGATTTTCCGGTGCACTGCAAAACTTGCATGGCGGTGTTTCAATCCATTTGATTTTTTCCATGTTTAAATTCCTCCGAAAAATATTATTTTAATTGCGCAGCGATTCCACCCTGAAGAAAAATTTTGAACGCGTTCCCGGCTTTTTTATTTGACTTTTCAACAGAAGAAACACTTATGCCAAGCAGCTGTGCAATCTGCTTGCAGTCCTTGCCGGTCAGCGACAGTCTGAACACCCTGGCGGCCGTCTTCCCCATGATTTTATTTGATATTTTGCAGAAATCATTTAACATCATCTTAAATTCCGTGTCGTCAAAATATTTTTCACAAACCGGTATATCCGTCTCATAAAAAAGCCCGGTATTGCGTTCCGCCCTTGACCGTGAATAAATTTCCCCCAGAATCTCGTGTTTTATCAAGTGAAACGCAAATGTGGAGAAAGGCGATAATCCGCTTTTCCATTTGAGCGCGGCTTTGCAAAGCCCTACACACCCCGCACCAAAAAGGTCGTCAAAATTATCCGCGCTCCTTTTAATACACATTTCTTTGAGAACATAATATACAAGCCTTATATTCTTTTCCGCAAGAAGCTGTCCTTCACTGTTAAGGCGTTCAGGCATTTTTATCACCTCTCAATTTTTTTTGCACCGCCGGCGGTTCAGTGACCTCACTTTTCCCCTGAAATCCGTTTTTCCCATTTTTTTCGGTTGGCTCAAGCCCTTTTGCCTCTGTTAACCGAAAAACAAATTCACGCTGAAGCCTATTCCGCAATTTTGTCACCCCTAGTTTGTTGCCTATTGTGCAACGCTATTATTAAAAAATATACCGTTCCGGTACTCGGACGGTTTTTTGTTGCCTGTTATGCAACAAAATAATAACACTATTCCTGTATGATGTCAATTGAATTTTTTTATTTTTAAAAAAGCCTTTGATTTTTCATTAAATAATGCTAAACTTTAGGTAATGCGATTAAATTTGATACAATTTTGCGCGAAGGGGAATGTTTATGAGCGTCGGAGAGCGTATAAAAGAAAAAAGGCTTGAGATGGGACTGTCCCTTGAGGACCTGGCGAAGGCAATCGGTGTAAATCGTTCCACTGTAAAACGCTATGAAGACGGAAAAATCCTGAGAATTCCGCACAATGTAATTGAAATGTTAGCGGTAATCCTGAACACTACCCCTGAATACCTTATGGGCTGGGATAATAAAACCGAAAACAGCGATTTGGAGTTGGACGGTGAAATACTGATCCTCGCAAGGGAAATGCAGAGCCTTCCAAAGGAAAAAAGAAGTCTGCTCAAAGAAATTGTAAAATCCATGTCCGATATTGCTGACAAGGAGTCAGAAAAATGATACCGGACAAACATTTTGAATATGTTTATCTCAAATCATGTGAATTGTTGTTAAATTCAGGTATAATATGTCTTCCTGTGAATCCGTATGATATAATAAAAAAGAACCACTGGGGGCTTGTCTCCTACACGGAACTTTGTTCAATTGTCGGCGAAGCAAGCGTTGACAGCATCACTGAGGCTTGCAAAAGCCGCGACGGATTCACTGTTTTCAGCGGTGACAACTATTGTATTGCCTACAACGACACTGTCCGCGTTAAAAGCAGGATTACTTTCACTCTTATGCATGAAGCGGGCCATATCGTTTGCCGCCATTTCAGCGGCCATACTTTAAGCAGAGCGAACTACCTTGTATATGAAAACGAGGCTAATTTTTTTGCCTCTAACATTTTGGCTCCAGCCGCGGTAATAAAAGCCTGCGGGCTTAACACCCCTGAACTTCTTATGGCTGCCTGCGGCATTTCATATAATGCGGCCAAAGCCCGCTTAAGCAATCTGGATTTTCAGTATATTCCGGACATCGACAATAAAATTCTAAAAGCTTTCGATTCATATATCAGCATCTGTAAGAGGCGGATGAACGCAAAATTTGCGGACATCATCTGTGATGGCGCACCCATATAAATTCAATTTTGAGATATAAAGTGCCAAATAGCAAGTAACTCTTAAATTAACGCTTAAACCCAAAATGCATTGGGGCGCACTATTCAATTTGCGAACAGTGCGCCCCTTTTTTAAGCTTTGATATTAAAACTCTTAAAATATGCTTATTTGTCAAAGTTATCGGGAAGCTTATTTAAATATTTTGAGAAGACATCAACGTACCTTGATGCAAAGGTAACACTTGTTATTTCAGTATAGGGTACTTTATATGGTTCATCCTGCCAAATTCCATCAGCATCAAAATGTCTGACATAAACGAATTTCTTATAAACTTTTTCAACTCTTCCGATTATAAATTCACATTCATTTTTGTCAAGGCTTTCTTTTTCTACAATTATATTTTTATTTCTTTTCTGCAATGATCTAAAAACGGTCTGCCAATTTTGTAGCGCGACATGATTTTTGAGAATTAGGGACAAAATAAATGAGAAAAATTCGCCGTTTCTAAGAAGAATTTCTAAGGCTCGTTCGTTTGCGTCATTCATCCTGAAATAGGGGATAAATCACGCAAAAGGACGAGCCTTTTTGTGCGTCCTTTTGCTACTGCCTTACTTTGTGCTGCTTGTGGTGTCTGAGCCCGTGCTCGGGGTCGTATTTGAAGCACTTGTGGCGCTGCTGTCGGTTGTGCTGCCGGACGATGAACTCGCGGCCTTGCCGCTGTCACTTGAGGCGGGTGGCGTGGTATCTCCTTCTTTGGTTGCAAGATATTCAGCCACGGGAGCGACATATTCTTCGGGGAGGTATTCAATGTCCCTCACCTGCCGTTTAACGAGTGCTGCGTACACGGGAATCATATAAGATTTTGCTGTCTTTGCCATTGTTATTTTCCTCCTTCTAATTTTACCACGCGGACCGTAAGGTCTGCAATGGTTTGTTGTGCTGTTGCGAGATCTTCGGACAATCCGGCGATCGCTGCGTAAAGATCGACGTTCTGATCGGCTGCGTTGTCCTGTCTTTGCTGTTCAATCTGAGAGATCGGTGTTTTAATCAAATATCTCATTCGTAAGCACCCCCAAATGTGCTGATTGAGACTTCTCCGGTGTAATCGGTATTTTTGGTAATGGTGAAGCGGATGTTTACGCCCCATTTGTCCGCCGTCTTGGTCTTGTTGGTGAAATTGAACACGCGGTTAATAAGTACTTGTGCCGTGATGTCCTCCCACGTTGGAGAGGCGTCAAAAGCGTTGTTGCAGGCTTCGACTTTTGCGACTGCGCCCTCAATTTTCCATGTCGGAGAAACGAGAATTTTTGTCGCCATCGCATCAGTGGTAAAAGGTGTAGCATAGAAGAAATTAATGACGGTTTCGTGCTTTTCGAAGGCGAGCACTCTGATCGAGGTCGCAAAGTTGCCATCTGTCGCCTCAATTTTGAGGGCGTGTGAGCCGTTTGTGAGGGTCTTCCAGACGTTGCCCGAAAGTGAGATTGTTTCGGTCTTGCCGAGTTCCCCGGTATAACTTCTGATCGCTGTGTCGTCGATCTTTTCGGTGACGACGACCGTGTCGCCCTCTGCGTCGTTGATAGTGTAGGTTTCGGAAAACGCGCCGGTTTGCAGCCCGAGGTCTTTGTCCGCGCCTGAGATCGTCGGAGCGCTGTTTGTGCGCTTGAATGTAAATGTCCGGTAACTTACGCCGCCTTTGCCGTCGCTGACCGTGATTGTGAGGGTGTTGACTGAATTGAGCCCTAAGGAATAGAGCTTTTCGCTTGTGATCGAAAGCGTCAGTTCCTCGCCCTTCGGCGCGTTGTTGATTGTTCTGAGCGTCTCAGTGTTGAGCTGCTCGGTGACGGTGAGGGTGTCGCCGTCCGTGTCGTTGACCGTGTATTTGACGTCAAAACCGAGATTCTTGTCTCCGAGGTTTGTGTCGCTGCCTGAGATTGTCGGAGCCGCGTTCGTTCGTTGAAATGTCCATGTGCGCGTTGTGCTTCCGCCCTTGCCGTCGTTGACGTTGACGCTGACCGTGTGGGTGCCGAGACTAAGGCTCGTAACCGGCACGGCGATCGTGTACGACTGCCCGCGAACTGCGTTCGTGAAATTGTTCGTCTGCACGCTGTCGCGATATTCTGTGACCGTGAGCACGTCGCCGGAATCGGCGTCGTTGACGTTGTATGTGATGCTGAAATCTGCGTTCTTGTCGCCGAGATTCCTGTCAGAGTCAGAAATCAGTGGAGCAGTGTTCAGGAATTCAAGGACGGGCCGCCAACCGAAGTACGGGTAGCAATTCGACTCGACGTAGTAACTCCAACACCGGGCCGAAAGGTAGCCGCGAACCGCACGAACGGACGCGTTCCCTGAATAGGTTTCCTGCACCCATGAATAGCAATATCCCCAATTCCAAAACTGGTTGTGTGTGCTGATGCGATCGGTTTCGTCGGTACTGGTGTCAAGGTCTGATGTGACAGGAGCAGGAAGGCCGGTTATGACCTCCTCACGCGTTATGAACCTGTCCCATTCGTTGCTTGTTGGTGAGCCTCCTGAGTATGCGTCGGTACCACTGCGGTATGTGCTGCCGCCCGTGAGCAGTCTTGCCTTGACCTGCTGCCCGTCGATCGTGAGTGTCTTGCCTGAGACCCACCCCTGAGCGTTGAGATCGTCCCATGAGACGTTGACGAGGATATTTGAGAGACAGACAAGAATCGTCTTGTCTCCGTCCTTAATTTTTGCCCAGCGGAGTTGTTGAGCATCGCTTGAAGGCGTGTTCCCGATGGTGTAGTTCGCCATTGAGCCGCTCATACTCGGGATGTTGCCTATTTCTCCGTTGCCGAATGATGTGTCATTTCTCCACGGACTCGTGGGCCACGGGAGCGCCGCCCCGCTTTGATACAGACCGCCGAATTTTACAGTGCCGAGATAGTCTGCCAAATTGATTCTCTCCTTCCACTTTGATATACGGATAGGGTTTAAAAATCTTCTTGCAGAGGTTATAACTGCTTGACCATCGCGCGTGACCGAGCCACGAATTGACGGCCTGAATAACCTTTTTGCCTGATGGTTCCCGCTTTGAGTTTTGCGTCCATTGCCCGAATGCGTCGTTTCATTTCCTGCTTTGACTTGTTTCTGAGGAGACGGTGTGTCGTCCAAATTTTGAACCCGAAGGCGTTGACGACCTGCCGAAGTCGGAAAACTTTAGTTTTCTGGTTGATCTCAAGGTGAAGGCGTTCCCGAAGAAACTCCGTGCATCTTTTCAGGTAGTCGCGGGCCATGTCGCGCGTTGGCACGATGAAGACGACGTCGTCCATATACCGGGTGTAATACTTGATATGCAGGTATCGGACGCAAAACTGATCTAATTCGTTGAGATAGATATTTGCCATGTCTTGGCTTGTCACGTTGCCGAGAGGAATCCCGGTGTCTCCTTCGGGGCTGGAGTCGATGATCAGATTGAGCAGCCTGAGGAAACGGTTGTCTTTGATACGCTTTCGAAGGAGTTGTTTCAGGATGTCCCGGTCGATGCTGTAAAAGAATTTTTTGACGTCCAGTTTGACAATCCAGCCGCCGCCGTAAAGTTCGAACCCGTATTCGGTGAGCCTGACGGTCGCTGTCTCGTCGGTACCCGTGACCCTGCCGGTGACGATCAGATCATCGTCGGCCTGATCAGAGCAGTCGCCGCATGTCGGAAGTAACTCACTGAACAAATTCCAGAGAATGCAGCTCAGTTCCTTCCGGGTGAGGCGATCTTGAGACAATGGGAATCAGACATAAATCTTGTGTGCCGCCGCGTCATAAATTCCGCTTGTAATGTCGACGCTGCTGACATCCTCGAAGTTTTCAACAAAAACATTGTTTGTTATGTTGTTCAGCGTGGCGTCTTTTAAGACCTTGACTTCGGACTGTAACGTCGTGATCTGTGCGTCGTGTGAGATGCTGTTCGCGTTGGCGGCAGCGATGCCGTCGTCCATGTGATTGAGATTGTTTTGACTTAACGGTGTGCCTTCCTGAATGGTCTCTCCGGTCTGTTCGTCGACGACGTTGTCCTGCCAGCCGACTTTACTGTATGGTGTCAGACTCAACGCTTTCTACCTCCTGCTCTGTAAACTTGTATTTGAATGCTACATAGAGCCCTTTGTTTGTGGGCTTTGTGAAGGTGCGGGCGCTGGATGCCGCGACGTCTCCGTCAGAGTCGACGAGCTGCACGTTTTCAATCTTGCCCGTGACGGTATCGTCGAAGTAAACGTAGATTTTGATAAGCGGCCCGGATATGGTTTTCTTGAAGATCGTGATTGTTTTCGGTGCGCCGTTCAGCGTGTAGGCCGCGTGGTCGATTGAATCAGAAAAACGCTTCGCCTGCTTTGCGAGGGCAGTCGCTGTCAAAGTCTTTTCCACTGTCAACTACCTCCTTTTTCTAACTTGGTCTTGGATGAACATAAGGAATATTTGCTCGTTCCCGAGCCTGTCGACTCGTCTATCTGAACGTCCGAGGCAATCTCGGAATACGCCGAATAGTTGTACGCCCTGTAAATTTCCTTGGATACCGCGACTCTGCCGGCATATGGGTAGTTCACGTTACCCGGCACACAAGCGGATTGTACGGCAACCGTGGAATCGACGAGGTCGCCGACGCTGACCGTGTGAGGGAATACGCCGCAAACGATCGTCCCGCACAGTGGATAACGTGTCGTGCCCTGTTGGAACTCTGACCTCACTTGTACGACGTTTCCCGCGTCCATGCCGTAAGACGGGAGGCTGCTGCCTTCCTTGACCTTCATGACCTCCGAGTCAATAACCCTGAGGTCGTTGATGCCGCTTTGCGCTTTGCCTCTCAAAAAGACGATGAACTCGGCCCAGCGTGTGGGGTCTTCCTGATACATCGGTTCGATGTAACTTTGCTCATATCCGATTGAAGCCAGCGCGTAGAGGATGCCCGGACGCGTTCCCGCTGCCCGTGCGATGGTGCCCTTCATAAGGAGCCGCTTTCGGTATGCTTCGATGTCCTCACCCTCAAGGCGGGGCATGTCGCGGTCTGCGCCGTGAACCGGCAGCATGACGGGACTTGCTGTCTCAATCATTGACTCCCGTCTGACCCGGAAGATCTCGGCTTTCATCTCGTCGAAGATCTTACCGACAACCTTAAAGAAGATGTAGAACTGATTGATTGCCTTCTTGCCCTTTTTCAGAGGGCCGAAGAGCAGATAAAACATATAGTCCCCGAAGTTGTCGAAGCGTCCCATTATGCCACGTCCTTCTGTACGGTCACAGTGACGGTGCCGAGGATGATGATCTTATCCTTTGACAGCGTGACGTCATCGGTCGGTGTTGTAACCTTTACGTTGCGTGCTGCGGTGATTCCGCCTTTGATCGCGTGGATGATGTCCGCCGCAAATAACTCGTTGAGGTTCCGGCCCTTCCTGACCTCAAGCAGTTCTGTAATGATGGACTTGGCAGTCTCGTCGATTCCG
>DATALE010000033.1:0-3029 GCA_036261235.1 Ruminiclostridium sp. | reverse complement strand
GATAATCCCGGGAGGGCAGGGGACAAGGACGCTGGTTTCCGACATCGGCTTTTGTAAAAGCCTCTTAGAAATAGCTGAACAATCAAGGTTCTGCCTGACGATATGTACCGGCTCGGCACTCCTCGCGAAAACAGGGCTGATTGATGGGCGAAAAGCTACATCCAACAAACGGTCTTTTGAATGGGTAAAGTCAACAAATCAAAAAGTTGATTGGCAGAGCAGCGCAAGATGGGTTGCTGACGGCAAATATTACACATCATCGGGTGTGTCGGCCGGAATCGACATGGCGTTAGGTTTCGTCGCCGACCAGTTTGGGGCGGACAAAGCGAAAGAAATTGCTTATAACATTGAATATGTCTGGAATTCTGATAAAACAGCAGACCAGTTCTCAGTCTCTTAATATTAATCTGCTTATATATAACATAATAAATATTTAATATATCTGTACGGCGCACAGTGTTAATTTATTATGTTATATATAGAATAAATAAAAGCATATCATGCACTATACGAACATGATATGCTTTAATGATTTTATAAAAAATTTACGCGGCGGAGAAGGTCGGTATTTTCAAGCAATTGTTCAGTCGATGCGTCTGCCGCTATTCTGTGTTCTTCATCAAATAAAATACAACGGTCTGATAATTCCCTGACGAGTTCAAGATTATGTGTGGATGTAATAAGTGTTTTCCCCGATCTGTTCAAGTTGTTCAGCAGGTTAACTATGAAATTCTGTGATCGCGGGTCAAGTCCATTCGTGGGCTCGTCCAAAATCAGAACTTCCGGGTTTTGCGCAAGAACCGCCGCAATTGCGGCTTTCTTTTTTTCTCCTCCGCTCATAAAAAACGGCGCCCTGTCAAGCAGATTTTCGATCCCGAGCAATTTTGCAATTTCGCCGACCCTGCGCTTGACTTCTTCAATCGGAAGTCCGAACTGAAGAGGGCCAAAAGCAATCTCCTCTTTGAGCGTTGTGCAGAAGAGCTGAGCGTCGGAATCCTGAAAGATAAAACCGATGCGCCTGTGGTATTCGCATGCTTCCCGGTCGCTGTCAAGTATCTTTTTCGTAACGGGAGAGTCGAAAGCAGTAATTTTGCCGCTTTGGGGCAATGCGACACCGGCAAGTATTCGGAGCAAGGTTGTTTTTCCGCACCCGTTTGTTCCCAGAATACAGACTTTCTCTCCGCTTTTTATATCAAGGCTGATGCTATCCAGAGCTTTTTTATCCTGATATGAGAAGCTTATATTTTGAAGTTTAAAAATTACCTGTTTATTATCCAAAAGCGTAAACTCCCAGTAACAGTATCAGAACAATTATAACATTGCAGGCAATGAAAATATAGTCCACTAAATGAATTTTCAGCTTCTCAAGGCTGACAGGCTTGCCGGTATAGCCCCTGCAGCTCATTGCGTCAAAAACATCATTACTTAGCTTTTGAGATTTAATAAAAACGGAAGCTATGCTATGAGATGCGAAACTGCGTTCCCCTTTGGCATTTGTTTTCCCGACAGTCCTTAAAAACCTTGCCTCAATAACTTTGTTCGCTTCTTTGGCAAGGACAAAGATATATCGGTATGCAACAGCAAGCACTGATACAAACATTTCCGGAAGCTTCATTGCGCGCAGGGCTTTTTCAATTTGTGCCATTCGAGTTGTTGTAAATAAAAGATATCCTAAGGAAAGTGAAACACCGCATGTCAGCGCCGCCCTTGCGGCAGCAATAAGTCCGCCTGATGTCAGATAAAGCTCATTTTTATAAAGGTAAAGAAGCGGTTTTCCAAAAGTAAATACATTCAGTGCGGCAGGAATGGACAGCAAAAACAGTAAAAGCGGAAAATAGCACCAAACTCTGCGCAGAACGTCAATCATCTTGATTTTTGACAAGCACGCATAGAGTATCGCTGTAAAAGCTATCATTACTTTTACCACGATATTAGATATGGCAGAAGAAAAAATAATAAAGAACAATACCGTTATTATTTTTACTCTCGGGTCGATAGATTGAAGAAGTCCGAAACTGTCAGAATATTTTTCGGCCAAAAACTCAGTTTGGAACACGCTTGTGATACCGCTGATTGTTTTCCTTAAAAAATGAACTCTTCCCCTTTTGGGTTTATAATTATTTTCAGGTGAGATCAGCCAAACAGGCAATTCCGGCATACCGTTATTCAATCTCTATCCGCCTTTTTAAAGTGTAAAACTATTTTAGAAGTTACAAGCATAATAACAAAAATAAGTACAATTCCTATTACAGCCGAGAAAATATATACGAGATTTTCCGGAATCCCGGCAAGCGAGTAATCAGGAATTATTCCCGACCACTTTCCGGCCGCTTTGGCGATTCCCTGCGGAATATAGCCGAGCATTGATTTCAGTTCAGTGGGATTCCATTCTCCCCACGCTGTACCTGACGCTAGCAGTCCAAGCGGCGTCAGCAGAACAAGCCCGGAGAAGATGCCTATAAGAACCTTGCGGGTTTTGACATTTGAGCTGCTCTTTTCATATACATCATTGAACATATCCGGTGCGTATTTGGAAACAAGAGCAAGTGCGGAGACTGTTACAACGGCTTCAAGAGGCCCGGCAAAAAGACCGTGTGAAAAAAGCATTGCTGGTATAGTTACCGGCAGAGGATAAGGGCAGTAAAGCGGTAATCCTTCCGCAGTTTTGAAAAATATCGGCTGAATACCGAATTCAACCGCCGCAAAAAGCGCGGCTGAATTAATTCCGATATAGCTTCCGATAAGCGTTCCCAAAGCAGTCCTCTTTGACAATTCTCTGCTTTTTCCCGCAATCAACCGATAAACGGCATAACCCACAAAAGGCATTACTACAGCCATATTAAAGCAGTTAACGCCGAATGCTAAAATTCCACCGTCGCCAAAGACAAGTGCCTGAATCAGCAGCGCAGCAGATATCGAAATGCAGGCTGCCCACGGCCCCAGGACGATTGCGATAAAAACTGCACCGACCGCGTGAGCGGTTGTTCCTCCGATAATCGGAATGTTAAACATCATTATCACAAATGAAA
>DATALE010000127.1:0-22574 GCA_036261235.1 Ruminiclostridium sp. | reverse complement strand
CGATTTTTACGCGAATTCTTGCCTTAAGTTTATTTGGAATTAGTATGAGTAACTATTTGTACATTTCATTCTTATTTTAAGCCGCCAAAATTCTGATTGATTGAAATTGTTAGTATGGGTATTTTATGGATTTAATGGAATAATAGTGCCATAGTAAATCAGAGGAGACTTTATATGCCTGAAACATTTGAAAATATTAATGCCTTATCCGCCAAAGCGGCATATCAACTGGCAGATGTCGTTAAATCTGTGCCTCAATTTGAATCAATATCACCAAGATGGCTTTGCAGGATGATGGAATTCAAGCCACTGAAAACAGGTGTGTTTCGCCTCAACAAGGTGGTTGAAGGAAATACACCTTTGGATATGCTCTGCACTCGGGCAGGCAAAGACGATATTCCCGAAGGGTTCGTTGAATACAAAAGCAATCCGCGGGAATACGTTTTGAATTCTATATCCACGATCATAAATATCAATACGCGTGTTTCTGATATCTACAACAGTCCATACGACCAGATTCACGAGCAAATACGTCTTGCGATTGAATGTATCCTTGAAAAGCAGGAAAATGAGATGATTAACAGTCATGAATATGGATTGCTCCAAAATGCGGCTGAGACACAGCGGATCAAAACGCGCAAAGGCTGCCCGACACCTGACGATTTGGACGAGCTAATCACAAAGGTATGGAAGGAACCATCCTTCTTCCTCGCTAACCCGAAAGCTATTGCGGCATTCGGGCGGGAATGTACAAGGCGCGGAGTTCCTCCGGCAACTGTAAATTTATTCGATTCGCCTTTTCTTTCATGGAGGGGAATTCCGATAATTCCAACAGATAAACTGCTTGTGGACGGTCAGAAAAACCCCAAAGAAAATACTGGCAAGACAAATATTCTTTTGGTTCGGACGGGTGAAAAAAAGCAGGGCGTTATAGGTTTATATCAGGCAGGGCTTCAGGGGGAAAAATCCAACGGGCTTTCGGTCCGGTTCATGGGTATCGACAACAGAGGAATAGGTATTTATCTTTTATCTCTTTACTGTTCTGCCGCAGTATTGACGGATGATGCGCTTGCAATTTTGGAAGATGTGGAAATCGGGAATTATTATGATTGACAATATCAGAGATCAGCAAGTGATTGATTTTATAAATAAGCCAAGTGAAAACAGTTATGATACAAGCCTTGTCGAAAAAATAGCGTGGGCTTATTTCCCACGCTTTAAAACATGCGCTGACGACTCGACCCAGGACTATTTAAAAAGCGCCGTCCCCGGCGTTATTTCTCAATTAAACCTGCTGCCTGACGGATGGTCGTTAAATGGCTCTGATGATTCCGGCCTGGATGTGGAATCAATTCGCTCCGATTTTCCTATTCTTTCGGAAAAAGTTAATGGTAATAATCTCGTTTGGCTTGATAACGCCGCCACGTCTCAAAAACCAAAGTGTGTTATTGACAGGCTTATATACTTTTACGAGCACGAGAACTCAAACGTCCACAGAGGTGCGCATACGCTTGCCGCACGGGCCACCGATGCTTATGAAAAGGCGCGTGGTAAAATAAGTCGGTTTCTGAATGCCGAATCCGCATCGGAAATAGTATTTGTCAGAGGCGCGACCGAAGCAATTAACCTTGTCGCCCAAACGTACGGAAAAACAAATATTTCAGCGGGCGATGAAATACTGATTTCATGTCTTGAACATCATGCCAATATCGTTCCGTGGCAAATGCTGTGTGCTGAAAAAGGCGCTGTCCTGCGAATAATTCCTGTTGATGAAAGCGGACAGATTGATTTAAACGAATATCATAATCTGCTGAATCCAAAAGTAAAGATCGTTTCGCTTGCACATGTTTCCAATGTCCTCGGAACAATTGTGCCGATCGAACAGATGATCCGCTCTGCTCACCAAATCGGCGCTATGGTTTTAATCGACGGCGCACAGGCGGTTTCACATATTAAAGTTGACGTCAAGGCACTTGACGCGGATTTTTATGTTTTTTCTGGTCACAAAATATATGGACCGACGGGTATCGGTGTTTTATACGGAAAGCTGAATATTTTAAATGAAATGACGCCGTATCACGGCGGGGGTAATATGATACGGGACGTAACCTTTGAAAAATCACAGTATCAGTCCGCGCCGCACCGATTCGAAGCAGGAACCGGAAACATCGCCGACGCTGTCGCGCTCGGGGAGGCAATTGATTATATATCCCGAATTGGTATGGACGCTGTTACGGCTCATGAACATTCCCTTTTGGAATATGGAACAAAAGCGCTGCTGAAAGTACCGGGGCTAAAAATTATCGGAAACGCGAAAGAAAAAACAAGCATTCTTTCTTTCGCTATTGACGGCTTTTCCGATGAATACATCGGGCAGGCGCTTAATCAGCAAGGAATCGCGGTTCGCGCAGGACATCACTGCTCTCAGCCGGTTTTAAGGCGTTATGGATTAGAGAGCAGTGTCAGGGCATCCCTTGCCGTCTATAACACAAAAACAGAAATTGAAAAAACTGCCGAAACATTATTTAACCTGCAAAGATAAAACGCTCCCGTATTTAAATACGGGAGCGCCTTTTTCAGTGAACAAAGCAATAACAAAACACGGCAAACGAGCGGGGAACGGAATATCCGGCGACAATCACTTTCCTGTCTCAATCTGCACTGCTTTTTGAAGCACTTTTCCCGCTATCGGGCCCGCGACAGAACTTCCGGCGCCGCCGTTTTCGACAACCACAACAAAAGCAAGCGGGCAGTCCTGCCTGTCCATAAAACCCGTGAACCACGCGTGCGGCTTCTCACCCTCGGATAACTGCGCGGTGCCGGATTTTGCGCACAACTGAAGTCCTTGGTAGTTTTCTTCGCCATAATTAACCTTTACATCATTCCGCATCATTGCACTGATGGTTTTAGCCGTTTCGGAAGATAAAATACGGTTTCCCGGACTTTGTGAATTTTCAAGAAGCCTCGGTGTAACGCGAACTCCGCCGTTTGCGATAGCGCCGACATACGCCATATATGTCAGCGGATTGGCGGTATCTGTATATTGGCCCACACCGGCCCACGCAAGATTAAGTTTATCCGCCTTTGTTACGTCAACCTTTCCCTGCGCGGCTTTTATTCCGTCAACGTATAGATTTGAGTTGAACCCTGCCTTTTGGGCATAGCTCTGGAGAACAGACGGGCCGACTTCAACAGCTAATTCCCCGAATGTTGTATTGCAGGAAACAGCGAGCGCCCTTTGTAAATCTTCTTTCCCGTGTGCCGTCGGGCACGTTACCTTTCCGCCGTTTAAGTTAAGCTCGCTTGTGCAGTCAAAAGTTCGCGAGGTTACACCGGTAAGATTGTCGATTGCCGCCGCCGCGGTTACAAGTTTAAAGACTGAACCCGGTGTATAGGAGCCGGAAAGCAGCCGGTTTATATAAACGCCGTTATATTTTTCAGAACCGGAATCAACTGTCGGAGTATTTTGCGGGTCAAACGACGGCGAACTCACCATACACAGGATCTCACCGGTTTTATAATTATAAACGCCGACCGTCCCTTTTCGTCCGGCAAGTGCTTTATACGCCGCCGCACAAAGATTTGCGTCAATGGTCAGTTTCAGTTCCCTGCCGCTCCCGGTACTGTAAACGCCGTCAATAAGGTTCCAGCCTGTAAGCTGTTTTTTGAAGGCGGTCAGCGCCCCTGTCGATACGTTTCCCTTTGGATCCCCTACGGCGTGCATAACCGCTGTGCGGATTGTCTGATCTGAGTTATATTCGATTTTTCCGTTTGTGGACTTATACAGCGTCGCCCCGTTTCGGTCACTGATGGCAACGTTTTTCGGCTGTCCGTTTATATATAAATGCTTGTTTGCTGAATAACCCGCCCACATCGGCGCTTCTTTCAGATACCTGCCTATAAATATAACTAAACCGGCCACGAAAAACGCCATAAGCAGGAGTACTATCGCGGCGCGTCTTGATTGCACTTTCATTTGATTTCAGATTCTTTCCTTTCGGTCGTCAGACAGCTTTTTTCGGCACAAAACGTTCAGATTTTATAAAAGCGAGAAGGCACCAGCATGTTACAACAGATGAACCCCCGTTTGACACAAACGGCAACGTTACGCCCGTCAGCGGCAAAATATCAACAGAGCCGAAAACGTTGAGCGCGGTCTGCATCAGAAATATTGCGGCAACACCGCACGCCGATATCGAATAAAACGATGATCGGCAGTTTTTGACGGAAAAAACAGAATAGAAAACTAAAAACAGAATCGCCAGAACAGCCGCCAGCGCAATAATAAATCCCCATTCCTCACATATTACGCCAAAAACCAAATCCGTATCGGAAGCGGCAATATTAACAAGATAGCCCTTTCCTCCGCCGACCCCCAAAAGCCCTCCGCTTGCCGCCGCAACCATTGTACGGGTCTGCTGATATCCTGTTGAATTCGCGTAATTCCAGACATGCCCCCAGGCGGAAAACCTTGACGTTACATAAGGCATAAATGAAGCCACGGCGACCGCGCCGAGAAAAGCGCCCGCACAAATCAAGGCTATTGTACGCAAATCGCCGGAGCGCATAAACGCTATAACGACGAATGAGCAGAAAAATACAAGAGCCGTTCCGAAATCCTTTGTAATAGCGAGCGTTCCTATGCACGCGCCTGAAAAAACAATAAACGACGTCAGATTCCGGGTCGTAAGCAGGCGGTCAAGCGTTGCTGCTCCTGCCAATACGAAGGCAATTTTTACGAATTCCATCGGCTGAATTGTTATAAAGCCAATATCAATCCAGTTTCTCGCGCCGTTTCGCATCTGACCGAGAACTATGTTAAGTAAAAGCAGCAATACAGCCGCCGCCATAATAAAATATTTGACCTTCTGGGCACGTTCAAGATTCCTTATCAGATAAAGCAGCAGTGAATATGCTCCAATTCCGATATAAATCGCGATAACCTGTTTTATAAGCGAAGCGGGAGAACGCGAAGTTATTGCAAACAATCCGATTCCGCAAAGGAAATAGGCGAGCAGTTCAAGCTGAAAAGCACCAGCTTTAAGAACGCGGTTAACAAAATAATGCACACACTCTGCCAGGAAAAACAGTGAAAAAGAAATCGGCACGACCGGGGGAATATTATTCATCGAAAGACAAAGCTGCAAAGCGCCGAGAATTTGAAATACTATAATAAGAAACAATGTAGGACCGGAGGACATACGCTCGCTGAAACGGTCAAAACCGCTCTTTGAATTGCGCGATAAATCAGCATTTAAAAGGGTAAGTTCCAGCCCGGAAAGTGAAATCACATCACCCTGTTCCAATATTGTAGGTTCCGATATATCTTCCCCGTTGACCTGCACTCCGCCTTTCGAATCGAGGTCGGCAATTACCCAGCCGTCTTCCGAAAGTGTAATTACCGCGTGACTGCGGGATATAAAGGGAAAATTGAGTACAACGTCCGACAGTCTGCTCCGCCCCACTGAATTTTCCCAGTGCAGAAGAGGAATCTGCGTTCCGTTTGACATAACAAGATATCCCCACGGTATGTTTTTTCCCCTGTTGGCAAGCAGCGGCAGTATGCAACGGACAACGATTATAATTGCGAGAACCGGCATTACCCACCGGACAAGCAATGTATATATCTGAATTGCTGTCGACGAGAAATTAAGCGCAAAACCTTTGAAAATATCAGACAATGCGCCGCTTGTCATATATAATCTTACTGAACTTAAAACCGAATTAATCATTAAATCAATATCCGGGCATAACGCCCCGATTTACTCCTGATAAAAAATATGTAATGCAAAGAACATTTTTCATTTTACCTCAATATGGAGTAAAATTCAATTGCAGATATGCATCGGTGTTTTTAATAGCTGCAGCGATGCAGTTTAAGCCTTATTTTTTTATAATTTATTAAACAGGGATTGTATTTTCTCCTGTGCTGTGCTATTATATATTTTAATATAAGTTTTTTAACGCTGTGAAAAAGTCACCGTTGCTGCAGTTAAAATCAGCTAAGAGAGGGCAGGTCGAGGCTGAAAGCCGCCCGCTGGTTTGCGACATCGGATTTCGCTTTGGAGCGGCGCCGCTGAAAGGCATACGTCTTGTAGGCGGCGACGGATGGTTCCGTTAACGGCCGCGGGAGTGTTTGCTCTTTTGCAAAAATCAGGGTGGTACCGCGGAGGATTCGCGCCTTCGTCCCTTTTGTCGGGGATGAAGGCGTTTTTATTTTTGTCGGAACTTTAAAACTTTTAATTGATTGATATTAAATCGAAAGGAACGGTTTTAATGAAGCAACAGCTTGAAGCTATCCGCAAGGCTGCGGAAAAAGAGCTTTCGACGGTCAAACTGCCGGCGGAACTCGAAAATATCCGGGTAAAATATCTTGGAAAAAAAGGTGAACTCACCGCTATTTTAAAACAGATGGGCAGTATTCCCGCGGAGGAACGTCCGGCCATCGGTGTTCTTGCAAACGATGCACGCAAATTCATTGAAGAACGCATTGAGCAGTACGGTGCAAAAATCAAAGAAAAAGAAACCCAGGCAAAGCTGCAAAAAGAACAAATCGATGTAACGGTTCCGGGAAAGCGTCACAATATCGGCAGCCGCCATCCTCTTACTATAGTTCTCGACGAGTTAAAAGATATTTTTATCGGCATGGGCTTCAGCATAGCTCAAGGGCCGGAAATCGAATTTGTCAAAAACAACTTTGACGCACTAAACACTCCACAGAATCACCCTGCGCGCGACCCGCAGGACACCTTCTATATTGATGATAATATTCTTCTCCGCACCCAGACTTCGCCGGTTCAGATAAGAGTAATGAATTCACAGAAGCCTCCTATCAGAATCATTGCCCCGGGACGTGTTTACCGCTCCGACGCAATTGACGGCACCCATTCTCCTCTCTTCCACCAGATTGAAGGCCTTGTCGTTGACAAGGGTATTACGATGGCGGATTTAAAAGGCACTTTGAACGAGTTTGCAAAGGCGCTTTACGGTGAAGATGCGGTTTTACGTTTCCGTCCTCATCACTTTCCTTTCACCGAGCCGTCCTGTGAAATGGATACCATGTGCTTTGTCTGCCACGGTGAAGGCTGCCGTCTGTGCAAAGGTGAAGGCTGGATTGAAATCTTAGGCGCGGGCATGGTTCACCCAAACGTTTTGCGCAACTGCGGTATTGATCCCGAAGTTTACAGCGGTTTTGCATTTGGCATGGGGCTTGAAAGGCTTGTCATGCGCAGGTTCGGAGTTGACGACATGCGCCTTTTCTATGAAAATGACCTGAGATTTTTAAGCCAGTTTTAATGGAGGTAAAAACAAATGAATTTATCAATGAAATGGCTTCATGATTATGTTGATATAGACGCTTCTGCAAACCCCCGCGAATTTACGGAAGCAATGACCATGTCCGGCTCGAAGGTCGAAAGCTACGGCAGCGCCGGTGACGAGATTCAAAAAGTAGTCGTCGGCAAGATTTTGTCGGTCGAAAAGCACCCGGACGCCGATAAGCTTGTTGTTTGCAGTGTTGACGTTGGACAAAGCGAACCCATCCAGATAGTTACGGGCGCTTCAAATGTATTTGAAGGCGCACTTGTACCTGTCGCCCTCGACGGTTCACTGCTCCCGGGCGGAAAGAAAATAAGAAAAGGCAAGCTTCGCGGCGTTTTGTCCAACGGAATGATGTGCTCGCTCGGCGAACTCGGCCTTTCGAAAAACGATTTTCCCTATGCGATTGAAGACGGCATTTTCATAATCGAGGAGGAATGCCGTGTCGGTCAGGATATCCGTGAAGTAACCGGACTTGACGACATCGTTGTCGAGTTTGAAATAACGCCTAACCGCCCCGACTGCCTTTCAGTAATAGGCCTTGCACGAGAAGTTGCAGTTACTTTTAACAAAAAATTAACTCTGCCTGACGCTCAGGTAAAAGGCGGGAGCAGCAGTACTAAAGACTTTGTGAACGCAAAGGTTCACGAGCCGAAACTCTGCACACGCTATATGGCAAGAGCTGTACGCAACGTAAAAATCGGCCCTTCGCCGCTTTGGATGAGGCAAAGACTGCGCAGCGCCGGTGTCCGACCGATCAATAATATTGTCGACATTACAAATTTCGTCATGCTTGAGTACGGCCAGCCGATGCATGCTTTCGATTATCGTCAGATTAACGGCGGTACGATCAATGTAAGGCTTGCCCGTGACGGCGAGAAAATCACAACACTTGACGGAATTGAGCGCAAACTTGATGATAAAATGCTTGTCATTGCCGACAATGAAAAACCTGTCGCTGTGGCGGGAGTTATGGGCGGCGAATTCAGCGGTATAATGGACGACACAAATACTATCGTTTTCGAATCGGCCATGTTTGATTCAACGAGCGTCCGTCTGACCGCAAAACGTCTCGGTATGCGCACAGAGGCTTCTTCACGGTATGAAAAAGGTCTTGACGCGCAAAATACTATAAAAGCCCTCGACCGTGCATGCCGCCTTGTCGAATTATTTGGCGCGGGTGAAGTCTGCACTGATTATATCGACATTAACAACGCTGATTTTAAGGCGAAAACCATAAAGCTCGACGCTCAGTGGATAAACAGTTTCCTCGGCACGGATATTGATAAAAAGTTCATGATTGACACGCTGCGCAGGCTCGAATTCAAGGTTGAAGACGATGTCATAACAGTTCCGTCTTATCGCGCGGACGTTGAGCAAAAAGCGGATATAGCTGAAGAAGTAGCACGCATTTACGGCTATAACGAGATACCGACCACACTTCTTCGGGGCGCGGCGACAAAGGGCGGACTTAACACGACACAGAAATTCGAAAAGAATGTTTCGAATTCTCTGCTTGCTCTCGGGTATACTGAAATTTCAACTTATTCTTTCATAAGCCCGAAATATTATGACAAAATACACATGCCGTCCGATTCTCCCATGAGAAATTCGGTTAAGATAATAAATCCTCTGGGCGAAGACACCAGTATTATGCGCACAACGATGCTGCCCTCAATGCTTGAAACGTTATCATATAACTATTCAAACCGCAATCTCGCAGCCAGATTCTTTGAAATAGGCACCATATATATTCCGCGCGGCAAAGGTGAGCTTCCGCAAGAACCTGTAAAAATCACACTTGGGTCTTACGGCGAAGACGAAGATTTTTACAGTATCAAGGGTGACGTTGAGGAACTGTTTGAAAATCTCGGCGTTGACTCTGAAAAATGCGAATACCTGCCCTGCTCCGATAACCCGGCATTTCACCCGGGACGGTGTGCAAAAATCATTGCCGATGGAATACAGATAGGCATTATCGGTGAAATTCATCCGGAAGTTCAGGCAAGTTATGAGATTGATACCCGCGTATACGCCGCAACAATCGACGCTTCCGAGCTTATGAAAAACGCTGTGCAGGACAAATCCTACACGCCGCTCCCGAAATTCCCTTCAACCGCACGCGATATCGCCGTTCTTTGTGATGACGGAATTCCTGTTATGGAACTTGAAAAGGCAATGAAATCTGCCGCAGGAAAAGTTATTGAAAAAATCGAATTGTTCGATATCTACCGCGGGAAACAGATTCCGGAAGGCAAAAAGAGCGTTGCATTCAGCGTTGTTATGAGAGCAGCAGACCGCACCTTAACGGTTGATGAAGCAGATTCTGCTGTTAAAAAGGTCGTTAAAGCATTGGAAAGCCTCGGCGCATCACTGAGATCGTAAAAGCTGCTATTAAATGGATTATAATCATAATTAAATACCATTTAATTTACATTTTGAGTAGAAAACGCTTGAAAAATGCAACGAAATAGTGTATCCTTAAAATTCAGGGGAGTGCAAGTTTGAAAAAAGCATTTTTCAAACCCAAAGTTTTGCCCTTATTATAGTTACACAATCTGATTTTTAAGGCAAAACTTCCTTCTTAGAGCGAAAGGATGGTCATAATTATGCAAGAACCGGAGCCAACAATGATTTTTTCTATAAAAGACGATCAAGAGAAAGAAATGAAGAAAATTCTTCTTGCTGTATATGACGCTCTGAAAGAAAAAGGCTACAACCCTGTTAATCAGATAGTCGGCTACCTTTTATCGGAGGACCCGACTTATATCACGACACACAACAACGCACGCAGCCTTATAAGAAGAATCGACAGGGATGAGCTGCTGCATACTTTAGTTCGATCTTACCTTAACGAATAATCTTTCAAAATCAAAGAAGCTGTTGCAAAATGAAAGTTTTGCAGCAGCTCTTTTTTCTGTTGAAAAGTCGGCTATAACAACGCTTTTGCTGAAAGCTTTACAGAAAAAGAAAAAAGCCGAAAACACAAAGGACTTTTTAAAATAACCTTTCGGGTAAGAATATAGGCTTTTGCAAATGTAATAACAACGACGCCTGCCGTTGCACGCTGGCTATGATGGAAAAAGGCACGATCGGATGCTATAATATAAAAAAGGAGTCAACAAACTGCAGAATAAGCCGCAAACTGATTGACTGTGAAAATGGCAGGTACGTTTAAGTGATAATAATTTATATTCTATTCGTAGTATTTCTGTGCTTTGTTTTTATGAATGTAGTAGTCTGTACCCATTTTAAGAAGGCCGCGAACAATAATGGGCAAAAAAGTGACGTTATAATCGTACTTGGCTATCATGCCAAGAGTAACGGAACTGTGTCACCGATTTTGCGTGAACGCATAAAAAAGGCTGCTCAATTATATCATAAAGGAGTTTCGGAAAAAATTATTTGTACTGGTGCCGCAGTAGCTAACAACCACTTTGAAGCAGAGGTTATGGCACAAGCCTTGATTGGATTGGGAATACCTGAATGCGATATAATCCTCGAGAAGTTCGCAAAAAGCACATATGAGAACTTGGTAAACTCAAAAAAAATTATGCAAGACAAAAAATTGAACACAGCTGTAATAGTATCTTCTCCCTGGCATTTGCGTAAAGCCAGTTCATATGCGTTTAGCCTTAATATCGATCATACAGTAGAGAGATCAAGTTTTCCTCATGAATATCTAATTATAGGAGTCGGCATAATTTATCTTTATATATACACCCAAATGTTTATTAACTATATACGGTTTTTTAATAAGTAAAAAATGAGAAGCAGTATAATGAAAACATGCGCGAGAAACTCCCGGGGCAACGAATGGATGATGTTTTATGCGGATATATTTTGTTCTGATACTGACAAGCTTTATCGCTGCTTTTGTTTCGGGTGCGGCTGGTTTCGGCGGCGCTCTATTGCTGTTGCCTATAGTAACTGCCTGTGTCGGTGCAGCGGTAGCCGTACCGGTACTAACCCTTGCTCAGCTCATTGGAAACCTATCGCGTATGGCATTCGGATTTAAGCAGATTGACTGGAAGTCGGTCGGACTGTTTAGCGTAACTGCGCTTCCATTGGCGGCACTGGGCGCGTTCGGCTTTTCTGTACTGCCTACAGCTGTTGTAACCCGTTGTATTGGCGGCATATTGATTATCCTTGTACTATTCAAAGCTACAAAAAAGATTGAATTTAAAAATAGTAAAAAGGCTATGATAATCGGCGGCGCAGCTACCGGTCTTTTATCCGGTCTTGCCGGAAGCGGCGGGCCAATCGGGGCGGCGGCATTTCTAACTCTTGGATTGCCGCCTGTTGCCTATATAGCCAGTGAAGCCACTACTGCCACAGCAATGCATATCCTAAAAACTGTTATATACAGCAAACTTATCGGTCTTGACTTATCGGCACTACTGACAGGGCTTGCAATGGGAGCGGCGATGATAGCCGGAACTTTTGTGGCTAACCGTATCATCAAGAAAATAGAAAAAGGGAAATTTCAGATATATGTCGCAGTTTTGCTCTGTATTGTAGGCGCATACATGTTGATATTCGGAGGATAACGGATGAATTTGGAGGAACAGTCCAAAAAACTCAAAACAGATATTCCTGCAGTGTTTATTGCCTTGAAGAAGAAAGAGACTCCGGTTCTGGCAAAGATTATTGCCGGATTGACAGTAGCATACGCGCTATCCCCCATTGATATAATACCGGATTTTATCCCTGTTCTGGGCTACATTGATGATATTATTTTGCTGCCGGCGCTTACGGCACTCACCATACGGATGATTCCATCGGATGTTTTTGATGCGTGTCGCAAGGAAGCAGAAGGACTTTGGTCAGCAGGAAAGCCAAAGAAATGGTATTATGCATTGCCAATTGCGGCAGTATGGGTGCTGATCATATTTTTGATTGTTAGGGCAATATGGTTTTAAAATATTGGACTGAGAAATTTTTTTTGGAGACTATACATGATAAAAGAAAAAATTTATATTGGAAGCATCCCTGCGGTCGTATGGGGAAAGAAATCCGACAAGGTATATCTTTTTGTTCACGGAAAGATGTCAAACAAGGAAAGCGCTGAAGCTTTTGCAGAAATTGCTTCAAGCAAGGATTACCAGACGATCAGCTTTGATCTGCCTGAACATGGTGAAAGATCGGGTACAGAATACAGATGCAATATTACAAATGGAATCGCGGACCTCACTCAAGTAGGCAATTATGCCTTTGAACATTGGAAGAGTGTGTCCTTATTCGGATGCAGTTTAGGCGCTTTCTTCAGCCTGCACGCCTACTGCAACAGGCATTTTGACAACTGCCTGTTGCAATCGCCAATTGTAGATATGGAGTATCTGATCCACCAGATGTTTTTTTGGTTTCATATCACGGAAGAAGAGCTTCGCGCAAAAGGTGAAATTTCCACCCCTGTTGATACGATGTCGTGGCCTTATTACCTCTATGTAAAAAAACATCCGATTATTAAATGGGCTGCGCCGACTCATATTTTATATGGAGCAAAAGACAATCTTCAAAGCCGGGAAGTTATTGATTCATTTGTGGATAGGTTCAATTGTCTCCTCACGGTTGCCAAAAACAGCGAACATCCATTTATGGGTGAAGGCGATATGGAAATCGTCGAAAAGTGGATCAAGAACAGCATATAATTAATTACATTGGGCACTGTTTCGGCTAAATACAATTAGCGCTTGTTGGAGGGGTTCAATATGTCGTTCAGCCAGAATGATTTAGAAATTGTAAACCGGCTTGTTGGGCCGATGGGTGAAAGCACCGCCGCGATGATATACGAGTACATCGACTGCTTTCTGCACCCGAAGGTAAGCCTGTTTATTCCAGCGAGTGGACAGTGTAAATATGCAATCACGCCAAGCCATACACATCCTGCCTTTTCGTTTATTTATCATTTTCAGTCTGTCAGCGAACTGATTATTGAAGGCAAAAGCATCTTCTATGATATCTCTGACGGTAAATGCCTGATTGCCATGTCACCTGGTATTCCGCATCAGGAGCCGGAACAGGACGGCTTCCAGAGTTACATAGCGATTCAGATTGACGAGGAACTATTCTGTGAAACATTCCGGCAATATGCGCAGAACCTGCCCGTCTTTCGCGGTGAACGGTTTACGCCGCACCCTGAACTTCTGGGACTGCTGAGATGCTTTATGCTGGAAGCCAATGAATACGAGTGCAGAAACTGTGAATATCTGAATCAACTTGCTTTGGGGGTAACTCATCTTACGGTACGTTCCATTCTTTCCGGTACGCATCAGACTACGTCATTGTACGACCGATTTAAGATTGACCGGGCGATTGCTTATATGAACAGCCACTTCGAAGAGAAAATTACGGTGGAAGACCTGGCTGCACTTGCAAGCCTTTCTGCCAATCATTTTACAAAAATATTTAAATCCGTTACCGGAGAAACACCGATTGATTTTTTGAAGACACTGCGATTAAAAAAAGCGCGGAACATGCTGATCAACAATACGGACAATATGACCGAAATTGCGCTTAAATGCGGTTTTAACACATCATCGTATTTCTCATCCTGTTTTATTGAAAAGTATCGCATGACCCCGACCGCTTTTCGTCAAAACTTTCAGCAGCCACGTAACGGGGTATATTGATAAATCATCTTGGAATTTTGAAAGCAAGCAGATCCCCTTTGATGTAAAATGAATTCATAAATCAAAGGAGGGTAAGTCAATGAATGAATTACTGACCGAAGTGCTGCTTTTTGCAAACCAAAATCCAAGCAGTTGGCTTGCAACGTGTGAAGATGACCAGCCGCGCGTGCGCGGTATGCTGCTGTGGTTTGCCGACGAAACCGGATTTTACTACCACACGGCTATGGCAAAAAACCTATACAGTCAAATCAAAAACAACCCTAAAGTGGAAGCTGCGTTTATGCGGAACGCGGATAAACCTGAGTTTGAAATGCTCCGCGTAACGGGAAAGGCTGAGATTGTGGAGGACAAAGAGCTTGAAAAACGTCTGAAACAGGAACGATCATGGCTGTGGAACAATGTTGAGGAATCAAAAGTTGATACTCAGGTCGTCATATTCCGCATCGTAAAAGGTTCGGCTTACATTTGGAACATGTCATGGAATGTGAAGGAAAAAGAAGCTCCTCGAGTTCAATTTTAAACCGTCTAATGTTGAAGAATTTTCCTTAAAGAGTATCCTGCTGCATTTGCTGATTGTGTTGCTATCAGAAATTCACTTATTTTATATTGAACAGGACTCCAATTGTTAGGAATCGGCCATATCCGCGACGAATGTATTCGTACGGATATGGCTTTCGTTTTATCCCCAAGAATAGAAGCGAATCTGTTTGTACGGCCCCGCCCTGCCGTCCATGGTAAACGCCGCATTCGGGTGCTTCATACTAATTCCAAATAAACTTAAGGCAAGAATTCGCGTAAAAATCGTAAATCAATGATTTTGACGCAAATTCTTTGGAGACTTTTAATTTGGAATAAGTATCAGAATATTGTACCTGTAATACTGTACAAGGCGTTCACCAAAGATTATGAACCAAGCTTAGGGGCTGCATCTAATCTTATGTAATTGTTTTCCTTAATTATATCCTTTTTCCACACTGAGCAGCAAAAGTAAAAGACACTGTGTTTGTTGCATCTTTCTCACATTTATGCCACCCGAAACTTGCCTTTTATCTCTTTGACCGCCTTCTATGGTCTGATGTCAGCCCATCGTCGTCGTCACCGGGCCGTTAAGATTATTGTTAAAGATGTGTTATCAGGCATTAATAAACCTGTTTAAACAGAAAAACCCATAAATATGAATGATTTTTGTGAAATTTACCTATATGTTTCGACTTTTTCCCTTGTCTTCCATTACTTATTATGCTATTATATCTGTTGTAAAATTGAAAAAGGCAAACCTATCGAAAGATAAGGACGCAAAGCCACAGGTCTAACGCAATATTGCTATGACAGCTGGGTTGCCATGTGTCACAAAGAAATCTTTGGCACTTTTTATCGCCGGTTTTCTATGCTATCCGTGAATAGCCTGTCCATAATTATTGAACATCTCACCTGCGGCAATTTGACGTAATACGGGAACGCTTTCCGCTTTCGCCTTGCGTCTGTGTAATTTGCTCCGCAGTTTTTGTTCTTGTAATTATCGGCAGGATATTTTTTCATGCCCTGGACTAATGGATTGTGTTCCTGCCATTTTTCGATAGGCAAACCTGTTTTACAAAAACTAGAGAAAAGAAGAAGGAGATTTAAAAATGGCGAATTACAGTATCACAAAAAAGCCGGGTAGGATGGTCCTGATTTTAGATGGCCAGTTAGACGAGGAGAATGCAGCAAAATTCTTTAATGATTTTACAAATGAGACAAATAAAATCAGTCCGTCCCAATGTACACTTGAAATCAATGTGGAAAATCTGAATGTCGTAACAAAAGACATGCAGGATTCACTGAAAAGCTGTTTCGAACTGTACCACCGCGCCGGTTTCAAAAAAGTAACCATGCACATTATGGATAATGCAATTCTATCCATGCAGGTGAACCGGATTGCCTCCGAGGCTGGCCTGATTAATTTTGAAATCATCTGACCAGATAAACGGCAGAGGAGAGATTTCCCTCTGCCGTTTCATTTTTTATTAAATATAAGGGGTACGCGCCATGTTTAATTTCAATATAAGCGGCATTGAAGTATGCCATGGGAATATTGTTGAGGATAACCAGAAGTATATCGATCATTTTAAAAAAAGAGGAAAGGACGTGGAACATTTTTTTCGGGACGTTTATGGCCGTGACAAACGTTACCGGATCGATTTAAAAAACGAAAGCACTCTGACCCTCACGACAGCCGCCGCAAAAAATGTGCTCGAAAAAACGGGTCTTTCCGGAAAAGACCTTGATATGATTATCTTTTCAAGTCAACTTCCGGAATATGTCGCGCCCGCCAGTTCCATCCTGATTCATTATGCGGTGGGCGGAAAAAAAGATTGTATCTGCTATGACATTAATGTTGACTGCACCGGTATGTCAACCGCATTGGAAATGACGGCAAAGTATATGTCAGCAAGTAAAAACATTAACAGGGTACTGATTGTCGGCTGTGATCTTCTCAGCATGACGGCCGATCCTGACTGTGAATACAGCTATGGTATTTACGGCGACGCCGCCTGTGCCCTCATAATGGAAAGAACCTCGGAAGACCGCGGGATGCTGGACTCAATGATTTCGATCAACTCCGAAGAACATGACGATATTGTTTTCCCCAGATGCGGCTTTTCCAAACTTTTTCAGGTTCAGGACACAAACGAACTCCGATTACGCTGGAACCCGTCGGCAACCGTTGATCTTGAGGGAGCAGCAAAAAACATAAACGCGGTGTTAGAACGAAACAATTTAACCACAAAAGACATAAAAATGTTCTGTTTTTCCCAGTCTGTTTACAAGTTCCTTGTTGAGCTCCGCTCGCTGTTATCCATTGACGAAAAACAATGCCTGTATGTTGGCGGAGAATATGGTTATACGGGGACAACCAGCCCGTTTATCGTACTTTATCAGTCCCTGAAAAAAGGTCTCGTTAAAAAAGGTGATTATATCGTAATATGGACGATTGGCTCCGGACGGTCAAATATTGTGCTTTTGCTCAAATATTGAATTTAAAATCTAATGACAAGACTTAATAGAGGTGAATTCAGTTGACGTATGCAAATGAAACAATCGGCAGAATACTGGATCAAAAATGCAGAGAATTTAAAGACTCGGAAGCATTGGTATTTCCGGAAGACGGTTCCAGATATTCGTATTTAAACTTCAATCTGCTATACCGATCCTTGGCAAAAGGACTTATAAAAATTGGTGTAAAAAAAGGTGACCATATTGCGCTGATGTCATATAATTCCCCTCTTGCAATTGCGCTGAGCATTGCCGCGGCGAAAATCGGTGCCGTCTTTATCAGTTTGAACACCAGCTACTCAGTAAGAGAATTAGAATACGCGCTGCAAAATTCAACATCCACAACCATGATTCTGCTGAGCGGCGTTAAGAAGACCAGATTTTTCGATTTGTTGAAACAAATCTGCCCGGAAATTGACAATATGGTAAAGGGCCAGTTTCAATGCGCGAACCTGCCCGACTTAAAGAACATAATTCTGTCCGATGATATCCGGTGCGGCGGTGCGTTCACGGTTTCCGAGCTTATGGAACTTGGGAATGATATTACGGACAGCATGCTCGATGCAATCGGGGATTTGGTTTCAAAAGACGATAACGCCGCAATCTATTATACCTCGGGGACAACCGGCCATCCGAAAGCAGTGATGCTTACACACGACGCCATGGTGCGGAATGCCATTGTCTTCGGAAAAAATATGAATTATACAAAAGATGACAGAATGCTCCTTTGCCTGCCGATTTTTCATGCAATCGGCTATATTCTGACGTCGCTTTTAAGTAATATATTTGGATCAACACTTGTAATAATGGAACGTTTCCAAACCGAAAAAGCTCTGAAATATATCGAATCCGAGCACTGTACCTCAATCAGCGCTGTGCCAACTATGTATAACTTTATGTTGAATCACCCGGATTTACATAAATACAAATTGCAAAGTTTAAACAAGGGATATATTTCAGGTGCTTTCTGCCAGCCTTCCCTGGTAAAAAGTGCAATGGAAAAGCTCCATATCAAAGATCTTTACATACTGTATGGGCAAACAGAGGCTATCGCAATTTCTCAGACGGTTGCATCAGACCGGATGGACAAGCGCCTCTATACCATCGGACGCCCTTTGGAAGGTGTAACAACGAAGGTTATTGACCCTGCCAGCAGCAAAGAAGTTTCGGACGGCGAGCAGGGCGAACTCTGGATCAAAAGTATCTACCTGATGAAGGGCTATTTTAAAAACGATGAAGCGACCCGCAAAGCCGTGGATGAGAACGGCTGGCTGCACACCGGAGATATTGTTACAAAAGACGCGGATGGTTACCTGAGCATTATCGGAAGGATAAAAGACATTATTATCCGCGGCGGCGAAAATATTGCGCCGGCTGAAATTGAAGCCGTGTTTCGTTCTTGCCCGGGTATCAGGGACGTCGCTGTCGTTGGGGTCCCCGATGAAGCGTTGGGCGAAGAAATCTGTATGTTTATTGTAAAAGACGAAAACGCCAAACTTACAAATGAATTTCTGATTGAATACGCCAAGACAAGACTTGCAAAATTCAAAATTCCACGATATATTGAATTTGTGGATATTTTGCCGGTTACAGCCAGCGGAAAAGTAAAAAGTTACGTCCTGAAAGACCAGATCATAAATAAGATTCGGCATGCACATGATGCAGATACAAAAATCGGGAGCAGTCGATAAATGAATATACAAATGACATGAGAATTGGCGGTCTGATTATGGAATGGCATTCCATAATCTCGTCTAATACTTATTCCAAATTAAAAGTCTCCAAAGAATTCGCGTCAAAATCATTGATTTACGATTTTTACGCGAATTCTTGCATTAAGTTTATTTGGAATTAGTATAAAATATCCGGTGATCGATAATAAGACGTTTTTTACCTCGGTATGCTGCATTTTTAATTCAATGCAGCATACCGAGGTAATTCACTTGATGCTGACTAATTTATATTAATTTTCAAGATTCGCCAGCATCTTTGCAATATCATAATACCTCTGTTCAAGCGTGCCGCGGTCATGTTTCATCTGAACAATATCCAGATGGTCCGTATTGTCGACTTGACCAAGATAGTTCCAGACACCCTTCTGTGGTGTTCCATTATAACCGACTACTTTATCTGTTGAGCCGTTTCTGGGCGAAATTGCAGAAACCAGACTGACAATTCCATCGTTTTTCCACCAAGTTTTATCGATTTTTACGTCACCGGATATATTGTTCGTGTACATACCCATAAAAACTGAACTTTTAAGCAGTACCGTGTTCATATTTTTATCCGGCACCTGGA
Source organism: Ruminiclostridium sp. (assembly GCA_036261235.1). Taxonomy (GTDB): domain Bacteria; phylum Bacillota; class Clostridia; order Oscillospirales; family Ethanoligenentaceae; genus Ruminiclostridium_D. The sequence goes on along the minus strand of DATALE010000127.1, from coordinate 3,291 downwards.
AATGTGTCAATGGGGCTTCATGAGTATCAACACATGCAAGCGAAAAATAATAAACATCACTTTGAGCTTTGGCTGTTGTGTTTAATTCCCGTGCGCCCTCCGGTGTCAGATCCCACAGGCTCAGATCATTCGTCTTCTGCCAGATGTTACTGTTCATAACTCTGTTAAAATAACTTAAATAGGATTCGCCGCTCTCGCGTTTAAGACCCCACTGATCCATTTTCAAATCAAGATTTTTATCGTTTGAATTGACGTCGATTCCGGTCCCTGCCGCAAGAGATGCAAACATCTGATGTGTAAAGGGCTCCAATTCATATTGCGCATGTGCTTCCTGACTGCCGTCATGCGGGGTTGCAATAGTGGTTACACTTGATACCCATGATTTATTGCCGGTGAAAAGCGGGCTTATGCTTCCGTCTGTCGTCGCCGCAATTTCATCGGGGCTGCCGTTTTCGAGAAGCTGCACCAGAAGGCGGCTTGTCTGCCCGCCCATACTGTGCCCTATCAAATGGATTTTCTGGATATTTCCAGACGCATCTTTTGTGCCAAACTGAGGATACACTCCCGGATAGGTCCTGCCATATCTTGCGTGCCCGTATTTTTTTGAATGGGCTTCACCATAATCCACAACTCCGCCCTTTATGTAAGCATATAACTCACATGCTCTGTCCCAGTTGCTTGCCAGAGGACCGATTGAGGGAGTAAAAACCTGATAGCCTTGCGCCTGAAGCTTTTCCCGCAAACTTTCAGAACCACCCCAATAATTGATACCGGCCACTTCGGAGCCTCCCCAACCAAACAGGCCGTGAACCATAACAATCGGGTACTTGTTGCCTGAATTAACCGCAGCTGAACTTTCAGCGGCCTTTGCACGCGTCATCGACGGAATGCAAACCGCAATGACAACTGCAAGGAGAGATGATATAACGCTTTTAAGCTTCAAACCTCTCATATTATCCACCCCTGTATAAACCTTATAATCAACTCGCGGAAATTTCAAAGCTGACTGCTGACGGCATAGGTAAGCTCAGTGAGATTTGAGAAACCATCATGCGACGTACCCGGAGCATGAAGCGACATTTCTCCGGGCTTTGTTATTGTTGTTATGCCGAGCATTGCCATTCTGTCAATAAACTGCTCATCACTGCCTGTATAGCCCATTGTCTGCAAATACGGCTTAATGTTTGTTTTTACCCAGCTTTCAACTTCACTGGGATTTTCATATGGGCAGACAAAAATAAAGCGGTAAAAGCACCGGTTGATATCATTTTTATCCGGCATTTCTGATGTAAGTAGCACTGTATAATCGGCATTATAAGACGAATAAACCTTCACACCACTTGCCAAGCCGTATTTTTCAATGCAGTACTGCCTGTCCTGTATTGTTTTAATCGAATTCCATTCATTCAAATACGCTTTTGGAAAGCGTGCGGTCAATAACTGAAGTGAATCGGCGAGCTTACGGGTAAACTCCTCAGCATCGAGTTTTTTGTTTATAAAAAGAACGCGGGGGGAAAGGCAGGCTTTTTGTTCCCATGCCATCATATCCATAGCGATTTTACCGGCAATCGGAGCCGGGTCGCCGGTAAAGCTGTCCACGACTTCAAAACTGATTTTCGGACCGTGAGTCACAAGCTTCACACGATGATTTGAGCATAATGCAGATATAGACTTTTCCGATTCAATTCCGCCCCAATGCAGGACACAGTCGCTTGAACCGATTACCGCATCATATATATCGGAATCCGAGCTGTCAAAATATGAAACGGAAAGCCTGTCCTTTATGCTGTCATCAATCTCGCACAGGCTTTTAAAAAGTGCATACGCAAAGTATGGCTCGTCCCTTGATACCTTTACAAAATTGCAGTTTTTTGATATCAGCCCCATAGAAATGCTGACAGGAATAACAATAAAGGCGTTGCCGGAAATATTATGGAACAAAACCCCTCTTGGTTTACGGCAAACCTTTCCATATTCGGTTGATACCCATCCGTCAAGGATACCGGAACCTCCAAGCTCGCATCTTACCGTTCTTTCAATATTTTCTCGCAGGAGCATTTTCATTGTTCCTTCAAGTTCGACCGTAACAAGCTCAGGGCTTTGATTTGTGATTTTAGACAATATTTCAATATGTCTGCCGGAATATTCGCGGTTGAGCCAGACACGCGCGCATTTATCCAGAACCGCTGCCGTTTCACTGAACGGAATTTCACGAGATTTCATCACATTGCTTCTGAGTCGTTTCAATTCCTCAAGCGCTTTTTGACGGTCAAGTACCGGCATTTCTCCAGCCATTGCAAGCAGCTCATTCTCCAGAACAGTATTTGAACTCATTTCGCGTCACCTCCGACCTTTAATGTTGCGCCGCAGCCCTTCGCCTCAGCTCCGGATACGCGCCCGAGAATACGGATTGTCATACCTTCATATCCGCAGTCCGGGCATTTGTTCTCATCTACGATTTCCGCCATATCATCAACAAGTACAGATGCGCCTGCGAACGCGCTTGTCCCATATGCGTTCAGCACTTCAATAAACCCTTTGTCCCCGGCATGACTTAAAACTTCAAATGTTTTAATATCGCGTATTAAAACTTTTCCCCACTTTGGAACATGGAAAAGATAATCGTCATACTGTTCGCTGTAATGTCCGGTAATAGGCGTGCTGTTTTCCGTGAATGAATATGTATCAATGAAATTTCTCTTCGGGATACCCAGAAAATCAGAGACTTCCCTGACAAACTGATTACGTTCGATCCTCTTACCCACGCTTACATTGCCTTTTCGTCCGTCCCAACCGCCGCCTCCGGTATGTACGATTGCTTTATCTCCCATATTAAACGGCGGGAGACAGCCTTTTATCTGCATAACCGCATTGTATAGCAAAAGCGTGGAACCTCTGATTGAAAGGTTGTCATTTTTGCCATCGTGCTGTTTCAGATAATTTACAAATTCATCAGTATCTACCCTGAATCCACTGTTGTCCTCTTTCAGAAGAAATTTTGTGTCATCGCTGAATTTAAAAATGCTCAAAAGGTTTCCTATGTAGGATTCAGTAGGCTTACCGTCAATTTTTTCACTGTTAAACAGCCTCATTGCCTTTGGCTCAGGGTAAAAAACACAATCGAAGCCATATTGTGGCTTGAATATGGAACTATCCCTTTCAACAAGCTTTTTCAGCTGACTTATGTCATAGTCCGTCCGCCCGACAATGCTGGGATCACCTGATGTACTGCTTGAAACAGTCCATTTTGCGAGGCTATCAGCGTCAACACGCAATAATTGATTATAAAGC
>DATALE010000123.1:0-1932 GCA_036261235.1 Ruminiclostridium sp. | reverse complement strand
CAGGGCTTTTAAAAGGCGTTTACTCCGTGCCGGAGGAGGCGTTCCCGAATGTGGAGCGCGGCAAGGCGGCACTTGCGGATTTTGAAGGCACGCGGGTATGCGTTTACCGCGACGCAAGCGGACGGACGCATATCCTTCCCTCACGCTGCAAAAAGATATGATGGATGAAGCGCTCCTAAAGCACTATTATGGCGCAAACCAAAAGCTAGGCAATGGCGATCCCCACACATTGTTTTTCGGCGAGATCATAGGGGCGTACAGAGAGTAAAAAAGCGGCGGGATGTAATCATCCCGCTGAACCTGTCAAGCGAAAGTAGACAGGAAAAAAGCAATTAAGAGAAGCCCTGTTCGATCTTGAATTGAACAGGGCTTTTGTAACCCAGAGCAGCAGCTAAACGATCATGATTAAAGTAGGTAACAAAGCGATCTAATGTGCCGCCCAAGTCATCCGTGTGCCGCAGACCGAAATCCAGATATAGTTCTTCTTTAATCCAGCCGTTCAGGGCTTCAATGATAGGATTATCTGTCGGCGTTCCAATACGCGACATTGAACGGGTTATGGTATAATCAGCATGAGCCATCTGATAGGCTCTTGAGGAGTAGACTGCGCCTTGGTCGGTGTGCAGAACTACCGACGCTGTCTGCTCATTCTTTTTGCCGATTCTCTGTTTAAGGATATCAAGACAATGATAATAAGGCGTGTTATCTCCGTTGCGAGAAAGGCCGTGTGCGATGATCTCGTTATTGAAGGTATCGAGTAGCAGCGTCCATTCGTAAACCACGCCTTTGTTTCTAATACAGGTCATGTCGGAAACGACGACCGATAGAGGATGTTCAGCATTCCACCTGCCTTTGACAAGGTTTGGGAAACGGATGCTCTCTGCACCGGCTTTGCGATAATGATAAGTACGAGCTTTGGAATGGATACCGGCGTTTTTACAGCACTTGTGTGCAAGATTATCGCTGAATAGCCAGCCGGTTTCCTGCCGGATAGTTGCGGCAAGTCTGTGGTAACCCCACGATTTGTGGCGTTTACTTTGTTCAAGCAGAAGTGCTGTTAAATCTAAACGATTCTGCTCATATTGGTTAGGTTTGCGTTTGAGCCACTTGTAATATCCGCTGGGGTTGATGTCCATAATTTTCAGAAGAAAACTGACCGGGTATTTTACTTTGAGAGCTTGGGCGATTTCGTACTCTTGCCGCAACCAGTAACGTACTCCTTGTTTGCACCAACTCCTTCCACCCAGTAGCCTTTTTTTAAACGTTCGATTTCGATTTCTTGTTTTGCTACCAGTAATTGTAACCGTTCAATCTCCGTCAGTGATTTGCTGGTGCTTAGTGCTGCATATGGATTCCCTGTCCGCTTCCTAGGCTGTAAGCCTTCTTCACCAGCTTCTTCGTATTCCTGTACCCATCGACAGATCATACCGTCAGTTGCGCCTTCTTCTTTGGATAGCTGCCTTACAGATACATGATCTTCCGTATGCCGTTTTACTATCCGCTGCTTCTCCTCAACACTCCATTTCCTGAATTTTTGTCCCTTGCTCGCCATTCAATTCACCCCCATATGAAAAGTAGACACTATCTTTTTGATAATGTCTACTTTTATCTTACAGGTTCATCGCTTAATGTCGACGGCCTTTTTCTCTTGCATCAGCTTCATCCTTAATTTCTTTGCGGAATCCCCCTAGAGCTTGCTCCCGTCTTTCATTCTTAGCGCGAAGTTCTTCCTTTGTTTTTGGGTTATCTGTTTCATCGATCATTTCCTCGGCTGCCTCAATATTATGGATAGTCATGTCGATATTTTTTTGGATTCTTTCTACATTATCCTTTCGATCGTCGGGATTTGGTTTCATAAAGCCGTCTCCTATTGTTTTTATTTTTATTTTTGCAAATTTGGAGTTTGCTATTCAAATAACTGCCGCATCTACC
>DATALE010000117.1:0-3282 GCA_036261235.1 Ruminiclostridium sp. | reverse complement strand
CGCGTCAGGCAGTATTTAAGCGGCGAAATTTCAAATATTGAAGAGTTTGAAGAAACGCTGCTGCCGTTTGCGCAGGGAGCTTGCAGCAATGAGGACTATATCAGTTTTAATATGTTTCATTCCACTGCCACGCAGAATGTTTTATAGTAGAGCTGCAGTCGCCCCGCAAAAGCAGGAATGACCGTTTCATTTGGTTCTTTATCATTAAGAAAATAATGTTGGTATATCAACTTGTTTTGAAGGGGCTGCACTGAAAACTCTGCCCGGGCTGCCTACCTGAAAGCATCATAAATTGTGAAAAGTTTTTTCATATGCTACCTTAATTGTGGGCAGGTAAAGAAACTGAACAGCAAGGTTATATTAAAGGGAAATAAAAAGTCCTGTCAAGTCAACGGTTTGGTCAATGAATGATATCTTGAGTATATGTCGGACAATATTAAAAGTTTTGACAAGTCGACGCAGGCTGTCAGGTTTAGACAGATAAGATTGATCGAATATCACAAGGGGCTGCTGCAAAAACTTTCATTTTGCAACAGCCCCTTGATACTTTTGTGACCGCCAATTATTTCTTTGTGTCAAACGCGGGATTAAATGCGTAGAAGTTCTTGGAATCCAGCTGGTCGGTAATTATGCGAAGGCCTTCACCGAAACGCTGGTAATGCACGACCTCGCGTTCCCGCAGGAACTTGATTGGCTCACGGACATCGGGATCATCTGCGAAGCGCAGGATGTTATCATAGGTGCTGCGAGCTTTTTGCTCTGCCGCCAAATCCTCATGAATATCGGTAATCGGATCGCCCTTTACCTGAAGATATGCCGCGGTGAACGGATGACCGGATGAGTCTGCAGGATACACTCCGGTTGTATGGTTTACAAAGTAAGCTTCAAAACCGCCTGCTTTGATTTGCTCTTCCGTTAAGTTGCGGGTAAGCTGATGGACAATCGTTCCAATCATTTCAAGATGTGCAAGCTCCTCCGTACCGATATCCGTAAGAATCGCCTTTAATTCGGGGTACGGCATGCTGTAGCGCTGGCTTAAATAGCGCAATGAAGCTCCGAGCTCCCCATCCGGCCCGCCGTACTGGCTTATAATCATCTGTGCCAGCTTTGGATTGGCGTTTTTGATTTTTATCGGGAACTGCAAACGCTTTTCATAATTCCACATTATTCTTTCCCTCCTTCGTCTGCATCCCACGGCCACGGATCGGAAATCCAGGCGTAGCGGCTGGCTTTGCTGCTGCTCATGTTCATCGGCCCATAAGCCGCTTCATATTGGGCGCCAAGCTCGTCGGTCATTTTGCGATATTCTTCCAGCTGCTTTGCAGCCTTGCAGTCATTGGGATGAGTGTCAAGATAAATATGAAGCTCCCATGATGCAAACTGATAGGAATTGATTCTGCGCATCAGTCTTTCCTGTTCGCTCATCTTCTGCCACCTCCCAAAAACGGCTTGTCAAGCTCCGGGAAAATGGTCCCCATTTCATATCCTTTTTCGGGCGCATATACAGTGTTAAACTGTTGGAACGGAATATAAGCCATTGCCACAACGGTCACGGCAGGAAGCGGCGGACGGTTTGGCGCGCATGACTCGTCTTCCATACGGTTCATTTGTGTTTCTGCACGGTTCATCTGTGTTTCTGCACGATTCATTTGTAGTTCTACCATTGTCTGTCTCCTTTCATGAATACTGGAATTGCACATGCTATATTATGCTGCGGATTAACACGGGTGTTACCAAAATTGCCAACTCAAATCCCAGTTAAATATTATCGTTTTTAATTTTAAAAATTTGAAAATTCAAGGAAACATGTATGGGACAAAATGTGATGGATAAATACAAGAGAACAGAGAAAGATAAAAAAGGGCCATAGTATGTAAATATGGTTTCAATTATCCAGAAAGGAGCAAATGATCATGACGCATCAAAGCCATATTTCCCATATCGAAGATGTGGATCATCCCATTGAAGAGCATTCCGCATCTACCGTTTTTTTCCGCTGGCTGGGAAGATTAGTGATTATGGCTATTATTTTAGCCATCGTGTCATTTGTAACACCCGGCTTTTCCATTAACGGATTATGGTCATTTTTAATTGCTGCAGTTGTAATCAGTCTGCTTGACTTCTTAGTGGAGTCAGTTATGAAGACGGATGCTTCGCCGTTCGGCAAAGGTCTGAAAGGATTCCTTCTGTCTGCCGTTATCCTGTATGTTGCCCAATTCTTAGTTCCGGGTATGAGTGTTTCCATCATCGGCGCACTGATCGGTGCTTTGGCGATTGGAATTTTGGACGCTATTTTCCCAAGCAGGGTAATGTAGTTAAAGTCTATAAGGCAGAATGGTAACGGAAGCCTGTGCAGGTGCTGCACAGGCTTTTCTGCTTTTATTCTTTAATTATAATTTAATTTGTTATATAATAGAAATATATCCAATGAAGGGGGCGGAATATGAAATATGTAATCATTACAATCGGTTCACAGGGTGATGTGGAGCCGTTTCTCGCACTCGGCAAAGGTTTGCAGGCGCGCGGCCACCATGTACGTATCGCGGCACTGCGGCGGTTTGAACCGCTGATTCAGGGAGAAGGAATCGAATATGCGCCGCTGGCCGGAGACGCGGTTGAAGTTATCCGCCTTTTGATTGGAGAAAATGTAACGCCTCTCCATTATTTTTCGAACCTTGATACATTGCTGAACCCCATTAAAACCGAATTTTTGCGGGACGTTTATGCAGCCTGCGAAGACGCGGACGCAATTCTTTATTCCACGCTCGGAAGTGTTGCCTATCATGTTGCGGATAAACTGAATATTCCTTGTTTCCGCGCGTTTTTCTGTCCGCTTGACCCAACGTGCGAGTTTCCCGATATGACGGCACCGGTTCTCCCGCTCGGCTCCCTTTATAACCGTCTGACTTTTGGGGTCGGCGACCGGGCCTGGAGCCATGCCACCCGCAAACACCTGAATTCGTGGCGTTCTGAAATGGGACTCGCAAAAATACCTCCCCTCCGCTTTCCTTACCGTCAGCTTCACGGGCGGCCGGTTCCTACCCTTTACGCGTACAGCACTCTGATATCGCCCAAGCCGCACGATTGGGATGAAAACCGTTATTTGACCGGACACTGGGTCTGGACTCCGAATACGGTGTGGCAGCCGGATCCTTCCTTAACCGATTTTCTGAATTTCGGGAGAAAACCGGTCTACATAGGCTTCGGCAGTATGGTCGGCGGTTCTTTTAAACAGGCTCTCACCGTTACTTTGGAAGCGCTGAAAAGGACCGGACTCCGTGC
>DATALE010000107.1:0-3001 GCA_036261235.1 Ruminiclostridium sp. | reverse complement strand
TTCAAGATACCACTTCAATTGTCCTGCACCTTCTTTTCGATTTCTTTGATCTGATCCCTGAACTGCGCCGCTTTCTCATATTCCTGAGCAGCAACCGCATCGTTAAGCTGTTTTTTAAGCTCCGAAAGTTCACGCTGCAATTTAAGCTGTTTTCCAGCGGTCGCCGGAATTTTTCCGACGTGGCGCGTTTTGCCGTGAATTCGCTGGATGTACGGCAGCATATCGTCGTAAAACTCCCTGTAACAGTTTGCACAGCCGGCCATTGCGGATTGCGCGAATTGTTCAAACGTAGTGCCGCAAAAACCGCATTTATGTTCTTCCGCCTCAGGGCTCTGAGGAAGTTCCTGTGAAAACAGGCTTCCGAGCAGATTTTGTACTCCGATGTTCATCGCCCCAAACGGATTGAAAGTATTACTGAGGATTGAATCATAACCGAGCTCGGCGGCACATTTTGGGCAAAGGTGCATTTCTTTTACCACACCGTTTATATTCTCGCGAAAATGGAATGACGCTTCGTTTTTACTGCATTTTTCACACAACATAATAATAACCCCTTTCAAATAAAAATTGACTTTTAAGGTGTATTAATCTCCATCCATCAGAGTAATCAGCATTTGTTTTATAACGGTGGCTCTGACGGAGTCGCGCAGAGGTTGGGGAACCTCTCTGTAAACCTGTGTTCGTGAAGCCGCGTTTAAAAGTTTTTCCGCCTCAACGCTTATTCCATCTGCATCAAAAAGGCTCTCAATATAGATTCTTGCCGTTTCTTCGTTGAGCCTGTCGCCGACAGCGTTTATAACCTGAGCGAGCATTTCGTTGCCGCTCTGCTCTTTTCGGATAATACGGATAAATCCGCCGCCGCCCCTGCGGCTTTCAACTATATACCCCTGCTCGGGTGTGAAGCGCGATGTTATAACGTAATTAATCTGACTTGGTACGCACCCTAGTTTGCTGGCGAGCTCGTTGCGCTGAATTTCAGCTATACCGTTCTCATCCGCAATCATCTGCTGTATCATATCTGCAATTAAATCGCTTAGTCTCATGTTCTACCTCACTCCTTTGCCTTTGACTTTCTTTGACCTTGACTATATTATATAACATCCAGAATAATAATCAAAGTCAGTTAAAGTCAAACTTTATGGCTGATTTTGAATTATTTAAAAATATCTCACTATATCTCTGTTTTTCTAAGCTTTTCTTAATATTTCACTGATTTTGAATTTTTATTTAAAGACAAAATATATCATATGCTTTCCCAAATGAATTTATTCTTAACATGTGTAACCATTTTACGCAAAACACCATAGTATATTGATGTAAGCATGAAAGGAGGTTATCTACTATGTCATGTGGTTCAAACTTCTTCGGTGGCAACAATAACAATGGGTGCATCTGGTTAATACTTATCATCATCATTATTTGCTGCTGCTGCGGCGGAGGCTTTAACAACGGTTGCTGCGACGACTAACTAGATTACTCGCATAAAAAAGCCCGGGCTAGTGGCGTAGCTACATAGAAATCAAATAAAATATTTCTATTGCAGCGGGGCAGTCAGTAACAACTGCCTGCCCTTTCGCCACAAACAGGCAAACTCAATCAGTAAATACTCCTCTTATAACAAAAAACGCCGGGTAAAAACTCGGCGCTTTTTTTAGATATATATAATATTTACTTTGATGACGGACGAATCAGTCGTCTTCACCGTCTTTATCATCATCGCTGCAATCTTCGCAGTCACAGCCGAAATCAAATTCAAGTTTTTCGCCGCAGTTCGGGCAATTCATTTCACCGTCAGAGAGAAGATCCTCATCAAGATATACCTTTTCGCCGCATTTAGGGCAGGTTACCTCATAATAATCTGAATCGTCGTCATCGTCATACTCATCATCATCGTCTTCGTCATCATCACCATAAAAATCTTTTTCAAGATCTTCAAGATCTTCATCGATGGCGTCAACCTGCTCTGAAATTTCGGACAAACCGTCTTCCATATCGGAAACTGAAAGTGCGATATCATCAAGGACCTCAACCATTGCCTTGATTATACGCCCTTCCTTTGTGGCTTCGTCAACTCCAAGACCCTCAACGAGCCCCTTTAAATAAGCAACCTTTTCTGTTACTGTCATTGCGTACGCCTCCTTAAACTGTTTTGATAAATCAGTTCATTTTAACAAGCTGCCTTTGTATTATTTACGTTACGCGCGTTCCATATACTCGCCTGTACGGGTGTCGACACGAATCATGTCGCCCTCGTTAATGAACAAAGGAACTTTAATTGTCGCTCCGGTTTCGAGTGTAGCAGGCTTTGTCGCATTGGTTGCGGTGTCGCCTTTGAAACCCGGGTCGGTTTCTGTTACCTGAAGTTCAACAAATGTCGGCGGCTCAATACCGAAAACGTTTCCCTTAAAGGACAATATTTTGCAGTCCATATTTTCTTTTACGAATTTAAAATTTTCTGTGAGCTGTTCCTTGTTGAGCGGCATCTGTTCGAAAGATTCCTTGTCCATGAAATAGTACAGGTCGCCGTCGTTGTAAAGATACTGCATGTCCTTACGTTCAACATAAGCAACCGGGAATTTATCGGTCGGGTTGAATGTTCTTTCAACCACGGCGCCCGTAATTACGTTCTTGAGTTTTGTACGGACAAACGCCGCGCCTTTTCCAGGTTTAACGTGCTGGAATTCCACGATGGACAAAACGTTGCCGTCCATTTCAAAAGTCAAACCGTTTCTAAAATCGCCTGCTGAAAGCATTGGTGCAACCTCCAATTATAATAAACAATAAAATAGCAGCGGCTAAACCCGAACTTTCCTTTGCCGAATCATAAAAAAAGACATTAATTATATCGTTTCAACTGTTTCGGGAAATTATCCGCCTTTGCAGCATATAGATTAAGTTTATCCTATATGAGAAAAATTTGCAAGCATAAATTAAAAATATCGTATTAAAATGAAAAATTAAAGAGTAATAAGCTCTTTCGGGCTCTTTGTAAAGTTCATGA
>DATALE010000093.1:0-1775 GCA_036261235.1 Ruminiclostridium sp. | reverse complement strand
GGGGACATTTACTGGAAAGGCGCAGAAAAAACGCAGGAACTGATTTCTGTGTATCAGCAGCTTTTTGATGCCCTTGCTAAAATTGGATTTCATCTGGAAAATCGGGAGTATAAACCTCATTTAACCTTGGGCCGAGAAGTGATTTTACAGGAAGACTTTGACAAGAACGAATTTGAAAAAGATACGCCCCAAATGAGTATGCAAGTGGAAAAAATAAGTCTTATGAAATCCGAACGAATAAACGGTAAGCTCACGTATACCGAGATATACGCAAAAGAATTGGAATAGCAACTGACAGTTGTCAAATTTGATAACTATATTTGCTGGAAAAGCAGTTTGAAATCTGGTATTCTTGTTTTGAGGTGAGCGGATTATGAAATTTCAGGAAAGATTGCAATTGCTGCGAAAAGAAAAAGGCATTTCACAAGAGGCTTTAGCGGAAAAAATGAATCTATCTAGGCAAGCAATTGCCAAATGGGAAGCAGGGCAGTCCTATCCGGATCTGGACAATTTGGTTTGCTTAAGTGATCTGTTAAACATCAGTATCGATAAGCTGGTTCGAGATAGTTCCGATGAAAACTGCTCATTTGATGCCGGTGAAAAGAAGACTTACAAGAATGAGCCGATTCTCGATTTTCTGTGCATGGCAAAACAATCCACTTATGCAGGCCATGGCAGTGAGGCAGAGCCTACCCGACCGGGTTCTCATGATTTGCAGTATGCGGACCATAATTTACAATATATCGATACTTATTTGGGCGGAGAAAAATTTTCTGGGCAAGAGGCCCTGTGGTTAGACGGAAAGGTATTTTGGTCAATGAATTACATAGGCCGTGTTCTTGCTGATAACTATTCAAGCGATTTTTTAAAAGAAGTTTTATCATTGGTGCAAAAGGAGTATCCATACCGCGGGCCACTTGTATACCAAAAAGGCGATTATAAGTACCACTGCATTGTAAGCGGTGAATTTGAATGGTTTCAGGGTTATGAAGAAATTTACTGCAATAACACGAAGGTCTATGAATGTAGGTTTCACGGGGGCAGTGTTCAGTAGATTGAATAGAAATGCTGTAATTAGCAAGAGGAACGGATTCCGCATTGGAATCCGTTCCTCTTTGTAAGAATTTGTTTTTAAACAGATGGAAGAATCCACGTGGAAAATGCGAGCAATAGCAGAAGCATCAATACATTTATTCCCGTGAAAACGCCTAGGTATTTCAGTGGTTTGGCGTCCTTTGTTTTGGTATACAGTTTAAAAGAAATCAAGCTAGCGAGTGAGGCAATCAGTGTCCCGAGTCCGCCGATATTTGTACCTAAAACAAGCGCTTTGCCGTTGCCTGTAAAATTAGAAAGCAGAACCGCGCAGGGTACGTTGCTGAGAATTTGGCTTAACAGAACCGAAGAGAGCAGTTCCCGTTTTGCAATTAAAGAAGCCAATGCCGCGCGTACCGGTTCCATATTCCCAATGTTGCCGACAAAAACAAAGAAGCAGATAAAGGTTGTCAGCAATCCGTAATCCGCTTTGCGGAAAAGATGCTTGTCCGTTAGAAAAATCGTCACACAAACAACTACAAACGTAATTCGATAATCTACCAGGTAGAAAACGGTTAAAATGCAGAGCACAAACAAAACCGCATATGTAAGCAACTGTTTTTTATTATTGATGGTTGATTTGCTGTGAAACTCCACATCAATATTTTCGCTTTTTCCTATAAGGGAGAATATCAAAATCAGTAAGAATCCGGCTGCCGTTATCGGTAGTGTGATTTTAAAAA
>DATALE010000077.1:0-3537 GCA_036261235.1 Ruminiclostridium sp. | reverse complement strand
AGTAGTCATGGATTTTATTCGGTTTATTGCCGAGATTTCGGTCATAAATCACATAATCACCAAACGGGACATTTCCTATTCCAAGGTCAAAAGAGTCGGCGCTGTATTTCATATTCTCAAATCCGTCAATCCGTATAATCGCTTTAGGGTAAAGCTGTTTTGCAATATTCCCGGTTATGCGATCAATCTCAACTCCATATCTGACGGTCGTTTCTTTAAACCTTTCAGGCATCCTTCCGAAGAAATTACCGACGCCCATTGCAGGTTCAAGTATATTGCCGCCGTCAAAGCCCATGCGGTCAACGGCGGCATAAATAGCGTCTATAACTTCGGTTGATGTATAGTGGGCATTAAGTGTTGACGCGCGTGCCGCTTCATATTCTTCCTTAGAAAGCAGAGATTTAAGTTCGCTGTATTCGCTTTGCCATTCGTTGTTTTGCGGGTCAAAGGCCTGTGGTATTCCGCCCCATCCGTTATACCGGGCAAGTACAGCCTGTTCTTCCGGCGTTGCCTGCCTTCTGTCTTTTTCAAGCTGCTTTAAGAGCCGTATCGCTGCTACGTTGTCCTTGTATTTTCCCTTTTGTCCTGCTGTCGGCTCAAAATCATCGGGAATGCTGTAATCGTAAATTCCGGTATTTCCTGTGCTTTGCTCATTTACAGCTTCAACCTGGGCCTGTTCAACTTTTACAGATTCATTTACTGTATCGTCTTCAGGAGCAGGAACCGACAGAAAAGAAAGTTGTTCCGGAACTTGTTTGTCCTTCTTTTCAGCAGCAAAAAGAGGAACGCTGTTCACGCTCCCCTTTTCTGCTTTTTCTTTCCGGTTTGTATTTTTCGGTTTTTCCTTATCAGGTATTTTATCCGGTTCATGAACTACAATCACGGCTCGCGGTTTATCAATACCCTTTACATATAGTTCAACTCCGAGAATTATATCACGCGCCGTAAGGTGTGCATCAACAAACACTTCATATGGGTTATCTTCAAATCTGCTTGCTGATATCATCGGCGCTTCAATCCTTAACCGTTCAGCCGCAACCTTTGCGGCAAGCTCGGCCATCAGCGTTGACGGTTTAACATTTGGGCTAAAAGAAGATTTCATGATGCGGTCGCTTGCGGCCGTTATCATTCTTTCATAATCGGTATTTGTTACACTGCCGCCCCCGATTAAACTAAGAGCCTGCTCACGTTGACTTGCGGGCAGGCTCCATACTTCGATTTCTTTACCGTGCGTCTTTCTTATGTCAAACACACATTTGTGGCTGCCATCAGGATAATAGAGTTTAATGGAACTTGAACCGGGCAGTATGTATCTTCCGTACCTATTCCATTGTCTTGTTTCGGCATAGAGTGTGCCGTGAGGGTCTTTTGCATAAAGTTCAAGAACGCTGTAAAAAGCATATTTGTATTGCCTGCTCCAAAATTCAATGAATTTTTGCAGACTGCTGTCAGAGTTAAGAATGTCAGTGATAAATTTTTGTTTGTCCAGCATTTTGACACCTCCTGAATATATTAAAAAAGCTCCCGGTTTACGGAAGCTTTCAACTGTTGCATATATTATTGTTGAGAGTTCTTCATTATGACATTCCCCCATGCCGCGTCAAAAGTCAGGCTGCATACCTTGTCGCTTTTGTCCACGCTGTAAATCGGAAGTTTTCTTGACTGTGTCGCGGCTTCAACAGCCGCGGGCACAAGCTTTACCACAGCAGCGATAAAAACGACTGCAAAGCATAGAATAAGCGCAGCCGCTATAAGTGATCTCTTTTTTAATACAATTACTTTCATAACCATGACCTCCGCTTTCATAAACAACATTATATTCAAAACTATGAAAGCACAGCATGGACAAATTACATTAATTAGGGTAATATTATACTAGTTTGCTTGTAATTTTCGCCGTGAAAAGCATATCGCAAAATTTCAAGGCTTTTTTGAAGTTCACCCAGTCTTTTATTGTATAAACTCATAAACAAATTCGGGCATAATTTTTTTGACATATGACAAAATTCGATTCCATTTTACGTTAATATTTGATAATATTTATTCAAATGTTATTGATGGAAAATATTAGTTTGAAAGAGGTAACTCCATGAGTAAAAACCCAATAGTGACAATCACAATGGAAGACGGCAGTCAGATAAAAATTGAATTGCTCCCCGAATACGCAAGAAATACTGTCAATAACTTTATTTCTCTGATTAACAACAAGTTTTATGACGGATTGATCTTTCACAGAGTAATTAGTGGATTTATGATACAAGGTGGATGCCCGCAAGGCACAGGTATGGGTGGGGCCGGATACAACATAAAAGGTGAATTTGCGGCAAACGGCGTTGATAACAAGCTAAAACACTCACGCGGCGTAATATCCATGGCACGGGCGTCAAGCCCTGATTCGGCGAGCTCCCAATTCTTTATTATGCACAAGGACTCACCTCATCTTGACGGTCAATATGCGGCTTTCGGCAGAGTAATCGAAGGTATTGACGAGGTAGACAAAATTGCCGGCACCGATGTTGATTTCCGTGACAGACCGCTAAAAGAACAAAAAATTGCAACTGCCGCGGTTGAATTATTTGACTACAATTTTGAAGAGCCAAAGAAAAGAAAATAACTAAAAGCGGGAAGGTTGACGGCATAACCTTCCCGCTTTACTCTTCTATATCCGGTTTCTCGTTAACATAATCAGGTATGTTGTCAAACACTTCTTGTATACTTTTCGCCTTTTCTAACATTTTCATCGTATCTTTTTGGGGATCCGCATAAATACCCGGCCAGAAATATTCATCATAGTTCGGGCGATTCAAAAAAGCAAGTTTCGGTTTGTCCATTGAAAACTGAGCATTTATTCCTTTTGTATTTCCCCTGGCATCGACCCTTATCCAGTGATTATCTATAAAAACAGCATTATAGCAATGTACGCAGTAACCATGCGAATCATCATCCGCAAGTGTAATATGCTGAAAGCAAAAACCTGTCGGAATATCTTGTGACCTTAACAATGCGGCCAGAAGGTTTGCCTTGGCATGACAAATCCCGGTGCTGTATTTTAATACGTCAGAGGCTTTTGCCGTAATTACTTTCGCGCTTATATCAAATGAATGAGGAATTCTATCCCTTACAAATTCGTATGCTATTCTCGCCTTTTCAATGTCCGAATTAATGTTGCAAAACAATTCTTCCGCTTTTTTTGTCACCAAAGCCGATGAAAAATCAATATACTCATTTTCACGCATAAAAATTGAATAATCCATATTAGCTCCTTCACATGTCATAATATGTACAAATTTATATAATAAAGTAAAAATCATAGGGGTTTAATTGTCTAAAACAGTATTATACGTCTTAATCTTCCAAACATCAAACATTGAGCAAAAAGCGGTATAAATCTTATTACTCCGGCATATCGGTTTGACAGTGGTTGTTTATTATTTTATTCTGCGGTTTACCGGGGAAAATTATAATAAAAAAATTTTCGGAAGGAGTATATTAATTAATAGAAATATCAAATGAAGTGGAGGTTTTTTTAGTTGGATA
>DATALE010000071.1:0-10646 GCA_036261235.1 Ruminiclostridium sp. | reverse complement strand
CGCCAGTCGGAAAAATATAATCATATTTTTAAAAGGATAGTTAAGGAGTGCGGTTATCCCCGTTATAGCAATAATGATTACCATAGGCGCGCTTATAATACCTGCATCTACAGCAGCAGTACCTATAATTAAAGCGCCGATAAAACTGATGGTCTGACCAATTGGGCGCGGCGCTCGAATACCGCCTTCGCGAATAATATCGAAAATGAAGGTCATGATAAGCGCTTCAATAAACGTTGGAAACGGTATATTCTCTCTTGAAGCCGTAGCTGTGATTAAAAGGGTAAGCGGTAACATTTCCTGATGGAATGTTGCCAGGGCAACATATACAGGAACAATATATAATGTGAGAAAAAAGGAGGCTATGCGCACAAATCTGCTAAAAGAGGCGAAAAAAGGAGGAATATAATAGTCCTCAACATTATGGAATTCCTCGATAAACACATAAGGGACAATAATAGCTAGCGGGGATCCGTCGGCTATTAACGCAATTTTCCCTTCCATTATTTTTGCCGCTGTCTTATCAGGCCTTTCTGAAATGCCGGTTGTGTTAAACGGAAAGCTGTGTTTATCGGAAATCAGTTCTTTAATAGAGGTACTGTCGAGAACCAACTCTGTCTGCATAGCATCAAGCCTATTTCGAAGCACTTCAAGTACACTCGTATTTACGACACCATTTAAATATAAAAGATAAATCGGAGTTTTGATGCCATGGCGGGGGGTATATTTTTCCGACTGGCGTTATTGGTGTCCGGTGGGTTCCTGGGCTTTTTCGGTATAGAAGCGATCTCAATTATTATCCTCATACGGTTATGCAGCATTCATTCCTTTGGAATCTCATATTTATCGCCCGCAGCGCCTTTGAACAAAACCGGTTTAATAAAAGATACAATTTGGCGTTTCCCTCTTAACGTATTATCCTATTTTTCAAGCTCCTCTTATCAAAAATCATGACTATTAAAGGGAGAAAATCTATGAGAAAACTGTGCGCAATATTGATATGCATTTCCTTAATATTTCTGCCTGGATGTCGGGATGAAAAAGAGATGAACGAAATTGGTATTGTAACCGGAATTGCCATTGATAAAGATTTGCAAAATGAACGTTATATAATTACTTTGCAGGTCATACTGCCTGCAAATATGCAAAAAAAAGACGCCAACAAGGAAAAACCGTATAAAAATATTACAGGTGAAGGTGACACGATTTTTGACGCACAACGGAGTTTATCAAAAAAATACGAGAGAATTCCATTTTATTCACACAATCGTGTAGTTATTATAAATGAAAATGTTGCAAAAGAAGGGTTATCTAATGTACTTGATGTTTTTACGAGAGACAATGAGTCACGTGATAATGTGATGCTTGTCATTTCCAAGGATACAAAAGCAAGCAATATTTTAGATTACGAAAATAAAACAGAACAAATACCCTCTATAAGTCTTAGTAAATTTGAAAACATCTTGTTTCGAAACCCCGGTTCAGTTTATAAAACAGTTTTAGATTTTAAACAGAATAGTTATTCTTTTGGTATCGATCCTGTTTTAGGTGTTTTTAGCCTTATACCTTCAACACATATGCCACAAACGGATACTAATACAAAAAAAGCTGAAATCAATTACGCTGGAAGCGCAGTTTTTGTTTACGACAAATTACAAGGCTTTTTGAATGAGGATGAAACTGAAGCTTATAATTTTGTGACGGGCAAAGTAAAAAGTGCAGTAATTAATATTAATGGTATGCAAAATAAAAACGCGCTTATCACAACACAGGTACTCAGTGAACAAAACAGTATAGTCCCTCATTTAGACGGTTCGCAAATTTCATTTAATATCAACATTAATGATGTCGCGAATATCGATGAGATACACGATAATACTGATGTGACAGATGTAGCAATTATCAATAAATTGGAAAATGAACATAATGAAAAGGTAAAAGCCAAGGTTGAAGCACTTATTAAAAAAATGCAAACAGAATATAAATCCGATATATTCGGACTTGGTCAGAGCTTTTATCGAAAATATCCACATCAATGGGAAAAGATCAAAAATAACTGGTCTAAAATTTTTCCGACAATTCGTTGTAAGGTCACGGTTAAATCGACTTTGGTCAGAAGTGGTCTGACAGATAAAAGGAATAATACTCAGTACTGACATGCAATCAGCATCTGAAAAGAACTTTCGCTCTGCGCCACGGAGACGGTTCCTTTGTCGTCGGCTTCTCGGCGCGTGTATAAAAAAACACAGGGCCTGTATCATCCGCTGATATCTCAGCTTTTGGTTACAGACCCTGTGCTTTTTATTTTGCTTTGCTCAGAGCGTCGGCTACTGCCGACATAATGCCGTTGCTGCTGAATGTCGCGCCGGAAACCGCGTCAACCTGTGTAGATTGTTTATCAATTATCGACTGAATAACGGTTGAGGATGCACGGTTAAAGAACGGCATGTCGTCATCGGTTGAATTAACAGTCACATCGGTAATTTTTCCGTTTTTGACTGTGACGGAGACGACAGTAGTTCCGCCTCTGAAGCCTTGACCGGAGCCTTCATATGTTCCATCCTTGTAAGCGGAGGATGTGTTTGTATCCTGTGATGCAGCGGAAGAAGCTGTGTCCGCCGAAGATGTGCCGGAGGAAATACTTTCTGATTTTTGGCTTTCTGAGGATACTGTTTCGGACTGGGACGATGAGTTTACTTCAGAACTGTTTTGCGTAATGCTCGCCTGACTCAGAGCGTCGGCTACTGCCGACATAATACCGCTGCTGCTGAAGGTTGCACCGGAGACCGCATCTACCTGTGCTGATTGGGTGTTGATTATTGACTGAACGACAGTCGGAAAGGCGCGGTTAAAGAATTCGGCATCGTCACCGTAAGAAACAACGTTGACAGCGGTAATTTTATCATTTTTAACGGTAACGGAAACAGTGGTTTGTGCGTTTCTGAAACCAGTGCCGGTTCCTGTATAAGTACCGTCATTATATTTTTTATTTGCAGTAGAAGCTGATTCCGACTGTGCGGCTGCTGCAGTTAAACCGAATGAGTTTACCGCGATTGAACCCGCATAATAAACGCCTGTCATAACTGCCACCGCCATTGTTCCGGCAAGGACGGGACGCACATCTTTTTCCGAGACGGCAGGGCTGACGTTTTTACGTGGGCAGGCTGCAACACAATTGAAACAGTTAATGCACTCCCCGGACTTTACGGAATCATTATTGTAAAGAGCAATTCCCATAGGACAGCTATCAGTGCATATCCGACAGTTTCCGCATTTTGTTTTGGGTTTTAATATGCTGATTATACGCGGCTTTGAGATAAGTGAAAATACTGCTCCGAGCGGGCATAGATAACGGCAAAAAAAGCGATCCGCAAAAAATGAGGCTATTATTATTAAAGACAGAATTATGAGTGCCGGTGTAAGGCTTGTCATAACATATGAGAAATCAGGAATTTTTCCGAAAGTAAACAGCATGCCAAAGGCGTCCCATGGATCAGACGAGCTGAATGTATCAACATTAGCAGTCCAGACCGCGATTATAAGCAGACAGAGTATAACATACTTTGCATATTTAAGCACCCTGTCAGCCTTCTCGCTGATCTTAAATTTATGCTTGAACAGCTTATTTGATAGAAAATACATAGAATCGCTCATTGAGCCGAAAGCGCACATCCATCCGCAGAAAAACCGTCCGGCGATGATTGTAACGGGAATGATCGCAATCGCTTCAATCAATTGAGGTACCAGAGCAGCAGAATTGAAAGTTCCGTGAATAATACTAAGATATATCTGTTTTATACCGCTGAAAGTACTTATAAACAAAGCAGGCAGTAAAATGAAGAACAGAATTTGAATTACGGGGCGCAGTATTTTTATGAAATTAATTTTTTTCTTGCCTTGTTTCATAGTTACCTCCGGTTAACATTTCTTTATTTCAAAACTGTTTAATAATCCTTCTGTTACAAACACCTTCATATTTTCATGAACAAATATTGCTTCAGCGCCGAATTTTCTTAAAAGGCTCAGTCCGTGCTCCATGCCGAGAACAAAAACCGCAGTTGTTACGGCATCGGCTATTGTGGAGCTTTCGCAGACAGCCGTTACGCTGAGGAGGCCGCTTTGAGCCTGAAAGCCAGTACGAGGATCAAGAATATGATGATAACGGACACCGTCTTTAATAAAGAATCTTTCGTTGCTGCCGGATGTTACAATTGTCTTATCTGTAACATTCAGTGTTCCGAGGTATACCCCAGTTGCGGCGGCAGGGTTCTGAATACCGACTTGCCAGGGATTATTATCGGTTCGTGAGCCGACGGCTATAACATTGCCGCCCAGGTTAATAATCGCGCTTTTAACACCACCCTGGATTAATATACGCCTGACTTCATCCGCAGCGTATCCTTTAGCTATTCCGCCAAGGTCAGCCGCCTGGCCTGCTCTTTTGAGGAACCCTGTCTGTTTTTCAAAATCCAATTCAATGTCCCTGTAATTAATCAAACGTCTTACTTTTTTGATATCATGTTTTGGGGGAATAAAGTTTTGCTTTTTTCCGATTCCCCAAAGTTCAACGAGCGGACGCACAGTAATATCAAATGAACCATCGGATAAGTCACTTAAATCTTTTGCAATACTTAAAAGCTCTATAGTCTCTTTGTGAAGCCGTTCAGATTTCACTCCGGCGCTTCGGCTCAGCCTTGAAATATCACTGTCTGTTTTGAACGCCGACATTATATTCTCAATTTCATTGACGCGTCCAACTGCTGTGTCAAGTAAATTTTCATCAAAACAGTCAAATATTTTTATAAGATTAATCGTTCCAAGCGCCTCAAATTCCCGGAATGTATATTTCTGTTTTATTAACGATTTAATTTCAATCACCTCATTCAATGGTTATATTGTAAGAAAAAAATATTATCAGTTTGTGAATCGGGTGTGAAGGCAAAGAAAACTAAATGTATTAAAAAATTTAACAGATGGCAATAAAAAAGGCAGCCTGACAGCTGCCTATGATAAAGATGTATTTAATTTATAAGGTTAACTTTTTATTAATATGCACCCCGTCCAAATAATACGGCCGGAACAGTTCTTACAATAATCTTGAAATCAGTCCAAAGGCTGCTTTCTTTTATGTATTTGCGGTCAAGCTCGACCCATTCGTCAAAAGAAATATTGCTGCGCCCGCTGATTTGCCAGTAGCATGTAAGTCCGGGTTTAACGCTCAAACGCTGCATTTGGTAAAGCGTATATTGTTTTACCTCATTGAGAAGAGGAGGACGAGGGCCGACAATAGACATATCTCCTTTGATTATATTTATTAGCTGCGGAAGCTCGTCAATGCTCGTCCTTCTTATAAAATGTCCAACTCTTGTAACCCTGGGATCGTTTGCTATTTTAAAAACCGGGCCGTCCCTTTCGTTCAGGCTTTTCAGATTTTCAAGCTGCTTGTCCGCATCTGCACACATACTGCGGAATTTATACATATGGAATGTTCTGCCCTTTTCACCCACTCTTAACTGGGAATAAAAAGTACTGCCCTTTGAATCGAACTTAATTGCAATGGCTGTTATTAAAAATAAAGGAGAAAGCACAACAAGCGCCAAAACGGATAAAAGAATGTCGGCAAGTCTTTTTAATATATAATATATGTATCTTCGGTTTTCTTTTGTTAAGTATATTATCTTTGCAGCTTCGTTTTCGGAGATATATGGCTCTTGTGTATTAGAATATTGATCAATCGTGTCCAATATACTTCACCTCTTTCCTATATTTTTAAGTGTTATTATTACAAGATTTGGTTAATTTCTTCAATTCTATTAAAATACCATTAAGTATACTTAATTCTACGATTTTTTCAACGATAAGTCAATTCTTTTATATTGCCATATTATAAAGGCTTCAAAATTTTAATAGTTTTTTTGTCGGAAATAGTTTTTTCCCAAGAATATTTTTAGCCGATAATGACTTTTGGTATCTGATTTGATAAAATGTAGTAGAAGGAGAGAGGTATCATAAGCGATGAACTAAAAACCTCCTAAATTCTATCGGAGCATTATCCGAGCTTCTTGGAGTAATGAGGAGTAAATTTGAACAGAACGGTTTTACAAGGGAAGAATCCGTTTATCTTGTAGGTGTTGTCCTCAAGGCAATCATAAAAAGTCAAAGAATCGATTGATTAAATAATCTTGATAGTCAGGTGTAATAATTGCTTAATATATTTGAATTTCCCCTTACATTTTTAAAAACAACTTTCCGTTCGCTGAAATACCGGGATTTCAGGCTGTTCTGGTTTGGTCAGTGCATTTCACTGACCGGAACCTGGGTTCAGCGGACAGCGCAGGTATGGCTGGTTTATTCGCTTACAAAATCTCCGCTTATGGTCGGTATTATAGGTGTGTGCCAATTTATGCCTATGATGCTTTTTTCACTTGTGGCCGGTGTAATAGTCGACAGGTTTCCAAAGAAAAACCTGTTGCTTTTTACTCAGACTGTTTTTATGCTCCAGGCCGGAATTATGACGGTTCTTACCTTTTCCGGGCGCATAAGAGTGGAGCATGTACTTATTCTAAGCGCGGTTTATGGGCTTAATCAGACGCTGGATATGCCCGCGCGGCAATCCTTTTTTATTCATCTTGTCGGCCGGGAAAATCTTATTAATGCAATTTCGCTTAATTCTACGATTTTTAATCTTGCCAGAATATTAGGCCCCGCTGTTTCGGGCTTTTTAATGGTAAAATACAATACCGTCTTTTGTTTCTTTATTAATACATTGAGTTTCATCCCGGTGATTGCAGGTATTGCGCTCATAAAATCGAAAGGTGATTCGAAGCATGTTTCCGGAAAGGTGCTTTCGCAAATTGCGGGTGGGCTGCGTTATATTTCAAAAAACGAAACACTAATTCTGAATGTGCTGGTAATGGCTGTTTTCTGCACCTTTGCTATGAACAACGACGTTATTATTCCGGTTTTTGCCCGCGAGGTGCTGGGGCGCGGAGCGGACGGCTATACCGGTCTCTTGACGGCATCGGGAATCGGTGCGTTCATCGGAGCGGTGGTTCTTGCTTATGTGAGCCGCGGAGGAATGAACAAAAAGCTGCTCGTTTTGTCAGGGATACTGTCTGCTGCTATTCAATTTTCAATATTTTTTACACGCCTTTATTTATTAAGCGCAATCCTTATCGCTGCAGTCGGGTTCGTTAACCTCGCTTTTCTCAATACGGCAAATTCGATTTTCCAACTGAGCTCAACCGACGAGTACCGCGGAAGGGTAATGAGCGTCTATGCTTTTCTGAACCAGGGTTCGACGCCGCTCGGAAATCTGTACGCAGGTTCAATGATGGAGCATTTGGGAGGCGGAGCAGGCTTTTTGTCATGTGGAGGAATAACCCTGCTTGCCCTTATAGGAATTCTCATTTTTAAACGCAAAACAGTACGCCTGTGGTTCAGTGGTAATGAATAAATTACCGTATTTGACATCACTTATGTTAAGAGTTATAATAATATAAAACTAAGAGGGGTGCTGGCAAACGCCGGCTGAGACGGAACCGTTTTTGTTCCGAACTCTGATGCCTGATCCGGACAATACCGGCGTAGGATTATTTTCATAAATTAACCGCGCCGATCCGGCGCGGTTTTATTTTTTACCAAAAGTTATGAGGAGGAAGTAAAGTGGAAGCAAGCGTAGCGATTCAAGTGCTGCCGAAGGCAGAAGGCAAAGAAATGATAAGAATTATCGACAAGGTAATCGAGTATATCAAAAGCAGCGGGCTCAATACATTTGTCGGCCCTTTTGAAACAACAATTGAGGGCGATTATGACAAGCTGATGGAAATTGTAAAAGAGTGCCAGCTCATCTGTATAAGAGAGGGCGCTCCGGGAGTCAGCTCATACATAAAGATAGCATTTAACCCGAAAGACGGGGTGCTGACGATTGACGATAAAGTTTCGAAATACCATAAAGAATAAGCTTTATCCCGCCGCGGCGATTGCCGTTTTACTTCTTGCATGGCAATTGTTCTCAATGTGCGGCGTGATTCCGTCTTTTATGCTGCCGTCGCCTTTGGATGTTGCCGCGGCGTTTATCACGAATTTTCCTGACCTGCTCAGAAACAGCGGAGTTACGCTTGCTGAGGCGTTTGCCGGGCTTTTTATCGGCATCGCTGTGGCTTTTGTTCTTGCTGTTCTTATGGATATGTTCGACGTTATTTACAAAGCGGCGTATCCGCTGCTTATTATTTCACAGACAATCCCGGTCGTCGCAATCGCGCCGCTTCTTGTTCTGTGGCTCGGATACGATATGGCGCCGAAAATCGTGCTGGTTCTTATTGTCTGCTTCTTTCCGATTTCGGTTTCGCTTCTTGACGGCTTCAAGAGCGCTGACGCAGACTGCGTAAATATGCTGCGTGCGATGGGCGCCGGAAGGTTTCAGATTTTCAGGCATATAAAATTGCCGTTTGCGCTTGACGGGCTGTTTTCTGGACTTAAAATCTCTGTGTCATACTCAGTTGTGGGGGCGGTTATCGCAGAATGGCTCGGCGGGAACGAAGGCCTCGGAGTTTATATGACAAGGGTCAGAAAGGCTTATGCCTTTGACAAAATGTTCGCGGTTATATTTTTAATAGTCATAATCAGCCTTGCGCTGATGGGGCTCGTCACATTGATACAAAAGCTGACCCGCCCGGATTTAAGGGCGGAGAAATCTCTGTAAAATCTGGAGGATTACAATTGAAAAGGGTATTATCATTATTTGTGGCAGCAGTAATGGCAGCCACGCTGTTTTCAGGCTGCAAAGCAAACAACAGCGGTACAAAAGCCTTAAAAAAGGTTACTGTCGTGCTTGACTGGACACCAAACACTAATCATACAGGCCTTTATGTCGCAAAAGAAAAGGGCTATTACAAGGCACAGGGCCTTGACGTAACGATAGAACAGCCGCCGGAGGACGGAGCGCTTTCACTTCTTGCATCCGGGAAGGCTCAGTTTGCGATAAGTTTTCAGGAAGAGATAGCGACCGCGCTGACGGCTTCAAACCCTCTTGATGTAACAGCAGTCGCGGCTTTAATTCAGCACAACGATTCCGGAATTATTTCGCTCAAATCAAAAGGCATTACAAGCCCGAAGGGTAT
This sequence comes from Ruminiclostridium sp., assembly GCA_036261235.1. Classification (GTDB taxonomy): domain Bacteria; phylum Bacillota; class Clostridia; order Oscillospirales; family Ethanoligenentaceae; genus Ruminiclostridium_D. The sequence goes on along the minus strand of DATALE010000071.1, from coordinate 1,524 downwards.
GGAGGGCATGCGCTACGCTACATGGGATTCCCCGGTCGAGAAAGCTACGCTCAAGTACCTTATAACAAAAGACGGCGGAGACTATTCAAAAGTAAAGATGATCCCGTCCACCGTCGACGATGTTGTTACCGCTCTCAAGACAAACATTGACTGCGTTTGGATTTACTATCCGCAGGAAGGCATTGCGGCAGAGACAAAAGGGCTTGATACAAACTTTTTTGCATTTAAGGATCTTGACCCGGCGCTTGACTTTTACACCCCTGTTCTCGCATCAAGCAGTAAATTCCTGAAAAGTGACCCCGATACGGCTAAAAAATTCCTTAAAGCGACCGCACAGGGATATGAATACGCTATAAAAGACCCTGACGGCGCGGCCGATATCCTCTGCAAATCAGTTCCGGAAATGGATAAACAGATAGCGAAAAAAGGGCAGGAATGGCTCAAGACGCAATACAAAGCAGAAGTCAGCCAATGGGGAAAAATAGACAAGACAAGATGGGACAGGTTTTATACATGGCTTTATGACAACAAGGTTCTGACAAAGAAAATTGCGTCCGGTGAAGGATTTACAAACGATTATCTTCCGGAAAAGTAAGGTGAAACGAAGTGCCGGTGCTTTGGGCTAATAATATTACAAAAAAATACGGCGGCAGGACTATTATTGAGAATATTTCTCTTAAGCTGAACGCCGGTGAACTTGTTTGCCTTTTGGGTGTGAGCGGAATAGGCAAAAGTACGCTTTTCGGCGTGCTTTCCGGCCTTGTAACACCCGAAAGCGGCAGCGTTATACTTTGCGGCGAAGATATAACTGGAAAGCCTGGACATATCGGCTATATGCAGCAAAAGGACCTCCTTCTTCCTTATAAAACAGTGATGAACAACGTTTGTCTGCCGCTGATTATCAGGGGTATGAAGAAAAAAGAGGCTCGTGAGAAAGCGAATCCGCTTTTTAAAACGTTTGGACTTGACGGGAACCAGGATAAATATCCAGTGCAGCTTTCCGGCGGAATGAGGCAGCGTGCGGCACTTCTGCGAACCTATCTTTTCGGGGGAAAAGCGGCTCTGCTTGACGAACCGTTCAGCGCTCTTGATGCCATTACAAAAAGCGCTATGCACAGGTTTTACCTTGACATTATGGAGAAAATAAAACTGCCGACAATTTTTATCACTCACGATATAGATGAGGCAATCCTTATTTCCGACCGGATTTACATCATGTCCGGCCCACCGGGAAGAATCAGTTCAGAAATTGTAATCAGCGAGAAAAAACCGCGCAGCGCTGATTTCAGTGTAAGCAATGAATTTCTTGATTATAAAAAGGAAATTATACGCAAGCTTAATTGACAACAGTTATTGACTAAAAAGCCGGGGATACATATTGTACCTCCGGTTTGGTACAATATTAGCATAGCTTGAACTGCTGACTACAGTTGGTTTTACAAGCTATGCTAATTTTCGTTATAATGAGAAGGTAATGGCTTGACGATCCTCCGTTGGAACTTAGCGTTCGCATTAGAAAGTGTC
>DATALE010000065.1:0-1695 GCA_036261235.1 Ruminiclostridium sp. | reverse complement strand
CACAGAAAGAACAGTAAAATCAATTTTATGTAACGTTTTTTACCGTGCGTTTTACTCATTGGCAAACACCGTCGTTCTCAACAATTCTGCCGTCGTTTAACTGAATCTGCCTTTGACAGCAATCGGCGACTTTGGCGTCGTGCGTAACAATTACTATTGTAACCCCGTTTTTATTGAGCGACAGGAGCTGTTCCATAATTTCATCGGCTGTTTTACTGTCAAGAGCCCCGGTCGGTTCATCGCACAGCAAGACCGAAGGGTTGTTCACGAGCGCACGGGCAAGCGCAACCCGCTGTTTTTGTCCTCCCGACATTGTCGAGGTTTTTTGCCCGATAATGTCAGAGACACCCACAAGTTCAAGCACTTTTTTTGCTTTCCCATACATCTTTCTCAAAGGTACTTTTGAAAAAAGCAGCGGCGTTATGACGTTCTGATAAGCGGTTTCAGATCCGATAAGGCCAAAATTCTGAAGTAAAATCCCAATTTTCTCATTTCTCAGTTTTGCGAGACGTGAATCTAAAAGATTTCGGGTTTCGATACCGTCAATTTTACAGGAACCGCAGGTAAGACCGTCAAGGCAGCCGATAATATGCAGCAGCGTTGATTTTCCCGCGCCGGAGCGTCCGGTAATCGCAAGCATTTCACCGTCCTCAATCCTTAGGTTTATGTTATCAATGGCCGTTATCTCATTTAACCGTCCAATGTTAAACTTTTTAACCGCATCGGTAAGCTCGATCATAAATAACCCCCATTTAATACGGAATGCTAAATACAAAAGCATCACAGAAATAAGTCTTTTTCGAAAAAACTTATTTCAGCCAGCTGTAAATTAGTTTACCCGCAATAAATCCACTGTCTTCTGCCGTTTTAGAATGAAAAACGGGATCACAAAAGACAGCATGCAGACAGCCGCCACTCCCAAGCTGATAAACAAAAGCATTTTCGGATATATAATGAAATACGATTTTGTCAGCAGCGTATCAATATGGTTATACAAATAGGTGTCCGCAGCAAAGAACACGATTGCCGAACCTAAATAATAATAAAGCGAGTAAAGCCACGTAACAAGAACAGTCCTCCATCGCGGGCATCCCGTTAAGTAATAAATTTTAAATATTTCTAGGTTTTTAAGCGTCGTAAGCATACACATTGATACAATGCCGCACAGAGCGACAAGTAACAGCATGATGATAAAAGGCATATCAATTGAAATGTTTTGCGCAAGCTGTTTGTTCTCATTAGCAATAAATTCGCTGTCAAGAAATGTGTAGTCATAAGATAGCTTATTCCTCAGCGACAGGATTTCCGCGTCGGTGCTCAACTTGTCAAGGAATACATAAACATTTCCCGAATCAACCCCAAGCGGCGCGGTTCTTCCCGTCAGCGACGCCGGAGCTATCATAATTAGCGGTGAATCCAGCTTGCTTTCAAAAAGCGACGATGACGTATAATCCCTTCCGTTACTGCCGCAAGCGGTCGTCAGGACACCTTCAGGCTTCATAAGCCTGCCGGTCACTGTAAAATCAATTTTTTTAATCTTCTTTCCGTCGCCGATTTTATTACTATAAACATACCCGGAAATTTTTTGCCCGATTTTGTACCTTTCCGAAAAAGTCCCGCCGATAACGCACGGAACACAGCCGCCGGATTTTTTAATGCCGAACCATGCGCCCGCCTCAAGCGGATATTGCACGG
>DATALE010000047.1:0-8137 GCA_036261235.1 Ruminiclostridium sp. | reverse complement strand
TTCAATGTCCTCGATTATCGAAATAAGGTTCGAAAATTTCTCTTTTGTATGGGTACAGTCGCCTTCGGAAATTTCTTTAATTTCTTTTGGCTCGTCCGCTTTTTCATTTGATTTTAAAATTTCTCTCCAGTTAAATATTATAAATGACGCTGCCGCAACAGCTGATAATCCGAGTGAAATAAACTCGGCGATAGGGTTATCGGAGATAATGAAAAAAACGCTAAGGCATAAGACAGCGGCAAAAGAAATTGTGAATACAATTAAAACTTTTTGCTTTTTTTTACAGGACATAATCAATCACTTCTTTTCTGTTTAATATAATAAAAATGCCTTTTTCCGACAAAGGAAAACGTAATTTGCGGTGCGGAAAACTTTGCCGCACCTGATAATATTATATTATTAAACAGTTTTCGCGTGAATGTTTATAATAACTAAAATTTCAAGCGCAAAAGCGATAAAATTTTAACTTAAATAAATTAAACTATTGATGTTGACAAAATAAATCGGGCGTAATATGATATAGTACAATAAAAGCTATGACAGGGCAGCAGTAACAGCCTTAAAGTGTTTCAGAGAACTGTCGAAAGGTGCAAGACAGTACGCCGGGCTGTGAACATCACCCTTGAGCAGACTGCCGAAAGGCTATGCCGAGTAGAACAGTACGGGTACCTTACGTTAAGAGGGACACTGTTGTAAGACGGTGGTTGAGTGGGCGGGTTTTCCGTCAATGAGAGTGGTAACGCGGAGCATAACAGCTTTCGTCTCTTGAATTGGAGACAAAAGCTGTTTTTTTATTGTATACGGGATTATTTCTAAAAGGGGGCAGTTTTATGGATAAAAGAGTTGAACTGTATGACTCGACACTGCGCGACGGGGCGCAGGGCGAGGGAATAGCCTTTTCTGTTGAAGATAAAATCACAATAACAAAATTGCTCGATCATCTGGGTATTCAGTATATCGAAGCGGGCAATCCCGCTTCCAATCCGAAAGAGATGGAATACTTTAAACGTTCCGGCAAAATCAAACTTGAGCAGGCAAAAATTTGCGCTTTCGGGAGTACGCGCAGATGCGGAGTCAAAACTGAAGAGGACGCGAATCTTGCCGCGCTGATTGAAGCGGGGACGGGAACAGTCGCAATCTTCGGAAAGTCCTGGGATATGCATGTTTCGAAAGTGCTGAGGACAACGCTGCATGAAAACCTCGATATGATAAGAGAGACGATTGCGCATTTTAAAGCGGCAGGCAAAGAGGTTGTTTTTGATGCCGAACATTTTTTTGACGGCTGCAGGCATAACAAAAGGTATGCCTTTGAAACGTTAAAAGCCGCATGTCAGGGTGGAGCGGATGTGCTGTGCCTTTGTGACACAAACGGCGCCGCTTATATGACCGAAATCTATGAGATGACAAGCAGGGTCATCGAGGCTTTCGGCAAACGGACGGCGATCCACTGCCACAACGATACGGGGCTTGCCGTAGCTAATTCCATGACGGCGGTTGACGCCGGAGTAACACAGGTTCAGGGCACATTCCTTGGATTTGGCGAAAGGTGCGGAAACACCGATCTTTCAACGCTTCTTGCAAATTTGCAGCTGAAAAGGGGTTACAATTGCATACCCGACGGCAACATGCAGTATCTGACGGAGGTTTCCCGCGGAATCGCCGAAGTAGCCAATGTTAAACTTCCGCATTATCACCCCTATGTCGGTTCATGCGCGTTTGCACATAAAGGCGGAATGCATATCGACGGAGTTAATAAAATACCTAAGTCATTCGAACATATCGCGCCGGAAACTGTCGGCAACGAGCGCAAAATCCTGCTGTCGGAATTCAGCGGGCGCTCAACGGTCCTTTCAATAATCAGAAAGATTGACCCGTCTGCCGGGAAAAGCTCTCCGCAGACCAAAAAGGTCATGCAGCGCATAAAAGAGCTTGAACATTACGGATATCAGTTCGAAGGCGCACCTTCAACAGTGGAACTGTTAATCAGAAAAGTTCTGGGGCTGTATAAACCGTTTTTTGAGCTTGAACATTATAAAATAATCGGGGAACAGCCGGCGGAGGACAACGGTGCTTCGTCAACGGCGGTTATAAAAATAAATGTAAACGGCAGGGCTGAGATTACCGCCGCTCAGGGCGACGGCCCGGTTCACGCTCTTGACTGCGCACTCAAAAAGGCGCTCTCCGTGTTCTATCCGGCACTTAAAACGGTAAGACTTATCGACTATAAGGTGCGCGTTATGGAACCGCGCGACGCCTCCGCGTCAAAGGTAAGGGTACTCATTGAGACAAGCGACGGCAATAAGGTCTGGACCAGTGTCGGTGTATCAAGCGATATAATAAAGGCCTCATGGATTGCCCTTGTGAACTCCATCGAATATAAACTTACAATGGATTACGAGAAAAACAAATAGCGATATGATATAATAATTAATTGGAATATTAGTTACTGTGAATTTGGAAAGGAGTTGAATCAGATGGGTTTAACAATGACGCAGAAAATACTCGCGGCACACGCGGGGCTCGAATGCGTGGTTCCGGGCCAGTTAATCGAAGCGAGGCTTGACCTTGTGCTTGGCAACGACATAACTTCTCCGGTTGCAATCAACGCTTTTGAAAAGGCGGGCCTGGGCTCGGTTTTTGATAAAACGAAGATAGCGCTCGTAATGGACCATTTTGTGCCGAATAAGGATATTAAAGCGGCACAGCAGTGCAAACAGGTGAGAAATTTCGCAAAAAAGCACGGTATAACAAACTTTTTTGATGTTGGCTGCATGGGTGTTGAACATGCGCTGCTGCCTGAAAAGGGACTTGTTGTTCCGGGCGACCTTGTCATAGGGGCAGATTCGCATACCTGTACTTACGGTGCTTTGGGTGCGTTCTCAACGGGTGTCGGGAGTACTGATATGGCCGCGGGAATGGCGAGAGGAATCTGCTGGTTCAAGGTTCCGGCGGCCGTCAGGTTTGTCATTTCCGGAAAACCCCGAAAATGGGTATCGGGCAAGGACGTGATACTTCATATCATCGGGCTTGTCGGCGTCGACGGCATGCTTTATAAATCAATGGAATTTACAGGCAAAGGCCTTTCCCACTTAACGCAGGAGGATAGGCTCAGCATGGCTAATATGGCGATTGAAGCCGGGGCAAAAAACGGGATATTTGAAGTTGACGATACAACGATTAAGTATGTAAATGAACATTCCCAAAAGCCTTATAAGATATATGAGGCAGACAGCGACGCGGAGTATGAAAAGACTTATGAAATCGACCTATCAAAGATTAAACCCACAGTTGCTTTTCCACATCTGCCGGAAAATACAAGAACGATTGATGAGTGTGGAAATGTAGAGATTGACCAGGTTGTAGTCGGCTCATGCACTAACGGACGTATCGAGGACTTAAGGACGGCGGCGGAAATTCTGCGCGGAAGAAAGGTTGCCGACGGCGTTCGCTGTATCATAATTCCGGCAACGCAAAAGGTTTACCTCGACGCTGTTAACGAAGGGCTTGTAAACGATTTCATTGAAGCGGGGTGCGCGGTTTCAACTCCGACCTGCGGGCCTTGCCTCGGCGGATATATGGGGATTCTGGCCGACGGCGAACGCGCCGTCGCCACAACAAACCGCAACTTTGTCGGACGCATGGGACATATCCGCTCGGAAGTATATCTCGCGGGGCCGGCGGTCGCGGCAGCTTCGGCGGTTGCGGGGCGGATTGCATCGCCGGACGATATTTTAAAAAGAGGGTGAACAGCTTGAAACTTTGCGGTTCTGTATTTAAGTTCGGGGATAATATAGACACGGACGTTATAATTCCGGCAAGGTATCTTAACTCATCTGAACCGAAAGAACTTGCTTTACATTGCATGGAGGATATAGACGGCACTTTTGTGAAAAAAGTTAAAGCTGGCGATATGATAGTCGGAGGGCGTAATTTTGGGTGCGGTTCTTCCCGTGAACACGCGCCGATTGCTATAAAGGCGGCAGGCGTTTCACTTGTTATCGCTTCGACGTTCGCCCGTATATTTTACCGCAATGCTGTTAATATCGGTCTTCCGATACTCGAATGTGAGGAAGCGTCGCGGAAAATACAGGACGGGGACGAGATTGAAGCTGACCTTGAAGCAGGGATTATTTACAACAGGACGAGGAACGAGACATATAAAAGTCTGCCATTCCCTGAATTTATACAAAAAATTATCGACAGCAACGGCCTTTTAAATGCTGTCAAATCAAAAGAAATCTGATTTGTGGGGCGGGTGATTTTAATGACATTCAGGATTGCTGTGATAAAAGGCGACGGAATAGGCCCTGAAATTGTCGGCGAAGCGGAAAAAGTACTTATTAAAACAGGCGAAAAATTCGGACATTCATTTGAATTTACCGATGTTTTAATGGGCGGCTGCGCGATTGACAAAACAGGAGTGCCGCTGCCCGATGAAACAGTGGAAATTTGCAAAAAGAGCGACAGCGTTCTGCTTGGAGCTGTCGGAGGTCCGAAATGGGATAACATGCCGGGAAGCCTGCGCCCCGAAAAGGGACTGCTTGGTATAAGGTCCGCACTCGGGCTTTATGCAAACCTGCGCCCCGCAATTCTATATCCGGCGCTTATCGGTGCATGTCCGTTGAGAAGAGACATAGTTGAGGGCGGCCTTGATGTCTTGATGGTCAGGGAACTCACCGGCGGAATTTATTTCGGAGAACGCGGACGAAGAAAAGGTAAAAACGGCGAAGAAGCGTTTGACACCGAAAGCTACAGCGTTATGGAAATCGAGCGAATTGCAAAAACCGCATTCAGCCTTGCAAAGCGCCGCAGAAAAAAGCTGACGAGCATCGACAAGGCGAATGTTCTCGAAAGTTCCCGTCTGTGGCGGGAAACCATGCACAGGTTTGCAAAAGAAAACCCCGAAGTTGAATACTCGGATTTGCTCGTTGACAACGCGGCGATGCAGCTTGTCCGAAACCCCGGGCAGTTTGATGTAATCGTAACCAGCAACATGTTCGGAGATATTCTTTCGGACGAGGCCAGCATGATAACGGGTTCAATCGGAATGCTTCCGTCCGCTTCACTCGGCAGCGGAAAACTGGGGCTTTATGAACCGATTCACGGTTCAGCGCCGGACATAGCCGGCCAGAACATCGCAAATCCGATAGCGACGGTCATTTCCGCCGCAATGATGCTGAAATATTCATTCGGGCTTGACGAGGAAGCGAAGACCGTTGAAAACGCAGTGTCAAAGGCATTGGAACAGGGTTACAGGACAGCAGATATCTCAGATAAAAATACTTCGTCCGATAAGAAAATCGGGACAAGAGAGATGGGAAACTTAATCGCTTCTTTATTGTGATACGAAAAGCCGCTTTTTTAATACGGCTTTGTGTTTTTTATAATCCATCCGCTGTTTATTTGATAAATTAGGGCTATTTTATCAACAACAAAAGCCCCCTTACTGTATCTTTTCAAATTACAGTAAGGGGGCTCTATGCTTTTAATAACTTATCAGATTCCGCAGTCGATGTAATCTTCCCACTTTTCGTTATACGCCTTTTCACGGGAAACTCTGTACAACAGATATGTGACAGCACTTGAAACGGCAAGCAGGATTGTGGCAGCGGCAACAATAGCTCCTAATGTTCTGCTTATTTTCATGAATTGTCCACCTCCGTGTGACTATCCTTATCATTATAATAAACGAAGATAACAGCTGTGTCAATATATACGTTTATTTAAAATATACGAAAAGCCCCGTAAAACGGAGCTTCAAACCCAAACGGATTAATTTCGTATAAGGTAATCAGAACTGTAAAAAATTACTTGTTGCTGAGAACCAGGCGTGATTTTTTTCTTGCTGCAGTATTCTTGTGAAGGATACCCTTAGCTACAGCCTTATCTATGCACTTAATTGCGACTTTAAGGGCATCTTCCTTGTTCTCTGCGCCGGTCGAAATTGCAACATCAGCCTTTTTAACAGCTGTATGGAGCGATGACTTTATCGACTTGTTGCGAAGAGCCTTGGCTGCATTAACCTTAACGCGCTTTTTCGCTGATTTAATGTTTGGCACGGTGACACCTCCTTTGACGGATAACCAGTACTATTAATTCTAACATTTTGAAATAAAAAAAGCAATATATTTTTTTAAAAAAGTTGTCCGGGACAAAATCGAGTAAATTTGCCAGTTGCGGGTATAATATCCATATTGATATTTGAATAATAGGTGAACCGTAAGAAATAAAGAGGTGCAAAGTTTGGAAGATAAATCTTTCAAACAGGGTTTTTTCTTTCGCAGAACATGAGGACGCTAACTCGTCGGCAGGCCGCCTAAAGCGAATAAAACTCCCGGCACAGTGAGAAAGGATGAATATAATTATGTCGCTGATAAGAACAGACCTTGCTCTGGAAGCCCACGAACGGGCTGCCCGTTCGGGAAAACCCGACGGAGTTATTGTTGATGAGTTCAGCCGGGGGGAAGTTAAAGTCTCCCGGGTCAAGGTGATAGATGAGCGCGGTGAAAAGGCTATCGGAAAACCGGTGGGGACTTATGTTACGGTTGAAACGGGAAAACTTGATGACGTAGGCGGCGACGGATACTATGAGGCGGTCGAAGCCGTTGCGGCTGAAATTACGGAAATGCTGAAAAAAGCAGGTTCCGGACTTGTTCTTGTCGCGGGGCTTGGGAACGCGGGAATGACGCCGGATGCACTTGGGCCGCGCTGTATCAAAAGTATCCTTGTCACTCGCCATATTGCCGGGGAACTGACAAAAATCGAGGGTCTGGAAAGCCTGCGTGCTGTCGCAGCCATTGCGCCGGGAGTTCTTGGTCAGACAGGCGTTGAAACAGGGGAAATTATCAAAGCAATCGTTGAGAGGATAAAACCGGCGGCAGTTATAGCCGTCGATGCTCTTGCTTCAAGAAGGACTGCGCGCCTCGGAAATACAATACAGATTGCCGACACAGGTATCAATCCCGGTTCGGGTATAGGAAATATGCGTTTTGCGATAAACAGTGAGACGCTCGGGGTCCCGGTAATCTCTCTCGGCGTGCCGACGGTCGTCGACGCCGCCACCCTTGCCATTGATGTTCTTGAGGGCGCCGGTATTGAAACCCCGCCTAAAGATGAGGAAAAAATCAGAGCGTCGATTGACCCGGGCGGAGTTTCACTTTTTGTCACGCCGCGAATGATCGACCTTATTGTCGAACACGCGGCGTCGCTTGCGGGGCTGGCTATCAACAGAGCTCTGCACCCCGGAGTTTCAGTCGACGATATAAATAAGCTGGTCAGTTAAAAAACGGTTTTATAAAGTAATATAAAGTATTGTTAAAAATAATTTGCGAAAATTGTTTCAGCAGAGGATTTTATGAGCAAAAAGCATGTTAGAAGAAAAAAATCAAAAATAAAATTTTATGAGGCGCCGGCGAAAAGCCGGGCTTCGTATTTTTTTGCATCATTTTTTATAACTCTGTCATTACTCCTGACAGGATTGGGTCTTATTGTCGTCAATATAAATTCGAAGCAGCTTGGTTTTGGGGAAGACCTGCAGGTTTTTTCGGTATCGTGCGATGAAAAACAGTATGATGTTTCGGTTATCGGAAGCAGTTTTTCCGTGGATAAATTTTATGTTGACAGCGCCGCCGATTACATTAACAGGAGCTATTTGACAAAACTTCAAAACGAACCGGAGCCGTTCTGCTTTTTTGACAATGTTCTTGAGAGGATAGTTTCCGCGGAGTATGAGCTTTTATCGGAATACTGTCCCGCAACTTAGATATAGTAAAGCCTCATTGCCAACTTTACGGTTTATGATATAATATAATACATGTATTAATAAACAAAAAACGGCACAGCCGTACATTCCCACTTTGAGGTGAGATATTTGCAGCAGGATCATATTCGCAATTTTTGTATTATAGCGCACATCGACCATGGCAAGTCAACCCTTGCCGACCGTATAATCGAGATGACGCGGGCAGTTCCGCAGCGAGAGATGGAGGAACAGCTTCTTGACAATATGGAGCTTGAGCGTGAACGCGGAATCACGATAAAAGCGCGCGCAATAAAGCTAAACTATACCGCGAAAAACGGGGAAGAATATGAGTTCAACTTAATTGATACTCCGGGACATGTCGACTTTAACTATGAA
>DATALE010000030.1:0-1609 GCA_036261235.1 Ruminiclostridium sp. | reverse complement strand
ATGTCCCTGCTGAAACGACAGCACTTCTTTCAACTGTTGTTCGGCTTCACCAAACAAAGCAGCCTTTATTAATGCTTCGGCAAGCAGTATTTTGAGCGGTATATTATCGGGCGAATGCTTCAGCGCAGCCCTTAATTCCTGTATTTCGTCCATAAGAAAATAAAACTGTAAAAGTAAAGATTATAAGCGAACTTTATAACGGATTTTACTGCCGATGGTTTAGCGATGATACATATTGAAGGGTAAGCAGGTTATAATTAATATAGTATAATCGGGATTCCGGCAGTGAATTAAGTCAAAAAAAAACGGCAGTATAGGAGAGTACTGCCGCAAAAACACTTATAGTTTTTATCAGGATACGTACAAGTAAACGATTGCGCTGTATTCGAGAATTTCATTCAAGTTCTGGAGTGCGCCTCGAAACATATACTGTTTTCCGGATATAAGATCCCTGATAGTCCTGGATTTAGGTCCCGGTAATGTTGTCCAAACGGGTTGTCCGCTTTCGGGCACCAAGGCATATTGGAAAACAAAAGTTCTAATATGAGTATAACCCTCGATCGAAACATCCACTGAGCCCGGGACTCGTCCTGGTTTTGCAATAAAATTTTTTGGTGGGCCAGGATCTTTCGATGGTTCACCGTCGCCTTTTCCGTCATAACCCGAACTCAACATCATCGCTAAGTCGCCGTTACTTGTTAGCTGCACGTATAAAGCCAGCTCCTTCAAAGCAGCCTGTAGCGTTTTTCGTTTGTCGTTCTTTACGGCTGTTTTTGTCTTGCCTCCATCTTTGGCATTGGTGAGCGCTGTTGCGAACTCATCTCTGGCTGTTTGCACTTTGGTAACCCGTGCCGTCGCATCAGGAAATTTTGGATTACCAGTCATCGAAGCAATAATGTGATCTGCTTTTCCAATTATTGCCTCACCGCTCAGCTCCCTAAAATTGTAAATAGGAATTGCTTTCATAAGGTAAAATTTTAAGTTTTGAAAATCACATGAAATATTTTATGATGGTTAGATCATCATATGCGGAGTAGGGGGTAAGGATCGTAGATGTTTCATTTGTTTGGTTTTGGTTATTTTAAGTTCAAATGAAACCATGGCGATAGTTTGCGCTTGCTCTGTGGGTGATCCGGGGATCATGAATATTTCACACTGTTGATAACTTTAATTAATTATTAATTTATTTCACTTGTAAAAACCGATAATATTTATAAGTGTTTTCCCGGGTTTACGCAGGGTTATAGAAAAGGTTTAGGTTTTATCCATTTTTTTTATTATATTTTATTCAGGAAGTGAACGATAACTCCGAAAAGCACCGCTGTTGCTCGTGTTTGGCCCTATAAATAAAAATTTACAAAACACTATTCTCATGAACGATAGATTCAAAAATGATTTTTTTGTTTCGCAGGCCCCTCCGACTTTAGAACTGACGCTTTGCCAGAGCACAAAATAGATAATTAATAACCTATTTATCTATAAGCCTTGCATGTAAACTTCTCTATGTTATCGATATGCTGAATATAGATTGACGTTTTTCGATATCGGGAAAAAGTTTTTCGATACTGGGAAGAAGTTTTTCGATATTGGGAAAAAGCTTTTCGATACT